>NZ_BAIN01000042.1 GCF_000613285.1 Acetobacter papayae JCM 25143 | reverse complement strand
CTGGTCGGTCGGCGCGCGGGTGATCCTGTGCGAGGAAGACAGCCTGACAGGTGGCCGCCTGCGGGCCGAGCACAGGCAGCTTGATGGCGCGCCCGCATGGCGCTGGGTCGAGCAGGCGCGTGCGGCGCTGGAAGCCCTGCCCGAAGTGCGCATTATGGAACGCACCTGCGTGTTCGGCACTTATGATGGTGGCACCTATGGCGCGCTGGAACGGGTGGCCGATCATCAGCCCCAGCCCGAAAAAGGGCAGCCCCGCCAGCGTATGTGGCGTATTGTGGCGCAGCAGTGCGTGGTGGCGGCTGGCGCGGTTGAACGCCCTATTGTGTTTCCGGGTAACGACACGCCGGGTGTTATGCTCGCAGGGGCGGTACGGACCTATCTGAACCGCTTTGGCGTAGCGCCGGGGCGGCGGGCGGTTGTCTATACCTGCAATGATGATGGCCTGCGCACCGCGCTTGATCTGGCGCGGGCCGGGGTGTCGGTTGCGGCGATCGTGGATTCACGGCCCGCGGGTGAAGGGCAGGGTGCACAGGTGGCGCAGGCCTGTGGCGTGCCGTTCGTGCCCGGTGGGGCGGTCAGCGCCGTGCAGGGCCGTCTGGCTGTCAGCGGCGTGAGCGTGCGCGATGCACAGGGCCGTGAGCAGCGCTTTGCGTGCGATCTGCTGGCCATGTCAGGCGGGTGGTCGCCCAATATCGCGCTGACCACGCACCAGGGCATGCGCCCGGTTTATGATGAGACATTGTGCGCGTTCCTGCCTGCCGCCCTGCCTCCCGGCATGGTGGTGGCCGGTGCAGCCGCCGGGGTCTTTAGCACGGCCGGGGCGTTGCGCGATGGGGCGCAGGCCGGTGTACGGGCCGCGCAAGCCTGCGGTTTTGAGGCGGATCAGCCCGCCTTGCCCGTAGCCGAGGCCGAATCCAGCGCCATTGCTCCGCTGTTTCACGCGCTTGCTGGCGTGCCTTCAGGCCGGTGGGCCAAGGCTTTTGTGGACTTCCAGAACGATGTTACGGCCAAGGATGTCGCGCTGGCCGCGCGTGAAGGGTTTGTGTCGGTCGAGCATCTCAAGCGCTACACCACGCTGGGCATGGCAACCGATCAGGGCAAGACATCCAACGTCAATGCCATTGCTCTGCTGGCCGAAATTACGCAGCGCGCTATCGGGCAGACCGGCACCACGCTTATTCGCCCCCCCACCCAGCCGGTGGCGATTGGCGCGCTGGCCGGGGCGCATCGCGGGCGGCATTTCAAGCCAGCCCGTCTGCCCCCCACCCATCAGTGGGCGGAAAGTCAGGGGGCTGTGTTTACGGCCAACGGGCTGTGGCAGCGCGCGCAGTGGTACCCCCGTCCGGGTGAGACGGACTGGTTGCAGACAGTCAATCGCGAGGTGCGCACCGTGCGCGAGGCTGTCGGGTTCTGCGATGTCACAACCCTTGGCAAGATCGACATTCAGGGGCCGGATGCGGCGGAGTTTCTGGAGCGTGTTTATGTCAACGCGTGGAAAAAGCTGCCGGTCGGGCGTGCGCGCTACGGCTTGATGCTGCGCGAGGACGGCTTTGCTTATGACGATGGCACCACCGCCCGGCTGGGTGAGACCCATTATGTCATGACCACTACCACCGCTAATGCGGGGGGTGTCATGGCGCATCTGGAATTCTGCCACCAGTGGCTGTGGCCGGAACTGGATGTGCAGTTTATTTCCGTAACGGATGAATGGGCACAGATTGCCGTGGCGGGGCCGCAGGCACGCGCCGTGCTGAGCCATGTGGTGGACCCGGCCTTTGACCTCTCCAACGAGGCTTTCCCCTATATGGCGGCGGGGGAGGTTAGTGTGTGCGGCGGCGTTCCGGCGCGGCTGTTCCGCCTGTCCTTTTCCGGCGAGTTGGCCTACGAGCTGGCCGTGCCTGCCCGTTATGGCGATGCTTTGGCCCGCAGGTTGATGGAGGTGGGGGCACCCTATGGCATCGCCCCCTATGGTACCGAGGCGCTGGGTGTCATGCGTATCGAAAAAGGCCACCCCGCTGGGCCGGAACTCAATGGCCAGACCACAGCGCATGATCTGGGCATGGGGCGCATGCTGTCCACCCGCAAGGACTTTATTGGTAAACACATGGCGCAGCGTGCGGCCCTGACAGACCCCGCGCGGCCAACCCTTGTGGGCCTGCAACCGCTTAACCCGGCGGAGCAGGTGGTGGCGGGCGCGCATCTGCTGCCTGATGGTGCTGCCGCTACGGCGGCGTCGGATCAGGGCTGGGTGTCATCGGCGGCGTTTTCTCCCACGCTGGGGTCATGGATCGGGCTTGGCCTGCTGTCCAACGGCCCGGCGCGGCATGGCGAGATCGTGGCCCTGCATAATCCACTGGCGGGAACGGTTGTCCGGGCCCGTGTGGTTTCCCCTGTCTTTGTCGATCCCGAGGGAGCGCGTGTGCATGGTTGAGTCTCTGTTTGCCCAGCCCCCCGTGAGTGCCGACCCCGTGCGGGTTGGTGATACGGTGCTGGCTCTGGCCCCCATGGGTGAGGCTGTTAGCCTCGGCGCGTTTGCCGGGGGTGGGCGGACCGCATTGGTGGAGCGGGTGCGTGAAACCTTTGGGGTGGATCTGCCCGAACAGCCCCGCGCCGTATCAACGGCAGATGGGCAGGTGGTGTTTGTCTGGTGTGGCCCCACCCAGTGGCTGGCGTTCGCAGGCCCCGGCAACACAGCCGAAGGCGAGGGGCTGATGGCGCGCCTGCGTGCCTGCTGTGGCGATGTCTGCGCCCTGACCAGCCAGAGCGACAGCCGCACCAGCCTGTTGCTGTCCGGCCCGCAGGCGCGTGAGGTGGCAGGCCGCCTCGTGCCCGTGGACCTGCATGACGCGGTGTTTGAGCCCGGCCATGTGGCTCTGACACTGGCGGGGCATATTCCGGTTATTCTCAGGCAGGTTGCACGAAACCCGGTTACGTATGAGTTTCTTGTCTTCCGCAGCTTTGCGGAAAGCCTGTTCCATGATCTTCATGTCGCTATGAATGGCGCACTTTCCTAGGAAATGGATCAAAGACGCATGTCGACACTGTCTCCCAATGCCAAAGGCTATATCCTGACCCTGAGCTGCCCTAACCGACCGGGTATTGTCGCGGCACTCAGTCAGACGCTGTATGAAGCCGGCGCGAATATTACCGAAGCCCAGCAGTATGATGATGTGGGTAGCGGCAGTTTTTTCATGCGGATCATGTTCGATATCGTCAAAGGCAAGACTACCGAGGCCGAGGTGCGTGTGCTGGTAGATGCCATGGCCGGGGAATTCGGCATGGATTACCGGCTGAACTGCCAGTCCTACCGCCCCAAGGTCGTGATCATGGTTTCCAAGTTCGATCACTGTCTGGTGGATCTGCTCTACCGCTGGCGTATTGGCGAACTGCCGATCGAACCTGTTGGCATTATCGCCAACCATACTGAAGAAACCTATAAGGATATCGATTTTTACGGCATTCCTTTCCACTATCTGCCGATAACCAAGGACACGAAGGCCGAGCAGGAAGCCCGCATTCTTGCCGTGGTGGAGGAAAGCGGTGCCGATCTGGTCGTGCTCGCGCGCTATATGCAGATTCTCTCCAACGACATGGCGGCGGCTCTTTCAGGCCGGTGCATTAACATCCACCATTCCTTCCTGCCCGGTTTCAAGGGCGCACGCCCTTACCATCAGGCTTATGAACGCGGCGTGAAACTTATTGGTGCCACCGCGCATTATGTTACGCGTGATCTGGACGAAGGCCCGATTATTGAACAGGACGTGGAGCGGATTTCCCATGCGGATAGCCCCGATGACCTGATCCGCAAGGGGCGTGACATCGAGCGGCGCGTGCTGGCGCGTGCGGTGCGCTACCATATTGAAATGCGTACAATCATGAACGGCAACAAAACCATTGTTTTCGTTTCCTGAGCGGATGGAGGGGATCGTGTCATGGAGGCAGACGCAAAGCTGATCAACGGCGTGGCTTATGCCCGCCAGCTCAGGAACGAAATACGGCAGGAGGCTGAAAACCTCCATTCCGCTCATGGTATTCTTCCAACTCTTGCCGTGGTGATGGTGGGGAATGACCCCGCCAGCGCCGTTTATGTGCGCAACAAGATCCGCGCGACAGAGCAGGCGGGCATGCGCTCGGTTTCGCATCACCTGCCGGTCAGCACATCGGAGGCTGAACTGCTCGGCCTGATTGCCACCCTGAATGCGGATGAAACCGTGCACGGTATTCTGGTGCAGTTGCCTCTGCCCCCGCAGATCGACCGGGATGCGGTGCTGGATGCGATTTCCCCCGCCAAGGATGTGGACGGTTTTCATATCGTCAATGCCGGGCTTCTGGCCGTAGGGCGACATGACGGGTTTATTCCCTGCACGCCCAAGGGCTGCATGATGTTGCTGCAGTCGGTGCT
The DNA here is from genome assembly GCF_000613285.1 of Acetobacter papayae JCM 25143. GTDB lineage: Bacteria > Pseudomonadota > Alphaproteobacteria > Acetobacterales > Acetobacteraceae > Acetobacter > Acetobacter papayae. Next base: position 19,097 of record NZ_BAIN01000042.1, on the reverse strand, counting down.
GCCTGAACTGGCTGGGCTGCACGCCGTAGTGGTGGGGTGCTCCAACATTGTGGGGCGGCCCATGGCGCGGCTTTTGCAGCAGGCGGGCTGCACGGTTACGGTCACGCATCTGCAAACGCGCGATGTCGCGGCGGAAACTCGCCGGGCGGATATCGTGGTGGTTGCGGCCGGGCATCCCGGCCTTGTGAAAGGCGACTGGATCAAGCCCGGTGCGGTGGTGATCGATGTCGGTATCAACCGCGCGGAAACGGCGCAGGGCTCACGCATTGTGGGGGATGTGGCGTTTGACGAGGTTTACCCCCATGCCGCCGCCATTACGCCCGTACCCGGTGGTGTCGGGCCGATGACCATCGCCTGCCTGCTCCAGAACACCTTGCAGGCTGCACAGGGTCTGGCCGGCTGATTACTGCTGCCGAAGGGCCTGCAGGCGACTGAGCAGCCCCCTTTCGGTGGTAACGCCCACCTTGCGGTACAGCCGCTGACGGTGGTTTTTGACCGTTCCTTTGCTGATCCCCAGTGTCTGGGCGATTTCGCCCGTGTTGCGGCCTTGCAGCAGCAGTTCCAGCAGGTCCTGCTCGCGCCGGGTTACATGCAGGCCCGGCAGGGCGGATAGCGGCGCCTGTGTGGTGCCGGGGGTAAGGGTCAGCAGATAGCCTGCGGGTGCCAGCGGGCAGTCTTCGGGCAGGGCTTGCAGGCTCAGGGTAAAGCCGTTTTCTTCCAGTATTGTGGGGCTGTGGCCCGGTATCAGGCCATCCGTGCTTCTGAGCAGCCGGTGCAGGGCCCGGCGGAACGGTGCGCCATGGCGTGCCTCCGCCGTGCGCCATGCGGCGTTGGCATGTAGGTGGTTGCGGTGGCGGTCCAGAACCAGCGCGCCTTCGCTGTCCGGGCGGTTGGCCGCCTGTGCCTCGGTATGGGGCGTGGTGCGGCTCCATGCCTGTAGGGTCTGGTTGATATGGCTTTGGTGCAGGCCATAGAAAAGCGGCTGCACCAGCCGGGCGCGGTTGATTTCCTTCTGGGTAAAAGGCCTGTCCGTCTGCTGGAGAAACAGCATGATGCAGGTATTGGACAGGATGGGCAGGATAATGGCCAGCTCATCGGAAAAGCCGCAGTTTTTCTGGAAAATTGAAGTGTATTCGTAAGGTTTTACCGCCTTGTCCAGCGTGGAGAGCGATGCCACGGGCTGGCGGGCCTGACTGCGCCATAAATGCCAGAACGGGTCGAACGTGCGGAAATGGTTTCTGTAGTCGCTAAAGGCCGTGGACTCGACATCCTCCGTATGCAGCACATGGGGCAGCACCCCCGGCGCATAGGCGATAATCCAGGAAGACTGGTGTGGAATAAGGCGGGAAAAAACGGACAGGAGGCGTGTGTGAAAATCCGCGCCGCCAATATGGCCCGCGACATGCCCCAGTTCGGCCAGCCATTGTTCCATAAAGGGGGCTGTGTGGCTGTCCGGCGGTATGGTGCCGGTCATGTTCCCATTGTCTTTTTTCTCCCGTGCCGCAGAAGCCGGGTGCCGGATAGGGCTGGCGTTTGTCGGGCTCTGCCGCGTCGAGTCCGCATCGTCTTTGATTGTTTCGTTTGGGGGATGGTTCTGTCAAGCCATTATGGCGCATGGGCGTGCGCGTATGAGGGGGGAATGGTGCCAAAAGGCACCATTGAGAAAACGCATCTGCTCTCCCTAGTCTTGTTCCGTAAGAGAAACGGACGGGGAGTGGCGTAGCGCCATGACACTCTTGTTTGCACCGCAGCATAAAGCGGCACCTGTTCGGGTGGCGGGGGGCAGTGGCCCCCGGCGGTTTACGGTCCGAGCGGGCGAGGGCCTTGAAGTCATTACCGTTGATGGCGGGCAGGCGGGCGTGCTGGCGGCACCTGAGGGCGTTCTGCGTGCCGTGTTACCGCAACAGCCAGTCCCGCAGGCGGCGGAGGGCGAAAGCCTCTACGCCCTGTTCACTGCCGATGAGCAGGCGGGTACGGGCTGCCGTTTTGATGTGCTGGCCGATGGCGAAATCGTGCTCGATCTTCCGGCTGAAGACATGATGCCCGATCAGTCCAATGCCCCGGGCGCGTATGACCTGCATTTTACACCAGCCCCCGAGGGGCCTGAGCGCCTGCCCGAGCCGCTGGCCCCCATTGTGCAAGATGTGCGCGTGCCCGCCGCGACAGCCGTGTGTTACCGGGTGCGCAAGGGCGACTATATCCAGATTATTGATGTGCAAGGCCGCCAGTGCTCCGATTTTCTGGCGTTTGATGCACAGGCGCTGGCTCAGGGGCAGGAATACGGCTGGACGCCACGGCCACGCGCACGGTGCAGGGGCATGCCCTGCCTGTGCCCGGCCTGCACGGGCGTTTTCTCGACAGTCGCCTGCAGCCTCTGATTGAGGTCGTGCAGGACACGGTAGGGCGGCATGATGCCTTCCTGCTGGCCTGCACCGCGAAATACTACGATGACACTGGCTACCCCGGCCATGCCAACTGTAGCGATAATTTTAATGCGGTGCTGCAAGGCGAGGGGCTGACGCCCCGGAGCGGCTGGCCTGCCATCAACTTCTTTTTCAACACACAGGTGCAGGAATGCGGGGCCATTACCAGTGCCGAGCCATGGTCCGGCCGGGGGATTACGTGCTGCTGCGCGCCCTGACAGACCTTGTCTGTGCATCGTCCTCCTGCGCGGATGACGTGACAGAGGCCAATGGCTGGCAGCCGACCGATATCCATGTGCGGGTTTATGACCGCGACAGTGCCATTTCCAGCGGGGTTGCCCATCGCATGACACCACAAGCACCCGCGATCATGACGCGGCAGAGCGGTTTTCATTCTGACCTTGCCGCGCAGGGCGCACAGTTTGTCGAATATAAGGGCTTCTGGCTGCCTGCGCGTTTTGAGGGGTACGGCGCTGTAGCGGAATACTGGGCCTGCCGCACGCGTGCCTGTGTCATGGACCTGTCGGCCCTGCGCAAGTTTGAAATAACCGGGCCGGATGCACAGGCCCTGCTGCAACTGGCCGCCACGCGCGATATTCTCAAACTGGCGGTTGGGCAGGTGGTCTACACCGCATTGTGCTACCCCCATGGTGGCATGCTGGACGATGCGACCGTTTTCCGTCTTGCCCCTCAGGCGTTCCGTCTGGTGTGCGGGGATGAGTATTGCGGAGAATGGCTGCGCGCCCTTGCGGTGGAGCACGGGCTGCATGCCTTTGTGCGCTCGTCCACCGATCAGTTGCACAATATCTCGGTGCAGGGGCCGCAGACCCGCGCCATTCTGGCGCCACTGATCTGGACCCCGCCCACGCAGCCCGACATTGCCGCGCTCAAATGGTTCCGCTTTACCATCGGGCGTGTGGGCGGGCCGTCGGGGGTGCCGGTTCTGGTGTCGCGCACCGGCTATACGGGTGAACTGGGTTACGAAATCTGGTGCCATCCGCGCCATGCCCATGCCGTGTGGGAAGCCGTGTGGGCAGCGGGCCAGCCAGAAGGCATGGTGCCGCTGGGGCTTGATGCACTTGACTGGCTGCGGATCGAGGCAGGGCTGGCCTTTGCCGCCTATGAGTTCTGCTCGGAAACAGACCCGTTCGAGGCAGGGATCGGTTTTGCGGTGCCGGCCTCAAAAACGGATGATTTCATAGGCTCTCAGGCGCTGGCACAGCGCAGGCAGGCCCCCCGGCGCAAGCTGGTAGGGCTGGAGAGCCTGTCTAACGAACATCTTGCCCATGGTGATGCCGTTTATGACGGGCGTGCTAGGGTGGGAAGTATTACCAGTGCGTGCCTGTCGCCCGTGCTGGGAAAAAGCATTGCGCTGGCGCGGGTCGATACGGCGGTGGCCGAGTCCGGGCGCATGCTGGAAATTGGCCAGCTTGATGGGTTGCAAAAGAGAATTCCTGTAAAGGTCACGTTTTTTCCAGCCTATGACCCGGACAAGAGCCGGGTCAGATCCTGAATGTTCTTGCAGTGACAGACAATACGGCAGGCTGAAAGCCCGGCCGTGAACAGGGAGCGCGTGTGAGCATGACAGCAAAAAGAGTGGCGATTATTGGCGCGGGCCCGAGCGGGCTGGCAGCGCTGAGAGCCTTCGGCGCGGCGCGCAAGGCGGGCGAAAAAGTGCCTGAACTGGTCTGTTTTGAAAAACAGGCGACACTGGGCGGTATGTGGAACTACACATGGCGCACCGGGCTGGATGAATATGGCGAGCCTGTCCACGCCAGCATGTACCGGTTCCTGTGGTCGAATGGCCCCAAGGAAGGGCTTGAGTTTTCTGATTATTCTTTTGAAGAGCATTTCGGGCGGCCCATTCCGTCCTATCCGCCGCGCGAAGTGCTGCTGGATTATATTGTCGGGCGTATCAAGCGTGACAATCTTGAAGGCGATATGCGCTTCAGCACATCCGTGCGTGATGTTCAGTGGGATGGAGAGGCCGATAACTTCCTTGTCACGGTGGAAGACCTTACCAGCGCGCATGTCTATTCCGAGCGGTTTGATTATGTGATTGTTGCTTCTGGGCATTTTTCAACACCGCATGTGCCGTCCTTTCCCGGATTCGATCTTTTTCCCGGCCGTATCCTGCATGCGCATGATTTCCGTGATGCCAATGAGTTCGCGGGCAAGGATGTGCTGCTGGTTGGCAGTTCGTATTCGGCGGAGGATATTGGCAGCCAGTGCTACAAATATGGCGCAAAATCCATCACGTTTTCCTATCGCTCCAAGCCGCTCGGCTTTAAATGGCCAGAAGGGTTTGAGGAACATCCGCTTCTTCTCAAGGTTGATGGGGATATTGCGCATTTTCAGGATGGAACCACAAAAAAGGTGGATGCCATCGTCCTGTGCACGGGCTACAAGCACTACTTCCCGTTCCTGCCGGACTATCTACGCCTGAAAACGCATAATTGTCTGTATCCTGTAAGCCTGTACAAGGGCATATGCTGGATAGACAACCCCAAGCTGCTCTATCTGGGTATGCAGGACCAGTATTACACCTTTAACATGTTCGATGCGCAGGCATGGTTTGCGCGTGATGTTATCATGGAAAAGTTGGACCTGCCCGGTCGGGCCGATATGCTGGCGGATAGCAAGGCATGGGTCGCGCGTGATCAGGCGCTGGAAAATGCCACGCAGGAAATTGATTTCCAGACAGACTACGTGCGCGACCTGATGACCTATACCGATTATCCGCCCTTTGATCTCGATCAGGTGGCGGCGCTGTTCAAGGAATGGAAACACGACAAGGAAGAGGGCATCATGACCTTCCGTGACCGTAGTTACCGTTCAGTGCTGACCGGCACCATGGCACCCCCACACCATACACCGTGGATGGAAGCGATGGATGACTCGCTTGAGGCGTTTCTGGCACCGGTCGAACAGGCGCGTGTGCGGGCTTCCGGCTGAGAGGGATTTGGTAAAAATAGCCTGTCTGTAAAAGAATTGTCTTGGAATAAGAAAAATTTATGCACTCTATAACGCATGATCTTTTCACATTCGTAATGGACAGGAATATGATGGCTTCCGCCTTGGTGGTTTCTGCCACCATGGCGGGGTGCTCTGGCGTAGTAAGGACTGAAAGACATGACGACTAGCTGGCGTTCAAGCACTCTGGCAGATCGCCACCGTGCCCTTGGCTCCGCCCTTGAAAACTGGAACGGCATGGGCACGGCCTGGAGCTACGATTCCAACCTGCAGGACCACCATGTGGCTGTGCGCACGCGGGCCGGGCTTATGGATGTTTCAGGGCTGAAAAAAGTGCATCTGGTTGGCCCGCACGCCACGGCCATTCTGGATTATGCAACCAGCCGCAATGTCAGCAAGGTGCAGCCGGGCCGTTCGGTCTATGCCACGGCCCTCAATGATGACGGCAAGTTTATTGATGACTGCCTGCTGTACCGCACCGGCCCCAATAGCTGGATGGTGGTGCATGGGGCTGGCACCCTGCATGAAATGCTGGCGCAGGCTGTGGTGGGGCGTAACGCCGCCATGCTTTTTGATGACGACCTGCACGACCTTTCGTTGCAGGGGCCGGTTGCGGTTGATTTTCTGGCCCGCCATGTGCCGGGTATCCGCCAGCTCAACTATTTCAGCCATATGCAGACAACGCTGTTCGGTGCGCCGGTTATGATTTCGCGCACGGGCTACACGGGCGAGCGTGGATACGAAATTTTCTGCAAAGGCACTGACGCACCGCTGATCTGGGATACAATTCTGGCGGATGGTAAAGCAGATGGCATTGTGCCTGTCTGCTTTACCGCACTCGATCTGCTGCGGGTGGAAAGCTATCTGCTGTTCTATCCCTACGACAATTCCGAAATGTATCCATTCGAGCAGGATCTTGCCGGGGATACGTTGTGGGAACTGGGGCTGGATTTCACGGTCAGCCCGGGCAAGACGCATTTCCGTGGTGCGCCCGCGCATTATGCGCTCAAGGGGCGTGAGCGGTTCAAAATTTTCGGGCTGCTGCTTGAAGGCATGACCGCAGCCGAGGCCGGGGCGGGTGTGTACGATGGCGAGCAGCGTGTGGGTACCGTTACCTGCGGTATGGTTTCCACGCTGACAGGGCGTTCCATGGCCCTTGCGCGTATGGATGTGCCTTACGCAGTGCCGGGGCGGAGCATTGTCGTGCGTTCAGGCGATGAGAGCCTGCCCGGCGTTACACATCAGCTTCCGTTTGATGATCCCGAAAAGAAAAAACGTACCGTCAAAGGCTGAAAAAACAGGGTTGCCGCATTGTCTGTCTGTAGACCATGCGGGGAGGAGAAAAGAGCGTGATCGTCAGCAGTCAACTGCCTTTTGCCCCACTGGTTCTGGACGCGTCGGGTGTGCGGCACCTGTATGTTCGTGATGAGGCGGCCTGCCCCCTGCCCGAGGGCTGCGGTGCCGCCACACCAGAGGTATGGACAGTCGTGTCCGATGCAACGGCCATGGCGGATACAGGAGAAGGGGAAGTCCTTTTGCGTTCTGCTACCGCCCTGCTGGAACGGCTGGCCGGGCGGCTGGCGCGTGAGCGGGTGGGGCTGAGGCTGTATGCGGCGGGTGGTGCCTCTTTTCTGGCGCGTGTGGCCATTGTGGCGGATGCAGCAGGGCTGGGCACGGGCGAGGTGCAGTTTGCTCCCCCGCGTGATGTGGCACGGCGTGTGGTCTGTGTGCATTGCGATACGCTTAACGAAGGGGTGGCGGCTGATACGGTGCGCTGCCTTGGCTGCGGCACCACCCTGTTCGTGCGCGAGCATTACTCACGCGGGCTGGGGGCTTACATGGGGGTAGGCGAGCCCGAAATCCTGTTGCAGGCAATGGAGGCGGCGGCCCGTCATGGTTGAACGTTCTGGTTATCCGGCTGTTATTGCCTCGGTGGACGTGCTGACACCGACCTTGCGCAAATTCGTGCTTGTGGCGCAGGGGGGGCGCTTCCCTGCCGTGTCTGCGGGCAGCCATGTGGTGCTCGGGTTTGGGGATGAGGCGCGGCGTTACAAAAATGCCTATTCCGTTGTGTCCGCAACGCCTGATGGGCGCGAACTGAGCGTGATTGTGCGGCGTGCGCCGCAGTCGCGCGGGGGCTCGGTTTTCCTGCATGACAAGGCACAGGACGGCACACCTATTACGGTGCTGAGCAGCGCCAACCTGTTTCCTGTGGTTAAAAAAGCCAGAAGGCACCTTCTTCTTTCCGCTGGGGTTGGTATCACGCCTTTTCTTGCTCATGCTCGCGCGCTGGAAACGGCCGGGGCGGACTATACCCTGCACCATTTCTGCCGCCCGGAGGAAAAACCGGCTTTTGAGGCGCTGCTTGCCAGTCTACCGCCTGCGCGGATTTTCATTCATGACCGTCCGCCCGAAGATGTGGGCATGAAACAGCGGATGGCGGAGGAAAATATCGCCACCCATCTGTATTTCTGCGGGCCGGAGGGTTTCATGAATTGGGTGGAGCAGACGGCGGCACAGATTGGTTTTGCGGCTGCCAAGGTTCATTCGGAACATTTTTTTGTGCCTGAAGGGGGGCAGCCTTTTACTGTCGTGCTGGCAGGCAGCGGGCAGACAATAGAGGTAGCGGGAGATGAAACCCTGCTTGAAGCGCTTGAAAATGCCGGGGTGGATGCGCCATGCATGTGCCGTGGCGGGGCCTGTGGAGCCTGCGCGCTGGAAGTGCTCGACGGTGTGCCCGAACATCGGGATCATGTGCTGACAGAGCAGGAAAAAACCGAAGGCCGTACCATTCTGACCTGCGTATCCCGTGCCAGAACGGATACGCTGACACTCAACCTGTAAAGAGGAGGCGGGCATGACCGTTCAGACCAGTGCGCGGGAAAGTTATCGCCCGCCCTATCAGGTAACGAATAGTGCTGAAACCATCATGCGGTTTCCGTTTCCGTTCCCTGAAGACATTTATATGTATTCCATGAATGTGGAGCCCCATATCCGCAGTGGCCCGGTTGCGGCCATGCGTAACACGTTCGATATTGACGAGCATTACGTGGCAGAATGCGCGGAAAAAGCGCGTATTCTGCAAGAGGATCCCAAACGCTGTATCGTTCTGCCCCATATGCGTGAGGCAGAGTGGGATTTTGTCGAACTGGCCATGACCACTCTGTCCGATCAGTATCCGCAGCATTTTTCCCTGCGGCGCGAAGGGCTGGACTGGCACTGGGTCAACCGGCTGTTGGGTTACGAGCAGAGCTTCGTGTTTGGCGATGCCGGAACCCTGCCGTTACCGCCGTTTGAATATATGGCCCGGCAGATGCAGGGAGATTTCACGCTGCATGACCAGCGTGAGGACGATCTGTGGATGGATGGCGGCATGGTGACCGCGCAGGCGGACTGGTCGCTCAAGTTCGATCTGGGCATGTCTTTCCGGCAGTGGCACGCTCCCGTGCCCAAAGCGGCGGAAATGGGGGTGTTTGATCGTGGCCTGCGTTTTCTGCTGATGTTGCAGCACGAAAAACCGGTGCGGCGGCTGAACTGGACCATGACCATCAACCCCCGGCTGGATACCTCGCCGGAAAATTTCATGGTCTGGGGGGCTGATCGCGCTTCGGTCACGCCTGAGAACGTGGCTGACAAGGTGCATCTGCGGGTGGAGTTGCAAACCCTCTATCGCCTGCCGCGCTCCAACGCCATTCTGTTTTCCATTCGCTGTTACCTGATGCCGGTGCGCGACATCATGCGCGTAGGCAAGTGGCGCAAACGGTTGCACCGCGTTCTGCGGGATCTGGACCCGGCCTTGTCCAGCTATAAGGGGCTGGATCTGTACCGGCAGACCGTGGTGGATTTTCTGGCTCCGTATGATGATGGAGCCCCGTTGTCCAACGGTATCCAGCCTGACGCCGAACAGCCTGAAAACGTGCTGGCTCCAGCGGCCTGAAGCATGGCGGCAAAGCTGGCTGGCCCGGGTTTGGGGTTCGGTAAAACTGAATCTTCATGGCGCGTTCATGAAAGCGGATTGAGGCTGGCCGGTTTTGTATGGGGCAACCCGGTCGGGGGTTGACCCCGGCTGGCAGGCGCGCAAGCGTGTTGGCGGCAAGGCTGGAAAACGGACCGTGGATGAGTATCACGCTTGAAACCCTCTCGGGAGAGGCCCTCAGGCCTATCATGGCCGATCTGGCCCGGCTGCGGATTACCGTATTCCGTGAATGGCCCTATCTGTATGAGGGCGATGCCGAATACGAAAAGAAATATCTCGAGTTTTATGTAAAAAGCCCCGGAGCAGCGGTAGTGATCGCACGGGATGGCGCACAGGTAATTGGGGCCTCGTCCTGCCTGCCGTTGCGTGATGAGGCACCGGATGTGCGCGCACCGTTCGAGGCGCGTGGGCTTTCTCCTGACCAATTCTTTTATTTTGGCGAATCCGTTCTTTTGCCCTCTTACCGGGGGCAGGGGCTGGGTGTGCGGTTTTTTGAGGAACGTGAACGCTACGCTCTGACCGACAGCCGGGCAGAATTTGCAGTATTCTGCTCCGTGCGGCGGCCTGCCGAGCATCCATTGCGGCCAGAAGGGGCGGGCACCCTGCATGCCTTCTGGGCCAAAAGGGGGTTTTCGCCCCTGCCGGGTGTGGCCTGCACCATGATGTGGAAAGAACCCGGACAGGTTGACGAAACCCTGCACTGGCTCGATTTTTTCATTAAACCATTGCGGGCGGCCCCTGTGCCGCAGGTTCTGTTACAGCCGGAGAAACAGTCATGACACAACCCTTGCGCCTGGGCGTTCTGGCATGGGAAGTCGCGCGTATTGGCACGATCGAGGATTACGCGGCCCATCTGGACAGGCTGGTGGCGCAGGGTGCTGCCGATGCCGACCTGCTGCTTATGCCCGAATATGCCTGCATGGAGGTGGCCTCCGCATTGGTGGATGCGCCAGACCCGGGGGCCGAGCTTGAGGCGGTCTGCGCCCATAGCGATGCGCTGCTGGAAATCATGCGTGGTGCGGCCATGCGCCATGGTGTGTGGCTGATGCCCGGCACCCTGCCCAGACCCGAGGCGCAGGGTGTGCGCAACCGCGCGCCTCTTATCGCACCCGATGGCCGTATCATGTTTCAGGACAAGCATGTCATGACCCGTTTTGAAAACGAGTCATGGGGTGTGCGTGCCGGCAATCCGCCCGGTGTGTTTGAAACGCCGTGGGGGCTGATTGGCGCTGCGGTCTGTTATGATTCCGAATTTCCCATGCTTACCCGTAGGCAGATCGAGGCCGGTGCGTGGCTGATACTGGTGCCAACCTGCACGGACTCCCTGCACGGCTTTAACCGTGTGCGGATTTCAGCACAGGCCCGTGCTCTGGAAAACCAGTGCTTTGTGGCGGTGGCCCCGACGGTGGGCGATGCTCCATGGCTGGCCACGCTGGATGAAAACCATGGGTGCGCGGGTGTGTATGGTCCCGTTGACCGTGGGTTTCCTGCGGATGGTATTATGGGTGAAGGCAAGCTGGATCAGGGTGGGTGGGTGTTTGTTACCCTCAACCCCGAAACGCTGGACGCCGTGCGTGAAAACGGCGCGGTGCGTAACTGCCGTGACTGGCCTGCACAGGTGCCTGCTGCTGAACCCTTGCCGGTGGAAGTCTGAACCTTCTGCGGTAACGGATTGCATCACGGGGGTGCCGGTTTTTCTTGACGGCACGCCCCAAAACGATCCGCGCGCGCAGGTATGGATACGATCAGTCTTGTTGCTCTGTTGCTGTCCATTCTGCCGGTGCATCGGCGACAGTGGGACAAGGGCCGTATGCTGGCGGTCTATCGGTATCGCTGGTGCTCGGCCTGCCACCCGGCCCGCTACTGTCTGTCTGCTATGGTGTGGTGGTGTGCACCATTATCGTGCAGGGCCTGAACATGGAAAAAGTCGTACGCGGGTTCTACCCGAAGGCCGTGACACAACAGCACTGAGGGTAATGTTGCAGGCGGTGCTGGCGCACCTGTCGGCATGGTTCTGGAAAATGTGTGTTGGTGTCCGCGGCGGGATTCGAACCCACGGCCCCAGGATTCATCCCACTACGGTTTTCACCGCCGCCCTGTCCCGTGTTGGACAAAGCGTTCGTGGGCTGGACTGTCCCTTTGCCATAAACCTGCAAGCAGGTCGTTAGGCACCGCCCGTCCAGTCTCTACACCTTCCGCCCGAGGGCGGCTTGGCTCGGGATTGGCAAGGCCAAATGGCCGTAGCGTTCCCCGACTTTGAGCGGATTCACCATGCTGTTTCCTGACATGGTGCCCAATTTATATAGGAATCCTGTGCTCTATCCTGCTGAGCTACGCGGACACACACAGGCAGTCTATACTGAAAGCCGCCGCAGTGGACAAGGGGGGAACCCCGCAGTAGGGCTGCAGCAGCGTTAGTGGCGGGCCTGACGTGCCGCCTGCGCGGCCAGCATGGCGGTCTGGCGGCGGCACAGGAGTTGGTCTGGCGCGCCTGTCTGTTTGCATGCCAGCTCGAGTGCCTGCCACTGGGTGAGTTCGTGTGTCAGGGCTGGAAGTGTCCAGAGTTCGAGGGCCCGGCTAAATCCGGCTGTGCGTTTAAAAAAAACGGGGGGGCGCAGGGTCTTGAGTGCATCCGTGCGGCTTTCGCCTGCCGCCATGGCCGCCCGCACCCGGCGTAGGCGGTGCAAATGCGCCATGAATGCGCGAATAATGGCAATGGGCTTATGCCTTCGGCCAGCGCACGCTCCAGAGCAAGGTCCGCTTCCGCCCGGTTGCCCTGTGTTGCGGCAAAGGCGGCATCTTCCAGTGAAACGCTTCCGGCATCGCCAATGCAGGTGCGCACGTCCTCCAGCGATAATGTGCCGCCATCGCCCGCGTAAAGGGCCAGTTTTTCCACTTCGCCCCGCGTGGCGGACCGATCCGCGCTCAGGCAGTTTATCAGCCAGTGCAGGGCATCGTTGTCTATGCGGATACGGTGTGTGGCCAGCATTTTGGTAATGCTGCTCTCAAGCGTGCGCCCTTCCTCCGGGTAACAGCCGATGGAAGCACAGTCCGGCCTGCGTTCAAGCAGTGCGCGGAGCTTCGAGCGTGAGGACAGGCCCGGTGCTTCAAGAATGACCAGCGTATCGGTCGTCTGGCCAAGGATGTGCTCTACTGCCTTGAGCTGGCTGTCTGCGGCGTCGCGCACACGTACCACGCGTCGGCCGCCCATAAGGGAAAGGGCTGTTGCCTCTTCCTCCAGCCTGTCATGGGTTTCGCGGTCGAGCAGGGCGAGGCGGAAGGGGTCTTCCTCCGGGCCTATGATCGTGCGGGCTGCTTCCTGCGCGCGTTCGCGGATCAGCCCCGTATCTTCGCCATGGAGCAGGATTACCCGCCAAGCGCCGGGGTCTGCCAGCACACGCGGCAGGGTGCGGGCGTCAATTTTCATGACAGGGCGGAAAAATGCGGGGCCACATGGCGCGTTTGTGCCGTGTGGCCCGCAGGAACAGGGCGGGCGTGTGCGGTATCAGGGCGCGCTGTCATTGTCGCTGGATGAGCGGCCCGTGGCCATGGCGGGAATGGCATCATCCGCCCCGGCATCCATAGGCGTTTCGTTGTTGGAATTGGGTATGGCCGTGGGGATGGGATAATAGGCCTTGGGGCCCTGCGGCTGGCGGGTAAGGGGCTTGGCTCCCGTGCGCAGCCATGTTGCGACCTGCTGCGTAACCTGTTCCGCCAGTGTCTGGGCCACGCGGCCAAAGGCTGTTTCCGCATTCAGTGTCTGGGCGAAATACTGTTCGTAGGACGAGGTATAGCCGTCCATCGTGCTGGTATCACCCTGAGCCAGCAGGCGTGGCGTGGTTTCTACCGAAAACAGGATCCAGTGGGCGTGGCCGACAAGCCGCTGGCGGCCGGTGGTGTTGTCGTTATGAGTGTCGATCGCTTCGGAACTGACCTGAGGAGAAACGCGCAGCCGGTATTTATGCGGGTCTTCCGGCCCGTCCTGCGACATGGAGGCCTGCAGGGCCAGACGCACCTGCTGGCCCAGACGTTCAGGAATATTATCGACGTAGATTTCCTTCATTTCGGCCGAGATGTTCGTCTCGCCATCCTGCTCGCCGTACAGGGGTTTGAACCCGCAGCCACCCAGAACCATGGGCAGGAGCAGCAGCAGGGCCATGAGCGGGCGTGCGAGACGGAGCATGAAGGCGGTACGGTTCATCAGCCTGCCGTGACAAAGTTAACGATACGGTTGGGAACATGTACGCGCTTGACGATGCGCTTGCCTTCGAGCAGCCGCGCCACATTGGGCTCGCTTTCGGCGCGAGCTAGTACGGTGGCGGCTTCTTCATCCGGTTCGGCTTCCACCGTGCCGCGCAGCTTGCCCATGATCTGCACCGCAATGGTAACACTGGTGGCCGCCAGCAGGTCTGCCTCGGCCTGCGGCCAGGGCTGCTGTGCTGCCAGCCCGTCAGCCGGGTTCAGGCGGGAGAATATTTCCTCGGCCAGATGCGGCATCATCGGTGCGCAGAGCAGGCACAGGGCACGGGCGCATTCGCGGCGGGCAAAGTCCATGCCTGCCGTATCGGCCTGTTTTTCCGCATCAATCAGGGCGGAGGTCAGCTCATGCAGGCGTGCTACCGCCACGTTGATGGCAAAGCCTTCCAGCGCCTCGGTTACAGCAGCGATGGTGCGGTGCGTGGTGCGGCGCAGGGTATCGGCCTGCGGGCTGGCGGGGTTGTCCTGCGTGGGGGCGGCCGCCGTGGCCGGTGTGGTTTCGGCAATGGCGCAGACAGCGCGGAACAGGCGCTGGGCAAAGCGCGCAGCCCCGGCCACGCCGGATTCGGTCCATTCCATATCCCGCTCGGGCGGGCTGTCGGACAGCACGAACCAGCGCGCCGTATCCGCGCCAAAGCGCTCGATGATGGCCACCGGGGCCACTGTATTGCGCTTGGATTTGGACATTTTTTCCACACGCCCAACCGTTACCGGTTCAGTGGTGCCGCGTTTGATCACGCCCTGCGCCGTGTGTTCCACTTCCTCGGGGTACAGCCAGTTGCCTGCACTGTCCTTGTAGCTTTCATGGCTGACCATGCCCTGCGTGAACAGCCCGGCAAAAGGCTCGCTCACATCCAGATTGCCGGTTTTGCGCATGGCGCGGGTAAAGAAGCGCGCATAGAGCAGGTGCAGGATGGCATGCTCAATCCCGCCGATATACTGGTCCACCGCCAGCCAGCCATCCGCCGCGTCGTGCACGGTGGGGGTGGCGGCATGCGGCGCGGTAAAGCGGGCGAAATACCATGAGCTATCCACGAACGTATCGAACGTATCGGTCTCACGCGTGGCGGGCTTGCCGCAGCATGGGCAGGTGGTGTGCTTCCAGCTTGGGTGGTGATCCAGCGGGTTGCCGGGTTTGTCGAACGTGACATCCTCGGGCAGTTCCACGGGAAGCTGGTCTGCGGGGACGGGCTGGGGGCCGCATTCCGTGCAGTGAATGATCGGAATAGGGCAGCCCCAGTAGCGCTGGCGCGAAATGCCCCAGTCACGCAGCCGCCAGTTGACCACACCCTGCCCAACGCCCATTGCCTCAAGCCGGGCAATGGCTTCTCGCCGGGCATCCTGCGTGGACAGCCCATCCAGAAAACCGGAGTTGATCATGCTGCCATCGCCCGTGAAGGCGGAGGTGGTGATGGCGAAGTCTGCCTCGGCTTTGCCCGGCGGCAGCACGACCGGCACCACCGGCAGGGTGTATTTATGGGCGAAATCGAGGTCGCGCTGGTCGCCCGAGGGGCAGCCGAACAGTGCGCCGGTGCCGTAATCCATCAGAACGAAATTGGCGATCCAGATTGGAAAGCTCTGGTCAAGGAACGGGTGGTTGACCCGCAGCCCGGTATCAAAGCCGCGCTTTTCTGCGGTTTCCACAGCCTCGACCGATGTGCCCAGCCTGCGGCATTCGGCCACGAACTCGGCGGCTTGCGGGTTGCGCGCGGCAACCCATGCCGCCAGCGGGTGATCCGGGGCAATGGCCAGAAACGACATGCCAAACAGCGTATCGGGGCGGGTGGTGAAAACCTCAACCGCGTTCAGGTCCGTATCCAGCCCGGCAGGGGGCTGGTGCAGGTTGAAGATGACCTTCGCCCCTTCGGAACGGCCGATCCAGCGCTCCTGCATGGTGCGCACCCGCTCGGGCCAGCGCTCGAGGCTGTCCAGCCCGCCCAGCAGGTCGTCGGCAAAAGCGGTAATCTTGAAGAACCACTGCGAGAGCTGCTTTTTCTCGATCGGCGCACCGGAGCGCCAGCCTTTGCCATCCACGACCTGCTCGTTGGCCAGCACGGTCTGGTCCACCGGGTCCCAGTTGACCCAGCTTTCGCGTCGCTCCACCAGACCAGCTCCCAGAAAATCAAGGAAAAGCTGCTGCTGCTTGCCGTAGTAATCGGGCAGGCAGGTGGCGATTTCGCGGTCCCAGTTCAGGGAGAAGCCGAGCCGTTGCAGGGTGGTGCGCATGGCCGCGATATTGGCCAGTGTCCATTCGCGCGGGTGCACGCCACGTTCACGCGCAGCGTTTTCCGCAGGCAGGCCGAAGGCATCCCACCCCATGGGGTGCAGCACGCAGTAGCCGCGGGCGCGCTTGTAGCGGGCAATGACATCGCCCAGCGCGTAGTTGCGCACATGCCCCATGTGCAACTGCCCTGAAGGGTAGGGAAACATTTCCAGCACGTAGTATTTGGGCTGCCCTGCCGGGGGCACGTCGGGCACGGTGAAAATACCGGCCTCATCCCACGCAGCCTGCCACCGGGGTTCGACGGTGTGGAAGTCATAGGGGGCGGGGGTCGTGGAAACAGGAGTGCTGGAAGGCTGGGACATGGAAGGTTCTGTACTGTCAGGCTGGAATGAAAGTCCCGCCCCCGTTACGCGCTTTTGAAGCGGCTGGCGGGGGCGGAAAGAAAGGGCGGTTGCCCCGGATCAGTCGCGGTTGCCGTTATTGGCCCGCAGCTTGCGCGCGCGAGAGAGAATGCGCGCAGCGATGTCGGATGCGGTGTTGGGAGCCGGCGGGGTATCCACCATGCACCCCCTTCACGCACCTGACGGAACACGCTCAGGCGCAGGGCATCGGAGCGCAGGCGGCGGTCCAGAATAAAGGCGGTAATCTTGAAGCGCTCATCATGGGCTGCGGGCGGGGTGTACCAGTCCGTCAGGATGATACCGCCTTCCGCATCGGCCGTGGCGACCGGCATGAAGGAGATCGTATCCAGTGTGGCCCGCCACAGATAGGCGTTTACCCCGCCTTTAAGGCCGGTTTCGCCACCGGAGGCCCCACGGTCCTCATGGAGGAGGCGGCCGTCCGGCGCGGTCAGGCCCTGACTGGTTTTGGGGTCGGATGAGCACGACGCCAGAAGGCTGAGAGCCGCAAGGGCCATTACCGGGCGTGGCGAGAGAGAGCGGGGCATGAGACGGCGAAGCATGATGGCGATACGGCTCCTTGACGCTGAGGTGTCTGTCCTTCCCGCTCCGCCGTGGAGGACAGAGGTCAGGTCTGGCTGGCGGCTGCGATATTCCTGCCAGCCTTCATATCCTCTCAGGTCTGTCCCGCCAAGCATTCTTGGTGGGGGCGGTGCGGTGTAAGCGCCTGCCCGGTCATGGTGGGGGCCAAGCCGGAGGGATGCTGTGCCCAGCGCTGGGGTGCTGCGGGGCTTGTCGCGGGTGTGCACCGGATCGGTATCGCAGCGATATGGGGGGCTGGGCCGGGTATTGTGGCGGCTGGAGGCTAATGAACCGGCATGCAGGCCAGCCCCTGCTGGTGTAGCGCCTGACAGATGGCGTCTGTCTGGGTGGCAGGCAGGCCTTCAATCCGTGTGCGCCAGACGGATGCCCCCGAGCCGGACAGAATCTGTTCCACCGGTCATGTGCCTGCCTAGTGCCGGGCTTGCGCCATGGGCGGTGCGCAGGGCCGCCGCTGCCCGCCCGCGTGTGGAAAAAGCCCCGATCTGGATTACCGCATTGCCGGTAATGCGGTTCTGCCGCCATGTAATGGCAGGTCCACTTAGCGCGACTTCGCGGCTGGACTGGCCGGGCAGGGGCGCGATGCTGACCTGCCGGGTGTCAGAGCCGGTGGGGGTGGAGGCTACCGTATCAGCCTGTGCATCGTTCAGGGCATCGCTCTGCGGGTGGTCTGAATCGCTCCAGTTCTGTGCTTCCGCTGCCGCAACGGCCTGCGCGATCTGCGTATTGTCTCCCGGCACGGGGTCGTTCAGGTGGGGGGATACAGCCGCGAGATACGCCACGGCATAAGAGGGCAGAGGCGTGCCGCGCGTGCGGTGGTTGCTCATGCACTGGGGGCCACAGCTATAGGCCCCCGCGAAATCCGGTGAACCGAAACGGTTGTAGAGTTCGTGAATATAGCCGCTGCCCGCCATAATGTTGTCATGCGGGTCATAGGGGTCGGAGCCCAGATGGTAACGGCCTGCCAGTTCGGCATAGGTATCGGGCTTGATCTGCATCAGCCCCACAGCGCCATGGATGGAGCGGGTCAGATGGCCGTGGAGATACTGATGCCCGCCCGATTCCTGCCGCATGATGGCGCGAATCCATGCCTGTGGGATGGTGAAGCGGCGCGAGGCTTCCTGCACGTAGGGTGTCCACTGGTTCAGCGCATTGTCGCTTGAGACCGGGGGGGCATAGGTGCGGCGGGGGCCTGCGCAGGCGCTCAGTGTAGCCAGTGCTGCCAGTATGAAAAGGCGCGCCCAGAGCCGGGCCGTGGTGCGGGGTGGGCAGGCAGCCATACCCCGGCCGGGCGGTGCTGCGGCAAAGGAACTGGTAGGGGAAAAGTCTCACGCCCGTGCATGGCAGGCATGGTGCCCTTCCAGACGGCAGATGCAATCTTCCAGCGTATCCGCTCCCGCCTGTGGTGGGGAGGGGAGAGCGGCTACCCGCAAGCGTAAGGGCGAATGGTCCTGAAGTTTTCCCGTGGTTGTTAACCGCGTGGTGCGGTGGTGATCCGGCGCACCAGTTCGGGGTTGGCACGGCGGATCTGGCCTGCGCGCAGCACGCTCGCAGCACTGTAATTCAGGCCTGAAGCCCAGGATTGCAGAAAAACGATGTCAGAATGGCCTTCGCGTCCTGCCGGGTGTTGCGGCAGCGACGGGGTGAAGGAGAGCGAAGAAAGGGTGGCACCGGGGGCCTGATGAGCGGCCTGTTTGCGCGACATTGTATTACGGGTCCTGCATCCGTCTGGGGTTCGAGGTTGCCGCGCAGGCTCATGCCTTGCGGACGGTGCAGGATACAGCGGCAGATTGTGTCAATTTTCGCACAATTCTGTTTCAGTGATGTTGCTTTGACCCGGTTGTGATCAGGGACGAAGTTTTTTTTCGCTCCGTTCATGCTGAACGCTGGTGCCAAGGGCTTCGAGCGCTTCACGCAGGGGGCCTTCGGGCAGGGTGGGGAGGGAAATGCTCTGCCGGGCAGCCGCCTTGGTGGGCGCTTTGCGGGTGTGCTGGCCCGCCGTTGGGTCCTGCACAAAGCGCAGGCGGGTTACGAGTTTTTCCCCGCTCCATGTGTTGATGCGTTCGATCAGCAGGTCTGCGTGGTGCTGGAGTTCCATGGCCACGGGGCCTGCACAGGCAATGCTGAGGGTGCCCGCACTCAGGCGCTGGGGGGTGGTCTGGGCCGCATGGCCCGGCCCCACAATATCGCGCCAGCCGCTGAGCAGCCGCGCTCCGGCAGGGGAGCGGCGGCGGAAAGCCGGTGCG
>NZ_BAIN01000043.1 GCF_000613285.1 Acetobacter papayae JCM 25143 | reverse complement strand
GGCGGCGGCTCGGCTGCTGGCCGGGCAGGGCGTGCGTGCCGCCGTGGTGTCAATCTGCTGCTGGGAAGTCTTTGCCCGCCAGACCCAAGCCTACCGCGCCACCGTGCTGGGCGAGACCGAAGCACACGGCCAATCCACCCTGCGTGTTGGCATAGAAGCCGCCAGCAGCTTTGGCTGGGAACGGTGGCTGGGAGCTGATGGAATTTTCATCGGAATGGATGATTTTGGCATATCCGCCCCGGCCAACGCGGTGTATGAACGCTTCGGTATAACAGCCAAAGCAGTCTGCGGCAGGGTTATGGAACGCCTTGGCGTAGCCGCCACGGAGCAAGGGTCAGCCCACGAGGCCGATCCGTCCTAGAAGAAGATCATAAAAAAAACTACGGAGAACCACCCCATGGCAGTTAAAATCGCAATTAATGGCTTTGGCCGGATCGGCCGTCTTGTCCTGCGCGGCATTATCGAAAGCGGCCGCACCGATGTGGTGCCGGTAGCCATCAACGACCTTGGCAGCGTTGAGGACAACGCCCACCTGCTCAGCTATGACAGCGTGCATGGCCGCCTGGCCGCCGATGTAAAGGTTGTGGACGGCAAGCTGGTCATTTCCGCCAATGGCCGCACATGGGACCCCATCACCGTTTCCGCCGAGCGCGACCCCTCCAAGGTGCCTTTCGCTGGCATTGACGTGGCCATGGAATGCACGGGCCTGTTCACCACGCGTGAAAAAGCCGCCCAGCTTCTGGCCGCTGGCGCACGCAAGGTGATCGTCTCCGCTCCCGCAACCGATGTGGATGCAACCATCGTCTACGGTGTGAACGAGTCCGTTCTGACCGCGGATATGGAAGTGATCTCCAACGCCTCGTGCACCACCAACTGCCTTGCCCCCGTGGCCAAGGTGCTGGAAGACGCTTCGGGATCGAACGCGGCTACATGGTGACCATCCATTCCTACACCGGCGACCAGCGCACGGTGGACACCCTGCACAAGGACCTGCGCCGCGCCCGCGCTGCCGGGCTGAACATGATCCCCACCTCCACCGGGGCGGCTCGCGCCGTGGGTCTGGTTCTGCCGCAGCTCAAGGGCAAGCTGGATGGCACCGCCATTCGCGTGCCGACGGCCAATGTGTCGGTCGTGTCGCTCGACTTCGTGCCCAAGACCGCACCTGCCAGCGTTGAGGCGGTTAACGCCGCCATCAAAGCCGTGGTGGACTCGGGTAGCATGAAGAACGCGCTGGACTACTGCGATGCGCCGCTGGTCAGCTCCGACTTCAACCACGCCATTGCATCCTCCACCTTCGACGCTACCCAGACCGCTCTGGTCGATGGCGGCAAGCTGGTGCGCGTGTGCTCCTGGTATGACAATGAATGGGGCTTCTCCAACCGCATGTCTGACACGGCAGCGCTGTTCGGTTCGCTCTAATGGCCGCGCCCCTTCCCTTCGCTACGCTGGATACGCTTGACCCGCAGGCAAGCGCATTCTCGTGCGCGTTGACCTGAACGTACCGATGAAGGACGGTCAGGTTGGCGATCAGACCCGCATCGAGCGGATTGTGCCCACAATCCGCGAACTGGCGGACAAGGGCGGGCGGGTTATTCTGCTCAGCCATTTCGACCGGCCCAAGGGCAAGGTCGTGCCTGACATGTCGCTCAAGCCCATTGCCACGGCACTGGCCACGGCACTGGGGCGGCCTGTCAGCTTCGCGCATGACTGCATTGGTGATGAAGCCGAAGCCGCTGCGCGCACCCTGCGCGATGGCGAGGTGCTGCTGCTGGAAAACACCCGTTTCCAGCCCGGCGAGGAAAAGAACGACCCCGATCTGGCCACCGCACTCGCCCGACTGGGTGATGTGTACGTGAACGACGCGTTCTCTGCCGCACACCGCGCGCATGCCTCCACCGCCGGGGTGGCTGGGCACCTGCCCTCCTTCGGTGGCCGCCTGATGGAAGCCGAACTGGCAGCCCTGTTTACCGCCCTTGAAAACCCCGAGCGCCCCGTAGGGGCCATTGTGGGTGGCGCCAAGATTTCCACCAAGCTGGAACTGCTGGAAAACATGCTGGCCAAGGTGAACATGCTCGCCATTGGCGGGGCCATGGCCAACACGTTCCTTGCGGCACAGGGCGTAAATGTCGGCAAATCCCTCAAGGAAGAGGAAATGCTCGACACCGCACGCAAGATCATGGCCGAAGCAAGCGCGCGGCTGCGATCTGGTTCTGCCGGTGGATGTGGTCGTAACCGAGGAATTCATGGCGGGCGCCCCTACACGGACCGTGCCTGTTTCTGAAATTCCCGATGGCTGGATGGCACTCGATGTCGGCCCGCAAAGCGTGCAGATACTCAACGCCAAGCTGGCCGGGCTGAAAACACTGGTGTGGAATGGCCCGCTGGGCGTGTTTGAACTGCCCCCCTTCGACGAGGGCACGAACGCCGTAGCACAGGAAGCCGCACGGCTAACACAGGCAGGCACGCTCAAAACCGTGGCTGGCGGTGGCGATACCGTGGCCGCCCTGCGCCACGCGGGTGTGCTGCACGACATGACCTATGTTTCCACCGCCGGTGGTGCATTCCTTGAATGGCTCGAAGGCAAGGTTCTGCCCGGCCTGACCGCCATCAGCACCACCCTGGAAAAGACTCTGCCGGTCTGACCCCGGCCCGCACCGCCTCCCCCTCCTGTCCATAGCGAGCAGTTGGGTGGGGCGGTGTTCTTACCTCAGGCCTTCTGACAGGGCATATCTCGCCACAGAACGCGCCCTGAAGGCAGCAGCCTCCCGCTTCTAAAAAAAGATACGCGCCAGATGCGGCGGCACAGCCAGAATATTCTCCTGCTTGCCTGCCCAGTCGAACGCGACAGGCACAAAGCCCTCAACCTTTGTACGAATAGCCAGAACCCGATAACCACGAGGTAGGCTGTTCATGAATGTTTCCTCATTCACAAAGCTTTTTTTGGTATCGCGGTTCAGTTCCATGATGATGACGGGCTGATCACGCTCGAGCGTTTGGCGCAGGCCACGCAGTACATGCGGCTCAAAGCTTCCACATCAATCTTGACCAGCCCGACCGTGACGGCCTCAGCCTCCGTTACCACATCTCCCACACGCACGGGGAGCACAACCCCGCTGGCCTCTGCAGGCTCGCTTACAAAATGCCCTGTTCCCATATTGTCTTTTTTTGGTGGGATAAATACGAGCTGCGTTTCTTCATCTCCCAAACCAAAAGAAAACAGACGGACATTTGAAAAACCATTTCTGTCCACATTACTTTTCAGTCTGGAAAAAATGGCCGGAAAGGGCTCGAACGCCAGAACGGTAGCAAACAGCCTGCCTCCCAAAATGGAAAACAGCCCGCTATTGGCACCAATATCCATAAAAGCCTGCTCAGACAGGCCGGGAATATTTTTTACGCAATACTGCAGGCATGACAGCGTATTTCGCTCATACATGCCCGTATAATAAACATATGTATCAATCAGATTGGCCGGGGCGCAGAGATAATCCAGCCCGAAAAGATCCACCCGGCGCTCGCCCACCAGCATGCGGCACCAGCCAGCCCAGCAACTTTCTGCGCAGGGCAAAGGGCAGAAGCCGACAATGCAGCGCTCTGCGCAAAAGCCGCTCCGCCATACCAGCCTGTTCAGGCATTTTTGGCAGGTTTTGTTTCCTCACGGTTCTTCCACGATCGGAATATCGCTGTTCGCAGAATGTTTTTTACGGCGTGAAGGCATGCGGCTGAACAGTTGCGCCACCAGCACGCCCCCCATAACAACAGCCCCGCCCAGCAGCGTGGGTAAGCTTGGCACCTCGCCCAGCATGAAATACGCCATGACCAGCACCGTAGGGGCATCCAGATACAAAAACCCTGCCGAACGCGCGACACCCATGCGCCCCACCACATGCGCCCATGCCGCATAGCCAACAACGGATGGGAAAATAGCCAGCACCAGCATCAGAATCCACGGCGCCATGCCATGGCCCTGCGCTTGCGTAATGGCCCCCGGCAACCATGGCAGCAACGCCACGGCCCCGCATAGCAATATCCACGCCGTTGTCGGCAGGGGGCCATAGCGCGCAATCAGGGGCTTTTGCAGCACGTAATATAGAGCCGTGCATAAGGCTGCTGCCAGAATACAGGTCGCCCCCGAACCAAAGGAAAAGCCCCCCGGCTGCCCGCCCCCAATAATGGCAACCCCCAGAAAACTGATGCCCGAGCCCACCCAACCCGCAAGCGGCAGTTTCTCGCGCATGAACACCACCGCCATAATGGCCGTCAGCAACGGAGAAATATTGATAAGCAGGCTGGCAGCCCCCGCCGTAACACTCTGCTCGCCCATGTTGAACAGAATTGTATACAGCGCGATCCCTACTCCGCCGCATACGATAAAACGCGGCAGATCAACCAGCCGGGGCAGGGCAGGGCGCGTATAGGCGGCCCATGTCATGATAAGCGTTGCCGCCAGAGCGTAACGCAAAGCCGAAAGCCCGGCAGGCGAGAAATATTCGAGCGCCATGCGAATAACCGGATACCCGCATGACCACGAAAGCAGCGTTACGCACAGAGCAAGCAGCGGCAGGGGCTCATGCCTGCCAGACTGGACAGAAACAGTGCGATGATCATGCGCCATGCCCACACCCTTTGGCCCCGCTGGCCGTACCTGATACCGTAAAAAACGCCCCTATTCGCGCCGCAGCACCTGATCGGTCAGGAACGAAGACAGGGCACTGGCTGTAAAGTCCCGCTTCAGCCGTGCCTCGTCATATTCCGTTTCCACCCATGTCAGAAACGGCAGACGCCCTTCCGCCTCGGCCTGATAGCGCAGAAAAAACGCATCGAGTATGCCCGTGCGCGAACGCCTGAAATGCCCGTACCGCCATGAAAGCTGTGCCAGCGCCTGCTGCGCCGTGCCGCCTTCGAACAGCACCACCAGACCAGATGCCAGCCCGGCCCTGTCCGCGCCGGACTTGCAATGCATCAGCATGGGAAAGGCGAGGGACTGGTATAACCCCGCAAACCGCAGAATACGATCGCGGTGCGGTGCGCCACGGCTTTCAAACGCCATATCCACATGCGCAAGGCCAATACGCCCCGCCGCATCGCGCGAGAGCGCATCCGACCCGCAACGGCGGTGCCCACGCAGATTTACCAGTGTACGCAGCCCCAGAACCCGCGCCGCCCGCCGCAGGCGCGCAGGTGTGGGGTGATTACAGCGATAGACCTTGCCCGGCACCACTTCATGGAAATTCGTCCATGCCAGACGGAACACGGCATGATCGACAAAAAGACTGTCGTTCCATGCCCGCGCCCGCCCAGACCATGATGAAAGAGTACCATCAAACACGCAAAAGCCGCCCCCGCTTACGGCCCCAAGGCCTGTATTCGAGCCCAAGGTGTTCCATTTCCGGCCCTGCGCGTCAATCGTTCCTGCTGGATAGAGAGGCCTTATTCTGCCACCACAACCGGCCAGACACGAAAACATGCTAGAATGTCGTCATTGGTACAGTCTGACCGTATGGATGTAATAGGCCATCCCTCTTAACTCTTTACTGACAATTGTAACGCGTATCCGCCGGGCGGCCTTATGTTGCCGATTGACACTCTCGATAACGACAGCCCCTTTGCCAGAAATATATCCTTCAATCTCCAACCTGGCTCCTACCCCTGTATGAGCGAGCCAGTCTTCAATTTTATCAGAATTATCCACCAACATCTTGTGAATGGCCCGCTCGGCATCTTCCTTCGAAAGAAAGAGCGAAACAGCAAAATGCTTTTCTTTCGTAAACCGCTCTTCGATATCAGCTTTTGTCAAATAGACATGTCTTTGCAGAGTATAGCCCCCCACCTCGTGATTAGAGGACGAGGGCTGGCCAGATGCTGTCAGATATCCTCCTGTGTCTGCACGGGGCAAGGTTCTGCCTTCCTGCACCTCGGGTCATTTTCAAAAGCATGCAGAACAGCAGACCAGAATGCCCGCAAGCTTTGAAAATGTCCCCAATCAAATGGTTCTTCAGGCTCAACTATGGGATTAGTACCGAGCACAATCCGGCTGGCATGCTCGATATCCTCATCAGAATGCGACAGTAAAATCCTTAATTCGTTTATCGCTTGTGTTTTGAATGACAGATTCCGTGTTTGTGGGTCATTCTCGATAACTTCATTGAGTGTATCGTCAAAAGTATCGGCATCTTCCCCAAACGCACCAGCACCAAGGTCGCTCAGGCGAGGAAACATGTCGAGAATATCGTCATTGGTACAGTTTAATAATGTAGCCATAATAGAGTGTCCTGCTGTGTTTTTTAACAATTGTACCGTGAATATGGTGGGTATTCCTGAGGCAACCATCAATCTTGTAGACGTCATAGGCTCTGTGAAGAGCATACCCGACATCTTCCTTGACCGTGAGACATGAACATCTGCGAGATAACTATGCGGTGAGGTTTCATGGTGCTTGAGATCAAGCACCTTCTCTCGATAATAGAAAAGAAGATTTTGGTTAATAAATCCTGCAACGATCCCTGTGACAAATACTGTTTGGCATGTGGCATGTGGCATGTGGCATGTGGCATGTGGCATGACCTGCCCTGAACACAGGCACAAAAAAAGACCCGGCGGGGGAAGCTCCCCACCGGGTCTTTTATAGTATCCGCCCAAGAGGCAGCTGGTAAAACCCTGTCTCTTACAGCTTGCGTTCGAGCTGCAATTCCTTGATCCGCCCGATAGCTTTGGCCGGGTTCAGGCCTTTGGGGCAGGTCTGGGTGCAGTTCATGATCGTGCGGCAGGCATAGAGCTTGAACGTATCGTCAAGGGCATCCAGTCGGCTGCCGGTGTTCTCGTCGCGGCTATCGGCAATCCAGCGATAGGCGGCCAGCAGCACGGCCGGGCCCAGATATTTATCGCCATTCCACCAGTAAGACGGGCAGGAAGTGGTGCAGCAGAAGCACAGAATGCATTCCCACATCCCATCGAGCTTGCTGCGTTCCTCAATGCTCTGGCGGCGCTCGCCATCGGGCGGCGGGGCGCTGTCAGCCTGCATCCAGGGCTGGATGGAGCGAAGCTGTGCGTAAGCCCCGTCTAGATTGGACACCAGATCCTTGACGATAGGCATATGGGGCAGCGGATAAATCCGCACATCGCCCTTGATGTCCTTGATCGGCTTGAGGCAGGCCAGAGTGTTTTCGCCATCGATATTCATGGCGCACGAGCCACAGATCCCCTCTCGGCAGGAGCGCCGGAAGGTCAGTGTGGGGTCCACCTCGTTCTTGATATGGATAATGGCATCGAGCACCATCGGCCCGAATGTATCCAGATCAAGTTCATAGGTGTCGATCACCGGGTTTTTGCCGTCATCCGGCGACCAGCGATAAATCTTGAATGACTTGACGTTTTTCGCGCCCGCCGGTGCGGGAAAGGTCTTGCCTGTCCCGACGGTGCTGTTGCGCGGCAGTCTGAGTTCGACCATGTTCGCCTCCCTTTGCCCTGCGGATCAGTAAACGCGCTTTTTGGGCGGGAAAACCTCGACCTCATCGGTCAGGGTCTTCATATGTACCGGACGGTATGTGAGTTTCACGCCGCCTTTTTCGTCCAGCCAGGACACGGAATGCTTGAGCCATTCCTTGTCATCACGATCAGGGAAATCGTCACGGGCATGGGCACCACGGCTTTCGTGCCGCGCCAGACCGCTTTCCAGCGTGGCGGTGGCATTGGCCAGCAGGTTTTCGAATTCCAGCGCTTCCATCAGATCCGAGTTCCAGATCAGTGAGGAATCCGCTACCGAAATATCACCAACGCCGCCCCAGATTTCGTGAATCTTGTCCACGCCTTCCTGAAGGCTTTCCTGCGTGCGGAACACGGCTGCATGCGTCTGCATGTCGCGCTGGAGGCGCTCACGCATGGCCGCAACGCGCGTGCCGCCCTTGGCGTAACGCAGCTTGTCCAGACGATCGAGCGCGAACTCACCAGCCCGGCAGGCAGCGGCCGCGTGAAGTCGGTCGGCTTGACCACTTCGGCAGCGCGGCGGGCCGCAGCACGACCGAACACGATCAGATCCAGCAGCGAGTTGGTGCCGAGGCGGTTCGCCCCATGCACGGACACGCAGGCGGCCTCGCCCACAGCCATCAGACCCGGCACCACGGCATCGGGGTTATCAGCCGTGGGGCGCACGACCTCACCATGAATATTGGTGGGGATACCGCCCATGTTGTAATGCACGGTCGGCAGCACGGGCACGGGTTCCTTGGTCACGTCCACACCCGCAAAGATGCGCGACGTCTCCAGAATACCCGGCAGGCGTTCATGCAGCAGGTCGGAGCCCAGATGCTCTAGATGCATCATGATATGGTCCTTTTTGGGACCACAGCCACGGCCTTCCTTGATTTCGATCGTCATCGCGCGGGACACAACATCGCGCGAGGCCAGATCCTTGGCGGTGGGGGCATAGCGTTCCATGAAACGCTCGCCCTCGGAGTTGGTGAGGTAACCGCCTTCACCACGGCAGCCTTCGGTCAGCAGGCAGCCCGCAGGGTAAATACCCGTGGGGTGGAACTGCACGAACTCCATATCCTGCGTGGGCAGGCCCGCACGCATGACCATGCCGTTGCCATCGCCCGTACAGGTATGGGCGGAGGTGCAGGACTGGTAAGCGCGGCCGTAACCACCCGTGGCCAGCACAACCATTTTCGCATTGAAGCGATGGATGGTGCCGTCATCCTGACACCATGCCATGACACCGCGGCAAGCGCCTTCGTCATCCATGATCAGGTCAATGCCGAAATATTCGACAAAGAATTCCACGTTATGCTTGAGGCACTGCTGGTACAGCGTGTGCAGAATGGCATGGCCCGTGCGGTCGGCGGCGGCGCAGGCGCGCGGCACGGGGGCCTTGCCGTATTCGCTCATATGGCCACCGAAGGGACGCTGGTAAATGCGGCCATCTTCCGTGCGTGAGAACGGCACGCCAAAATGTTCGAGTTCCTGCACGGACGGCACGGCTTCACGGCACATGAACTCGATGGCGTCCTGATCGCCCAGCCAGTCCGACCCCTTTACGGTGTCGTACATGTGCCAGCGCCAGTTATCCTCGGCCATGTTGCCCAGAGAGGCACCAATACCACCCTGTGCGGCCACGGTATGGCTACGTGTGGGAAAAACCTTGGTGACACAGGCAGTTTTCAGGCCCGCGGCCCCCATGCCCAGTGTTGCGCGCAGGCCGGAACCACCCGCCCCAACGACCACAACATCATAGGCGTGATCAACAATCCGGTAAGCTCCCCTGGAAGGAGAGGAATTGGCATTCATCGTGACGGCGCTCCCATGTGCGTTAGGCCTGTCAGTCCGTTCAGGTTCATGCCGCACCGGGCTGTCACAGCCGGGCGGCGCAGGATTTCAGTGCAGCAGCAAAGGGCCGGGCTATTTGCCCGAACTGCCGCCAGCCACCAGTTTGATGACGGCGAACACACCCAAAAGCCCCAGCAGGGATGTAATGATCTTGACCGCGAGACGGGTCGGCAGATGCGCCTTGCCGTGCACGTAGTCATCCACGATCACCTGCAGGCCTACCTGCGCATGGTAGAAGGTGGTGATAATGACCGCTGCCAGCATGGTGGCGTTGCAGGGCTTTGCACCCCACCGGGCCACTTCGGCGTGATCAGCCCCGCCAAGACGGAACATCTGCACCACAAACCACGTTGAAAGCGGCAGGAGCGATGCGGCGGAAGCGCGTTCTGCCCACCAGTGCGCCGTGCCGGACTGACCGGCCCCAAGGCCGCGCGCGCGGCCAAGCTGCGAGCGCATGACCTCGATATGAGGCGTGGATGTATTCATATCAGGACACCTTCCCTGCTTTGGCGCGGGCGTGCCTGCGGCGGCCAGCGACACACAGCAGGGCAATACCGAGCACAGCGCTCACGCCTGCCGTCACCTTGACGGCAACAGGGCCGTCCTTGTTCAGCTCTTCCTTGTCGTAGCGGTAACCCGCATCCCAGATCAGATGGCGGAGGCCGCCAACCGTGTGGTACACGACCGAACCGAGCCAGCCGAGCAGCACAAGCTGCCCCAGCGGGTTGCCCGTAACCTTGCGCGCCGTGTTGAACGCCTTCGGCCCTTTGGCCGCGGCCCCCAGCCAGAACACGCCCAGAGCGGCCCCGCCTGTAGCGATCACGCCGGTAATCCGGTTCGATATGGAAAGAACCATGGAAAGCCGGTAGCGGTAGACTTGCAGATGTGGCGACATAGGTCGCTCGATCAGCGTTCCGTCGCTTCGGCTTCCTACATAGAGGGCCTTGCGGATATCCTGCATTGGTGCCTGTACCCCGTCTCTATCCCGCCGCTGGATCGGAGCCCAGCGGGCTTGCATCGTTTTGTCCTACGCCCCGCACCTTGGAGCGGTCAATTGAACCGCTCAACACGAGACCGAGAGGCACGGGATTCTCACTCAGCCGTGTGATCCACACAGCCTGTCAGCCCGTTTGTGCGCCTGTTAAGCCTATGTCGCGCATCCGCGCGGCCAATGGCCACGCGGACTCCGCAACACGGCCTCATCAGGCATGCACGGGCAGCAGGTCGAGAGCGATCATGGTTTCGGCAATCTGCACGGCATTCAGGGCAGCGCCCTTGCGCAGGTTGTCAGACACGCACCAGAACGCCAGACCGTTGGGCACGGTGGGGTCCACACGCAGGCGCGAGACATAGGTTGCATCCTCACCAACACATTCGATGGGGGTGACGTAACCGCCGTCTTCACGCTTATCGAGCACCACCACGCCTTCAGCCTCACGCAGGGCTTCGTATGCACGGGCGAGGTCTACCGGCTCGGCAAACTCGGCCACAACGGACTCGGAATGACCGATAAACACCGGCACGCGCACGCAGGTGGCGATAACTTCCACTTCCGGGTCGAGGATTTTCTTGGTCTCGACTCGCATCTTCATTCTTCCTTGGTCGCGCCGTCATCCATGAAACGGTCGATCTGGGGAATGCAGTTGAACGCGATCTGCTTCTGGAACTGTTCCACCTTGGGCGGATCATTCACGAACGTGCCGCGTGTCTGGGCGAACAGTTCGTCCATGCCGTCCTTACCCGCGCCGGACACTGCCTGATAGGTGGACACCACAACGCGCTTGAGCGTGAACAGGTCATGCAGCGGCTTGAGCGCCACCACCATCTGAATGGTGGAGCAGTTAGGATTGGCGATAATGTTGCGCTTGATGGACTTGAGCGCGTTGGGGTTCACTTCCGGCACCACCAGCGGCACATCGGGTTCCATGCGGAAATGCGAGGTGTTGTCGATCACCACGCAACCAGCCTTGGCGGCAATAGGCGCATATTTGGCGGAAACGGACCCACCGGGCGAGAACAGCCCGATATCCCAGCCGGTGAAATCAAAGGTTTCGAGGTTCTGCACCTTGAGCGTGCGGTTGCCGAACGAGACCTCGCGCCCAGCAGAACGCGGGGAGGCCAGCGCAACAATATCATCAACCGGAAATTCCCGCTCGGCCAGCGTCTTGAGAATTTCCGCCCGACGGCACCCGTTGCGCCTACAACAGCGACCCGATAACCCATGATTCACCTTTTAACGTCTGTAACGACCGACCCCTGCGCCAGCCTCTTGCGGGCGAGATTCTAGACCATTCCCCGCAGGAATGGAATTGGCAGGACAAAAGCCGTGAAAAGGTGAGGGCTGGCGGCGCTCAGCCCTGCGGTGCGATCTGGGCGAAAGCCCAGTCCAGCCAAGGCAGCAGCGCGCTGACATCCGCCGCCTCAACCGTAGCACCACCCCAGATCCGCAGGCCCGTGGGGGCATCGCGGTAGCTGGCAAGGTCAAAGCCCACGCCTTCGGTTTCCAGCAGGGCCAGCATGGCTTTGAGCGCCTTGCCCTGCGCTGCGGCATCAAGGGCTGTAAACCACGGTGCGATAATCCGCAGGCAGATAGCCGTAGAGGAACGCTCCGCCGGGTTCCGGGCCAGAAACTCAACCCAGTCGGTTTTTTCCACCCACTCGCTCACCACCGCAAGGCTGGCCTGACTGCGGGCCTTCAGCGCTTCAAGCCCGCCGATGGACTCCGCCCAGATCAGCCCGTCCAGCGCATCTTCCACGCACAGCATGGACGGAGTGTTGATGGTATCGCCCCGGAAAATACCCTCGATCAGCGCGCCCTTGGAGGTCATGCGGAAAATCTTGGGTAGGGCGCGCGGGGCCTTGTAGCTTTCAAGACGTGCCACAGCGCGGGGGGAAAGGGCGATCATGCCATGGGCCGCCTCTCCGCCCAGAGCTTTCTGCCACGACCATGTCACCACATCCAGCCGGTCCCATGGCAGGTCCATGGCGAACGCTGCCGATGTGGCATCGCAGATCACAAGTCCGTCATGCTCGGCGGGGATGGCCTCTGCGCCGGGCAGGCGCACGCCGGAGGTCGTGCCGTTCCAGGCCAGCACCACATCATGCGCCCAGTTCACCTGTGCCAGATCGGGCAGGCTGCCATAGTCAGCCTTGAGCACGCGCGTGCCTTCAAGCGCGAGCTGGGCCGTGATGTCCTGCGCCCACAGGCTGAAAAACTCTCAAACGCCAGCACATCCACCGGGCGTTCACCCAGCAGCGACCACAGCGCCATTTCCATCGCCCCCGTATCGGAGGCGGGCACAATGCCCACATGCCAGTCCTGCGGCACGCCCAGCACCCGGCGCGAACGCACGATAACATCGTTCAACCGTGCGCGGCCTTCGGGCGAGCGGTGCGAACGGCCCACCAAAGCGCCAGACAGCGCGCCCACAGTCCAGCCGGGGCGCTTGGCGCACGGACCAGACGAAAAGCACGGATTAAGCGGCCGGACGGATGGACGGGACAGCACGGAGGGAGAAAGCGCGTTCATAAGTCTGGCCGAATTTCAAACAGAAAGGAAAATTTGGTACGAGAGAGGGGATTCGAACCCCTATGCCTTTCGGCGGTCGATTTTGAGTCGACTACGTCTACCGTTCCGTCACTCTCGCAAGGTGAAGTGGCTCCTGTCCTACCAGCAAAACAGCCTGTGGAAAAGAGCGCGCTGGATACCGCCGCCGTGTTCGCCTTTTTTCCGACATAACAACAGGCAATGGTAGCACCTGCACGAGGGGTTTTTACCCCCCGCGAACGACATATATGACGCGAAGGCGATATTCATGACCATGTCAAAAATGTTTCTGGCGCTGCCCCTGATGACAGGGCTGGTCGCAGCCGGGGTTCCGGCACTGGCCCATGCGCAGGACAGCGCGCCAGCCGCCACCACGCACGGCACTACCGCCGGAACAGCAGGCATGTCCGACACCATGCATGGCCCCATGCACGACATGATGCACGGCCCCCATGATGGCCCCCACGGCCCCATGCATTGTGGCCCCGGCAGCCCGTTCATGCATCTTGACGGCATCAAGCTGAGTGCCGACCAGAAAAAGAAGCTCCATGCCATCATGGAAGCAAACCGCCCGGCCGACCCCAAAGCCGCCATGGAGCAGATGCACGGCCTGCACAAGCAGATCCGCACCCTGCTGACCTCGCCCGGCCCGGTGGACAAGGCCCAGTTGCAGGAACTGGAGCAGCAGCTTGCCTCGCTTGAAAACCAGCGCGTGCTCAAGCACCTGCAGATTGACGTACAGATTCACGATCTGCTGACAGCCGATCAGCTCAAGGAACTGGCGGCCCGCCCCGACATGCCGCCGCCGCCCCCTCCGCCGCCGCCCGGCAAGGATGCTCCCAAGCCCGAATAACCGCCAGTTTCAGGCAGTTGTACCGGCAGGGCGGCCATGGTTCATGGCCGCCCTTTTCTATTGGCTGACCAGTTTTGTCGCAGCCGCCTCCCGCATAGAACAGTGGACAAAGCGCACAGCCGGGAGAAAGATGTGCCGCTTTCCGCCCCAGCCATTGTTGTTTCCTACATGCGCGCAAACGTACCCCCTCTTCCTACCCTGACATTTCCTCTTATCGTTCTGCTTGGTCTGGTTACCGCCATTGGCCCGCTGGCGACGGACATGTACCTGCCCGCCTTCCCGCAGCTTGATTCTGACATGGCCCACGGCCCGGGATCAGCCCAGATGACACTGGCGGCGTGGTTTCTGGGACTGGCCATCGGCCAGTTCTCGCAAGGCCCGCTTTCCGACCGGTTTGGCCGCAAGGTGCCACTTATCATTGGTCTGGGCATTTTCGGGCTGGCCAGCGCAGGCTGCGCGCTGGTGCATGACTATAAGCTGTTCTGCTTTTTCCGCTTTTTAAGCGCGCTTGGCGGATCGGCCAGTGCCGTTATTCCGCGCGCCTCGGTGCGCGATGTGGCCACAGGCCGCAAGGGCGCGCATATCATGGCCCAGCTTACGCTTGTGTTCGGCGTCATGCCCATACTGGCGCCAACCCTTGGCAGCCTGGTGCTGAAATTCGGCTCATGGCGCAATATCTTCTGGGTGGCGGCGGTCTATGCGGCGCTTGCCATTATCGCAACACAGGTGATGCTGCCCGATACGCTGGCCCCTGAACGGCGTATCCGGCTTGCACCATCAGATATTCTAAGCCGCTACCGCTCTATCCTTGCCGAGCCGGTTTTTCTGTCCAATGCGCTGATCACGAGCTTTTCCAGCTTTGTCATGTTTGCCTATCTGGGCGGTGCCCCTGTTCTGTTCGAGCAGGTGCTTGGGTTTTCTCCCTCCGCCTTCGGGATATTTTTTGGCGTTAACGCCTCGTTCTTTATTCTGGGCACACAGATCAACGGCAGGCTGGTTCACCGTATTTCCATGCCGGTCATTCTGGAGGCGGCCATTCTGTGGTCCTGCCTGCTGGGCGGGGTGTTTGTTGTGCTGGCGGTCATGGGGGTGGCGGGGCCAAACCATCCGCTGCTGACCTGTATGCTGATTACCAGCATTACGGCGGCACTGGGCTTTATCGGCCCCAACGGCACGGTGCTGTCCTTTTCACGCCATGGGCAGCATGCAGGCAGCGCCTCGGCCCTGCTGGGCACACTCCAGTTCGCGCTGGGCGCACTCAGTAGCGTTCTGGTAGCTTATGCCCCAGCATGGCGCGCTGCCAACCGCCATCGGCATGACAACCGGCGCGCTGTGCATGGCGGCCAGCAACATCCTGCGCCGTCAGGCAACGGATGCAAACGAGCACGAGCAGGAAGCGTAACGCCCCACCCGGAGTGCCCTCAGTCGCTGGAATCCGTGGAGGATGACCGGGTACTCCGGCGCGTTGTCCCTTTGAAAGAAGACGTGCCGGGGTCGGTCGTGTTGAGGGTATTGGGGGGCTTGCCGTAAATGGCCTGTGTCTGCGGTGTAACGGTATGGCCGTCCTGCAAGCGCATGGGCCGGCGGTGCCACCTGCATCCGGGTTTACGACCTCGTAGCGTTCCTCAGGCTTGGGCGGCGGCGGTTTGACCCGCGGATGCCCCGATGCCGCGGCCAGACGGTCGCGCTCCTGCTCGAGCTTTTCCTGCCGCTCCACATCGCGCTGGGCAGCACGGGCCTCGGCCTCGGCCGCTTCGGGCAGAAAACGGCCCGGCCGCTCATAAGGCAGGTCTATGTTATCGCCCTCGATGGGGGTACGGCACCCGGCAAGCAAAGGCCCCAGCACCAACAGACCGCCCATGGCCGTGTGCCAGAACCTGCCACCGCCAACCTTGCGACACCGTCTGTCCAGAACCATGCGTATCGCCCGCGACGAAAGAAAAACCAGAAAACCGAAAACTCAGCCTTCGATCCGGCGCGCCTCATCGGGCAGCATCACGGGAATGCCATCACGGATGGGAAAAGCCAGCCCCGCCTTTTCGCTAATAAGTTCGCCCGTGGCGGCGTTATAGGTCAGCGGCCCCTTGGTAACAGGGCACACCAGCACGGACAGCAGGCGCGCATCGATGGGCGCGGTTGCGGTTGCGGTATCGGACATGGACAGCTTTCCCCACATGTTTCTTGCCAGCACAGACCCGTTGCCCGTGATGTGCCGCCCCTTCAGGATGGCGGACCTTCGTGTTCCGGCCCGGCCATATCCAGCAGTGTCTGCAGCACCCGCACGCGTTCGGTCAGGCTTGCCGCATCAAGCAATGCCTGTTTTTCCGCCGGAGGGAAAGGACAGATCATGGGCAGGGTGACCAGCAGCATGCTGTCATCCATCTGTTCTATGAGTGACCAGCGGGCATCCAGGCCCTTGCGCTGGAAATAGCGGCGCATGGAGTCTAGCAGGTGGGTGCGGTCAAACGGTTCGGAGGGGATTTCGTTCAGATCCCCCGCAAAGGTGGAGGCATCGATCCGCCCGATGCGGTAGCCCCGCCGCGGCGTGGTCTCACGCAGGAGCCGAAAGCGGGTAACCCCCGACAGGGTAATGGCGTAGGTGCCATCAGCCGCTCGGTAAAGGAGGAAATACGCCCCAGCGTGCCCACACCATATAGAGGTGGGGCCAGATTTTCCTCGTCATCTTCCTCACGCCAGCGGGGCTGGATCAGCCCCAGCAGGCGGTTGGTAGCCAGTGCATCTTCCACCAGCGCCACATAGCGCGGCTCGAACACGTTCAGCGGCAGCCGCCCGCGTGGAAAGAGCAACACCCCCGAAAGCGGAAACAGCCCCACCTCCGGCGGCATGTCCGCCAGCGTCATATCCTGTACGCGCGGAATCCGCCGGGGAATATCATCTTCCGCGAAAGGAGAAACGCGCGTGCCCATGGGTTACGAGAACAGCAGCGACGACAGGCGACGGCGGGCCGCCAGCGTATCGGGGTCATCATGCCCCCACGCCTCGAAAAACCGCAGAAGCTGCTGGCGGGCGGCACCCTCTTTCCAGCCCCGGTCCGCACGGATGACATGCAGCAGTTCGGCGGCGGCTTCCTCCCTCCGGCCTGCGGCGTTCAGGGCCGTAGCCAGTTCGCAACGGGCCTCAAAATCTTCGGGGTTGGCAGCAAGGCGCGCCTGAATGCCTTCCATGGCTTCAGCCGCCTGCCGTCCCTCACGCTTGAGTTCAAGGGCTGCGCGCGCGCCGGCCACGTCGGGGGCGTTGGTAATTTTTTCCGGCACGTCTGCAAGAGCAGCGGCGGCGGATTCCTCATCATCCAGCGCCAGCATGGCGCGCACCAGCCACCCCATGCGCGGGGGTTTTCCTCTTCCTCGCCAATAACCGAGGAATACATTTCCGCCGCTACATCCGGCCGGCCGGTTTCCAGCGCGGTATCGGCTTCCTGCAGGCGTTCGGTAGCGGGCAGGGTGCCACCACCACTGGCCTTGAGCACCGTCTCGACAAATTTTTTCACGCCGCTTTCGGGCAGGGCCCCCTGAAACACGTCAAGGATCTGGCCTTTCCAGAACGCCGCCACCAGCGGAATGGACTGGAGCGGCAGCCCCACCTGCGCAAGCTGGGCAGCCAGCGCACGGTTGGCCTCGATATCGACCTTGACCAGCCGCACCTTGCCCTTGGCCGCACGCACGACTTTTTCCAGCACGGGGGCAAGCTGCTTGCACGGCCCGCACCAGTCCGCCCAGAAATCCACCAGAACCGGAACGGAGCGGCTGGCCTCAATCACATCGTTGATAAAGCTGTCCTGCGTGCCGTCCTTAATCAGATCCGCCTGTGCGCCTGCCGTATCCGGCTGGCCAATCAGCTGTTCCATCGGTTCTGTTCCCTGCTCTGGCCACGGCGCGCCGTGGCGTGTCTGTTCTTGCTGTCCTAGATGGGCAATCTTGCCCCACAGGGCAAGGGCTCAGGGGTATCGGGCGGGGAAGGATTGCGCGCAACGCCATTCTGGCCCCATACTAGGACAAAACAGGAACAGCGGCAGGGCGTTCAATGGCACAGTCACCAAAACGGCGTAAAACCCGGGCCACCCCGGAGCAGGACATACCGGAAAACCAGGACAGCCCGGCCACGCTGCCGCCCGCCGCACAACCACAGACAGCAGTTGTGCCATCCGCAGGCACACAGGCGGCCCTGCCGCAGGGCTGGGGACCGCAGGCCATTCGTGTGCGCGGCGCGCGGGTGCATAACCTCAAGAATATCGACATCGACATCCCACGCGACCGGCTGACTGTCATGACCGGGCTTTCCGGCTCGGGCAAATCCTCTCTGGCGTTCGATACCATCTATGCCGAAGGCCAGCGCCGCTACGTGGAAAGCCTGTCCGCCTATGCGCGGCAGTTTCTGGAACTGATGGGCAAGCCCGATGTCGATTCCATCGAGGGGCTTTCTCCCGCCATTTCCATCGAGCAGAAAACCACCTCCAAAAACCCGCGCTCCACGGTTGGCACCGTAACCGAAATCTATGACTACATGCGCCTGCTCTGGGCGCGCGCGGGTGTGCCGTATTCCCCCGCAACGGGCCTACCTATCGAGGCACAGACCATCAGCCAGATGGTGGACCGGGTTGTGGCTCTCCCCGAGGGCCTGCGCCTGATGCTGCTGGCCCCCGTCATCCGTGACCGCAAGGGCGAATACCGCAAGGAACTGGCCGAACTCCAGCGCAAAGGCTTTACCCGCGTGCGGGTGGACGGCACGCTGTACGATATTGGCGAAGTCCCCAGCCTGAACCGCAAGCTACGCCACACAGTGGAAGTGGTGGTGGACAGGCTGGTGGTGAAGGAAGGCATACAGACCCGTCTGGCCGATAGTCTGGAAACAGCGCTCGGCCTGTCTGACGGCATTGTTTATGCCGAGGAAGTGCGCCGCGACGGCAATGAAGAAGACGCCGTAAAACTGGTTTTTTCCTCGCGCTTTTCCTGCCCGGTCAGCGGGTTCACGCTTGAGGAAATTGAACCCCGCCTGTTCTCCTTCAACGCACCACAGGGGGCCTGCCCCGCCTGTGACGGGCTGGGGTCTGAAACCTTTTTCAACCCCATACTGGTGGTGCCCGATACACGGCTTTCGCTCAGCAAGGGAGCCATAGCTCCGTGGAAGGATGCCAAATCCCCCCTGCTGGAACAAACGCTCGAAAGTCTGGCCGCGCATTTTGACATCGACATGGACACCCCCTGGCAGGACCTGCCCCAGACCGCACGCACCGGTATTCTGGACGGGGTGGATGAGAGCGTGGTGTTCACCTACCGCGAAGGCCGCAAGGCTTACGCCGTAACCAAACCGTTTGAAGGCGTGCTGAAAAGCCTTGAAAAACGCCTGCGCGCCACTGACAGCATGTGGGTGCGCGAGGAACTCTCGCGCTATCAGTCAGACAAACCCTGCCATGCCTGCAATGGCGCACGCCTCAAGCCCGAAGCGCTATCCGTGCGGGTGGCGAATGCAACCATCGCGCAGGCATCCGACCTGCCTATTGGCGAGGCGCTGGACTGGTTTGCCGCCGTGCTGCCCACCCTTACCCCCCAGCGCGCGGATATTGCGCAGCGCATCCTGCGTGAAATCACGGAGCGGCTGAAGTTCCTTGACGATGTGGGGCTGGATTACCTGACCCTCTCACGCGGGTCGGCCACACTGTCCGGTGGGGAAAGCCAGCGCATCCGGCTGGCCAGCCAGATCGGCTCGGGGCTGACAGGTGTGCTGTATGTGCTGGATGAGCCTCTATCGGGCTGCACCAGCGCGATAACGAGCGCCTTCTGGGCACGTTGCAGCGGCTCAAGGCGCTGGGCAACACGCTGATTGTGGTTGAACATGATGAAGACGCCATCCGCAGTGCGGACTGGCTGGTGGATATGGGGCCGGGAGCTGGGCTCAATGGCGGGCAGGTGATTGCCGCTGGCACGCCAGAAGAAGTCGCCCGCGTGCCTGAAAGCCTGACGGGGGCTTATCTATCCGGGCGCAGGCGTATTGATGTGCCCACCACGCGCCGCAAGGTGGACAAAAAACGCCAGATCATTCTCGAAGGGGCCAGCGGGCATAACCTGCGCGATGTCACCGCCAGCTTTCCCCTTGGCACCTTTACCTGCGTGACCGGGGTTTCGGGCTCGGGCAAATCCACTCTGGTGCTGGATACGCTGTACCGCGCCCTGTCGCGCCAGCTCATGGGCACGGCCACCACGCCCGAACCCTATCAGCGTATCCGGGGGGTGGAACTGCTCGACAAGATTATTGATATCGACCAGTCCCCCATCGGACGGACCCCGCGTTCAAACCCCGCCACCTATACCGACCTGTTCACCCCCATCCGCGACTGGTTTGCCGAACTGCCCGAAAGCAAGGCGCGCGGCTACAAGGCGGGGCGCTTCTCCTTCAACGTCAAAGGTGGGCGGTGCGAGGCCTGTCAGGGCGATGGGCTGCTGAAGATTGAAATGCACTTCCTGCCCGATGTGTATGTAACCTGCGATACCTGTAAGGGGGCGCGCTACAACCGCGAAACGCTTGAAATCCGCTTCCGGGGCAAAAGCATTGCCGATGTGCTGGCCATGAGCGTGGATGAAGCCTACCCCTTCTTTTCCGCGCAGACACGCATCCGCGACCGGCTGGCCATCCTGCAAAAAGTCGGCTTGGGTTATCTGACACTGGGCCAGCAGGCCACCACTCTGTCAGGCGGTGAAGCACAGCGCGTCAAACTGTCCAAGGAACTGGCACGCCGGGCCACGGGCCGTACGCTGTATATTCTGGACGAACCCACAACCGGCCTGCACACCGAGGACGTGCGCAAGCTGCTGGAAGTGCTGCACGCGCTGGTGGATCAGGGCAATACGGTGGTGGTGATCGAGCATAACCTCGAAGTTATCAAAACCGCTGACTGGATTATTGATGTCGGCCCGGAGGGAGGCAGCGGCGGCGGGCGTATTCTGGTCGAAGGAACACCCGAGACCATTGCCGCCTGCGCCCAGAGCCATACGGGGCGTTTTCTTGCCCCCATGCTGGACCTTGCCCCCCAGACGGCTGCCAAAACAACCACCAAGAAAGCAGCCTCCTAACCCCATGCCCGGCACCACCTGCGCGCCGCCCCGGAGCACGGCTTGCCCCCTCCGGGGCCAACCTGCCCCACCGACCTGCTCCGTCAGGAACCGCCTACTGCCGGGGCAAGGATACAACCGGCTTTTGCTCTCAGGGATAAGGCACCGGATATGAGCGTAACCAGAGGGCGCAAGGCCGTGCCTGACACCAGCATGCGGGCCAAAAATACACGACATGCAAACAGCCCGAACCGTCCCGCACGGAGGACACCGCTGGCAGGAAAAACCCTGTTAGGCCTCATGACCGGGCTGAGTTTAGGGCTGGGGGTGGCATGCGCGCCCTCCGCCCCGGCCCATGCGGCAGAAGCCTCCGCATGCCGCCAGTTACCCGCCTCGGTTCTGTTCGAGCAGCGCACATGGACAGAAATCCGCGATGGGCTGGCCTGTGGCGTTACCACCGTCATCATTCCCGTAGGGGGCACGGAACAGAGCGGGCCGTATATCGCCGTTGGCAAACATAATGTGCGTGTTCTAGCGCAGGCCGAGCGTATTGCCCGAGCGGCAGGGAATACGCTGGTCGCCCCGGTCATGGCCTATGTGCCCGAAGGTGGTACAAAACCCCGCACCAGCCACATGCGTTTTGCAGGCACGCTGAGCATACCCCCGGATGTGTTTGAAAAACTCGTGCAATCCGCTGCCGAAAGCCTGCGCGTGCAGGGCTTTACCCTTGTGGTACTGCTGGGAGACCATGGGGGTTATCAGACCCAGCTCAAACAGGCGGCGGATACGCTCAACACCGCATGGCGCGGCACGGGTGCCAAGGCACTGTATGTTCGCGCCTATTACGATGTCCTGCCCCACCAATATGCCGACTGGCTGAAAAAAAATGGCCATGAAAAAGAAGTCGGGCTCCATGCGGAACTGTCCGATACGGCGCTGATGCTGGCGGTTGACCCCACCATGGTACGCCAGCAGGCCCTACGCGCGGGGCCTGCCCCCACGGCTGCACAAGGTATTTATGGGGGCGATCCGCGCGGGGCATCTGCCGCACTGGGGCAGCCGGGACTGGACATGCAGGTTCGGGCTGCAACACAGGCCATAGAGGCCGCACGCACGCCGCCGCCCTAAAGCGTAAAGGGAATTTAAAGTCCGCCGAATGGACGCTCACCATGCCGCCATGCTAGACACAGCCACGGTTTTTCGGGGCAACGGCCCCGTAAGGGACAGTCCCGCAAGGCGCGTATAAAAGGCATAATGTCATGGGTGTAAAACGGTATCTGGCATCGGCGGCGGCCCTGACAGGCTTATGGCCGCAAACGCCACACTGGGCGGGCTGGCAGCCCATGCGCAGGACTGGAACTGGCAGAGCGATCTTTCCCGCCCGGTCAGCAACGCGCCCGCAGCAAAAACCGCAACCCCGGCCACGGCCCCTGTAACACAGGCTGCTCCTGCCACGGCACCGCAGGCGGGG
>NZ_BAIN01000044.1 GCF_000613285.1 Acetobacter papayae JCM 25143 | reverse complement strand
CTTGATCGGCCATAATTCTAGTTTCTCCGTTCGATCACATAATAGGCCAGATCCCGCAGGCGATCCGCGCGAGCACCAAAGGGAGCCAGATCTGCAATGGCCTGTTCTGTCAGGCGTGCGGCTTCCTTGCGGGCGCCATCAATACCAAGCAGCGCAACAAAGGTGGACTTGCCTGCGGCCTCGTCCTTACCTGCTGTCTTGCCCAGTTCTTCCGCCGTGGCGGTTGTATCGAGAATATCGTCCGCAATCTGGAAAGCGGCCCCGATAGCGGTGCCGTAAGACCGCAGGCGCGCCCTCAGGTCGGGCGTTGCCTGACCAAGAATGGCACCACTTTCTGCGGAATACCGAATCAGGCAGCCGGTTTTAAGCGCATGCAGATGGCTGACTTCAGCCAGCGGCAGGGCGCGGCCTTCACCTTCCATATCGATCATCTGCCCGCCGACCATGCCAGCAGCCCCGGAGGCTTCGGCAAATGCGGCAATCAGGTCGATGCGAACTTCCGCGCTAGCATGGGTCTTGTCGGACGCCAGAATATCGAACGCCTTGGTCTGAAGGGCATCACCGGCGAGAATGGCGGTCGCTTCGTCAAACTTGCGGTGCGTGGAAGGCTGGCCACGGCGCATGTCATCATCGTCCATGGCCGGCAGGTCGTCATGCACCAGCGAATAGGCATGCAGCATTTCAACAGACGCCGCGACACGCGCCGCCTGCGCCTCAGGCACATCGAAGAGCGAAGCTACCGTGATGGCCAGATAACCACGCAGGCGCTTGCCGCCGCCCAGCGTTGCGTAACGCATGGCGTCCCACAGGCGGGCATCGCCCCCTATTGTCGGCGGCAGCAGATGGTCGATCGCGCTTTCCATGACGGCAGCGCGAGCGGCCATGTCCTGCTTGAGCAACGCGCCGCCTTCAGCCACGCGGGAAGAGAGGGTGTGAGTCGTGTTGGTCATTCGACTTCAGTCCAAAGGTTTCATGTCCAACACCCCGTCGGACCGTTGCACAATTGCCTGCACGCGGCTTCCGCCTCGCTCAGTTTCGCTTCGCAATGATGGCGTAAAGCCGCACCACGTTCATACGCCGCTATGGCGTCTTCCAGCTTCATCTGCCCTCCTTCGAGGTCGCGTACGATTTTCTCCAGTTCGGAGAGAGCGTCCTCGAATGACAGCGATGCGACATGATCCGACATGGGGCTGGCGTTCCT
The DNA here is from genome assembly GCF_000613285.1 of Acetobacter papayae JCM 25143. GTDB lineage: Bacteria > Pseudomonadota > Alphaproteobacteria > Acetobacterales > Acetobacteraceae > Acetobacter > Acetobacter papayae. Next base: position 21,023 of record NZ_BAIN01000044.1, on the reverse strand, counting down.
ATCCATCTTGAAGGGGATGCCAATACCCCGATATGCAGGCATCTGCCAAGCCTTGCCTGCCAAACGAAATCATGAACGGTCTGTGGTGGGGGTATTCGGGCTTTCCGCACGGCGCTTTATGGTAAAAGCATAGATGCCATTCTGATCTGTAAAAGCGACCAGAGCATGGCCCGTTTCGCGGCAGAATACCTGAAAATCGGCAATCGAAGCCCTGTCCGTTGCCAGCACGCGCAGCCGTGCGCCTTCAGGCATGGCACGCAGCGCCCGGTTAGCCTTGAGAACGGGCAGGGGGCAGTTCAGCCCCCGTGCGTCCAGCGTTGTATCGGTCATGATCGGATATCCCGCGTGTTTTCAGGCCTGATTGCGGGCAGCAGCAGCCTCAAGCCGTTGCGGGCGATACCCCGTTGCCACCACATAGAGTTCGGCTGAATCCTTACGGCTGGCTGGTGGCTTGGCATGCCGAACCTGAGAAAACGCCTGCTTGAGCGTATCCAGCATGGCTTTTTCGGCACCACCCTGAAAAACCTTGGCAACAAAGGTGCCGCCTTCGGCCAGAATTTCAAAACTGAAATGCAGCGCTTCTTCAGCAAGGCCGATAATGCGTATATGATCGGTCGGAGCATGCCCTGTGGTGTTAGGAGCCATGTCGGACACAACCATGTCCGCACGCCCGCCCAGCATGGCTGTCAGGCGTCCGGCCATCTCGGGATCGGTAAAATCCCCTTCGATGATTTCAGCCCCCGCCACCGGCTCCACCGGCAGCAGGTCTACCCCTACAACCTGCATAGCACCACGTTTGACCAGCACCTGACTCCACCCGCCGGGAGCCGCACCAAGATCCACCACTTTCATACCCGGGCGGATCAGGTGGAAACGCTCGTCCAGTTCGATAAGCTTGAACGCAGCGCGGGAGCGCCAGCCCTGTTTCTGGGCGGCCTGCACGTATGGATCATTCAACTGTCGGGCCAGCCAACGCTGCTGGGCCGTTGTGCGGCCGCGGCTGGTACGCAGCGTTACTGACTGCGTACGGATTTTCTGGGCAGCCTGTGAATCGTCCTGACTATGCTCTGCGCCGGGAGCGGCGCGGCTTTTTCGTGCACGCCCGGGGACGCGGAGTGTTGAAGAAGAACCGGGCGAGCGGTTTTTCCTGTCGTTCATGAACCTGTAGCCTGCATGGAATGCTGAAACGAAATGCCGCGCCGGGACGGAGCAGCACGAGCGGAGCGGCGGGGCATAGCAGGCAGGCCTTCCTTGCGGATCATCCGCAGAATCATGCCATCCCGCAGACCACGATCCGCGACAATAATATCCTCTATGGGCCACATATCATGAATGGCTTCAAAAATCGCGCATCCGGGCAACACAAAAGGCGCGCGGTCAGGGCCAATGCAGCCATGCTGCTCAATACCGGCAAAACCCATCTTTTGCAGGGTTCGCACTGCCAGACGCGCACTCGCTGCGGGCAGGAGCGAGCCATCGACCGCGGCACGGGCATAACGGGGCAGATTAAGAATCAGACTAGCCAGAGTCGTGACCGTGCCGCTTGTGCCGATCAGGCGCGCCTGCTCACGCCGGATTTCCGAACCGATGCGGTGCACGCTTTCGAAATCGCGCAGGAGTTCGCGCGTATGGGCAACCATACGCCGGTAGACCTGATCATCCAGCGCATGAACTGGCCCAAACTGCTCGGATAACGTGATGACGCCCACAGGCAGGCTGAGATAACCAATAAGCGATTCTGTCTTGCGGCTGGTATCCGTACGCACCCATGCGATTTCTGTAGACCCGCCGCCGATGTCAAAAAGCAGGGCACGGCTACGCGCGGGCCCAAAGCGTGGATCATGCAGCAGGTTGGCGCAGCTTTCCACCGCCAGACTAGCTTCCTCACGGCCTGAGATAATGTCAATTTCAACGCCGGTCTGCTCCCGCACGCGGCGCAGAAAGCTCTGCCCGTTGGCCGCGCGGCGACAGGCCTCTGTTGCAACCGCACGCAGGGCATGAACGGGCTTGCGCTCCAGCCTGTCCGCACAGGCCTGCAATGCATCAAGCGTGCGCGCCATGGCGTCCGCACTGAGCTGGCCTGTTCGGTGCAGGCCTTCTCCCAGCCGAACCATCCGACTGTAGCTGTCAACGACCCTGAAGCCACCCGGTGTCTGGGCCGCAATCATCAAGCGGCAATTATTGGTTCCAAGATCCAGAGCCGCAAAAAGTCGATCATCCCCATTGCGAAGTGCAGCGGGAATATCAGGAGGGTGCCTGCCCATGAGGCCGGGCCAGGGCGTTATGCGATCCATAGTCCGGTCCTTGTTGTTTTAGGGTTGAGGGCATCTGTTGGCATTCTGGGTCTCCAGAGCCCGTCGGACAAGACAAATGTATGATTTTTTGAAAATTCTTTTGCCGCAGGGCTTGCAAGCCCCCAGAGCGGGTGATACTAGAGCGCCAACAGAACGGAACACGGTCTAACAACCTACACCACACTGTTACCGCTGGGGGATAGTTTAGCGGTAGAACTACCGGCTCTGACCCGGTCAGCCCTGGTTCGAATCCAGGTCCCCCAGCCAATTTTTCCTTGTGAAATAATAAAGTCTTCAAGACTTTCAGGTGGCTGGATATCTTCGCCTTTCTACCATTACCTGTGATCGGGCAGTATCAACCCTGCATGTGTACGCGATCAAGGTATTATTCTTGACGCCAAGAAGATATTCCAAACAAACCATTGAAATAAAATGAATTTTTATATCTTTCCTTCACCATATTACGTCTATGGCGGCTTTACCCAAACTTGTACATTTAAAATGTGACCTCAAAAACGCACATTCATTCAAATATAGATTCAGGAAACAGGTTGTTTAATTCATCAATTTAGATTTTTTATTAATCTATAACGGTTTGTCCTGCGTTTTTCATTGAGGTAGAAGAGGCTATGGATTCAAAAACACTCTTTTCAGGCATGCTGCTCGCGTTAGGCAGCTACGCAGCCTTCTCTATCAGTGATGCGTTTTCCAAACTGCTGGCCGGTCAACTCAACCCTTTCGAGGTTGCGTTCTCCGGTGGCGTGTTTGGCCTGCTGATTCTGCCGTTTATCCGGCAGCCTCATGAATCCTATCTTGATATCATTCGCCCTCAGCAAAAGGGCATGTGGATATTGCGGGCTGTATGCGTATTTGCCGCAACCGCATGCAGTGTTGAAGCCTTTATGCTGCTTTCCATGCCGGAAGCGCTTGCGCTGATGTTTCTCATGCCGCTGTTCGTAACCATTCTTTCTGTCGTGCTGCTGAAAGAAAAAGTCAGCGGCTGGGCATGGCTGGCAGTTGTTCTGGGCTTTGTGGGGGTTTTGATCGTCCTGCGCCCCGGCGTACGTCCCCTCAATCTCGGCCATTTATGTGCTCTACTGGCTGCATTCGCTAATGCAGGCAGCGTGATTGCCTATCGGCTGGCCAGCACGGAAAATGTTCGCCTTTCGCTATTTGGCTCCAGCCTGATCGGTCCTCTGGTTGGCAACGGGGTGCTTATGGGTATGCACGTAAGCTGGCCCGCGGACATACGTGCGTGGATTTTTCTATTCGGCTACGGCTTTCTCGCCGCTCTGGGGCAATTGCTGATGATGCTGGCAACCGCACGCGCACCAGCCAACCGGGTGGCATTGCCGCAATATACGCAAATGGTCTGGGCCGTCTTTCTCAGCTATCTTGTCTTTCACGAGCCACTCGACCGTTGGATGTTTATCGGAATTTCCGTGCTGACTTTCTCCGGCATGCTGAACTGGCTGCGCCAGCGTATCCGCTATGAGCGCATGGCCATGAAAGAACGTAAGGCCGCACGAAAATCCGCCAAAGCGATGACAGGGGCAATTCAATAAAAGTGTCATGATTTAACATATTGGCAATGTGCAACCCCCACTCGTAGAATACGCGCGCCGGAGCACGGCACTGTCGCGCCAAAAGTATTCAACCTGTCATACCTCTTAAAGGTATGAATAAAAGAGTGGGTGACCCTTGCCGACTGTCAGTATCAAGGCCTCCATGGGGCTCATTCAGGTTTTTATTCTTATATCCTGTATTTTTGCAGGATTTTATTCCATTAGCGGATTACAGCATGTTAATCTCGAAATCGACCAGATTAACCAGAAATCTCTAGCCAGCATCAAGGCTATTGGCGTCATTGACGAGCAGCTACGTGCGTTTCGGTCTACTGAAAGCGATGAAATTGGCGCGGCCTCCCCCGAGGCTCTGACATCGCTTGAAGCCATGATCGAACCGATTGAGGAAAGTGTTGCCGCCGCGATCAAGGTTTATGAGCCGCTGGTCAGCTCCAAGCAGGAAAAAGCCCTTTTCCGCCAGTTACAGGCTGAATGGACCCGATATGCCGGCACGCATAAGAAAACATTCCAATCCACATTTTCTTCGGGCAACAGAAGCCAAATCAACGAAGCGGATTCACAACTGCTCCAACTCCAGCAGGCCATGTCCGGCACTCTGGCCTCGTTGCGAACAATCAATACGGCCCACGCCGTTTCCTACGCAAAAGATGCCGTAAAAATTTACGACCAGACACGCACCCGCGTGCAGATTGTCTATCTGTTTCTTTTCGCAATCCTGATCGCATCGGCCCTGACCGTACATCACAATATTTTGCGCCCCCTGAAGAACATCAACGGCCGGATCAAGGATCTGGCAGGGGGGAATACGAATATCAATGTGCCCTATGGTGAACGTAAGGATGAAATAGGCGAAATTTCCCGCTCGCTTGATGTCTTCCGGCTGCGGCAATCGAAAATACGAAACTACAGCACGCTGCCGAGCAGCAGAGGCAAAAAGCCGATGCCGAACGCCTGATCATACAGGAACGTGCCGAGCGTATGGCTCAGGAACGCCTGCGTCAGGCAACTGGCGGGTTGGCCACGGCTTTACGCCGTATGGCTACGGGTGACCTGTCTTTTCAGATCGATACGGTGTTTTCGCCTGAATTTGAGCCTCTTCGACACGACTTCAACCATTCGCTTGTGGAACTGGCCAATACGTTTGCTTCCATTTCCGGCACTGTGGAGGTCATGAACCACAGCACACGAGAAATGGTTATGGGGGCTGAAAACCTTGCTACCCGCACAGAGCGGCAGGCCGCCTCTCTGGAAGAAGCCGCCGCTGCCGTTGCTGATATTTCACAAAAGGTTCTACAGGCAGCAGGGAGCGCGCATGAGGCACGGGAAGTCAGCCATAACGCGCGCAATTCCGTTACGACTTCTGCCCATATTACGCATGAAATCGAAGATGCCATGCAGCGGATCGAAACCAATGCCGAGCATATTGTGCGCGTCATTGACGTAATTGATGCCATTGCTTTTCAGACAAATGTTCTGGCTCTCAACGCCAGTGTGGAAGCGGCAAGGGCAGGGGAGGTTGGCAGGGGCTTTGCCGTAGTCGCCAGTGAAGTGCGTGCACTCGCCCAGAAAAGCTCTGAAGCCGCAAAGGATATCCGCGCGCTGGTGATCAGAAGCAACACGGACATCAAAACGGGTTCGGGCAAGGTGCGGGATGGCAGCGATACCATGCGCCTGACAGCCGATTTCATTCAAAGCATGGGCACGAACTTTGACCTGATTGCCCAGGAGTCCAAGGATCAGTCCGCCAGACTGGCCGAGATCAACACGGTTGTTGGTTCTCTGGATAAAACAACACAGCAGAACGCGGCGGCTGCCCAGCAGTTCAATGCAGCCTCACACACGCTGGCAGAAGAGGGACAGAAACTGAACCAGTTGATCAAGCGCTTCCATCTGCCTGACAATACCGACTATAGCGGGCAGGATGGATACGCTTTTGAACAGCGCAGCCATGAGATGCTTCTGGCCTGAAGCAGAATAAAAAATACCCCGGCGGGGCAGGCATACCCAGCCGGGGCCGTAAAGATCACAGGATCTTTCTTACGGCGGGGCGCTTTACAGGTGCCCCGCCGTAACCGTTTTCAGAACGGTGCGTCGATATCAACCACGTCGATCAGCTTGTGGTTGACGAACTCCTTGATACCAAGACCGATGAGTTCACGCCCGAAGCCAGAGCGCAGCACACCACCGAAAGGCAGGTCTGCCTTAACCATGGTGGGGTGGTTGATATAAACCATGCCGGTTTCAATCTGCTTGGCAACCCGCACACCGCGCGCTTCGTCCTTGGTAAAGACCGAACCACCCAGACCGTAGGGGCTATCATTGGCAATGGCGATGGCGTCTGCCTCGTCCTTGGCACGGAACAGCAGCGTTACTGGACCAAAAAACTCCTCACGACGGGCCGGATTGTCCTTACCGACATCCGTGAGAATGACCGGGCGGAAGAAGGAGCCCGCATTGGGCATTTCCAGCGGGATTTCTTCCATTTTGGCACCGGCGGCAACAGCACCCTGAACCTGCTGCTTCAGGCTATCGACTGCGCCCTGAGAAGACAGCGGGGCCAACGTGGTTGAGGGATCCATGGGATCGCCCATTTTCAGCTTGCTGACCCCTTCGCGGTAGCCCTTCAGAAAGCGGTCATAAACCTCATCCACAACGATCATGCGCTTGGCGGACACACAAACCTGCCCGGCATTCCAGTGACGCCCAAACACGGCCCACTTGATTGCTTTTTCCAGATCGGCATCTTCCAGCACGATAAAGGAGTCAGCCCCACCAAGCTCCATAGTGCATTTTTTCAGAGCCGTACCGGCCTCGGCGGCCACTTTGGCCCCCGCCCCTTCAGAGCCAGTCAGGGCCACGCCCCGCACGCGATGATCCGCAATAATGCGCGAGACCTGAGCGTGAGTGGGGAAGAGGTTCTGGAACGCTCCGGCGGGAAGACCGGCCTCGATCATCAGCCGATCCATTGCCTCGGCAGACTGCGGCACGTTGGAAGCGTGCTTAAGAACGATCGTGTTACCTGCGGAAAGCTGCGGCGCGATAATGCGTGCAACCTGATAGAACGGAAAATTCCACGGTTCCACGGCCAGCAGAATACCCAGCGGCTGATGAATAACCTTGGCACGGCCTTCATCCTTGCTGGCTACGGGCAGGTCTTCCGGCACCAGAAGCGCTTCGGCATTTTTGGCGTAATATTCAAAAATAGCGGCGGACAGTTCGGTTTCCGCCTTGGCTTCTGAAAACAGCTTGCCCATTTCGAGTGTGAGCAGCTTGGAATAGCTATCGCTGTCACGACGCAGAATATCAGCGGCTTTCTGCAGGATTTTCGCCCGCTCAGCGAAAGATGTCTGCCGCCATGACAGATAGGCTGCCTGTGCCTTGTCCAGTGCTGCGTCAATTTCCGCATCGGTAGCGTTCGGATAGACTTTTACCTGCTCCGCGGTAAACGGATTGGTTGTAGCGTAGGCCATGTGATGGCTCCTTACTGGTTTGGCAGATCAGTTCCTGAAATCAATGACAATGCGGCCAGCAACCCGGCCGTTCTGAAGATCATCAAAAATCTGGTTGATGTTTTCCAGCTTGTCAGCCTTGACGACGGAACGAATCTTTCCTTCCGCATAGAAAGACAATGCTTCGATCATATCAAGCCGGGTACCAACGATAGACCCCCGAACGGTCGTTCCAGCCATGACCATATCGAAGATCGATATAGGGAACTCACCCGGCGGCAGACCGTTGAGCACTATGGTGCCGCCCCGGCGGGCATATCCCATAGCCTGTGAAAACGCCGTGCGGGACACAGCCGTTACCAGTGCGCCATGCGCACCGCCCACCTGCTTTTGTATGAAGGCCGCCGGGTCAGCCTCCCGGGCGTTAACGGTTAGCGCCGCGCCGAGTTCCTTGGCCTGAGCCAGTTTGGTGTCGTCAATATCAACACCAATCATGTTCAGCCCCATGGCCACACCATACTGAATAGCCATCTGCCCGAGACCACCAACACCGGACACCGCCACCCAGTCCCCAGCTTTGGTATCTGTCATTTTCAGGCCTTTATAGACCGTCAGCCCGGCACATAGAACCGGAGCAATATGCAGTGGGTCCACGCCAGCAGGAATACGCGCAACATAGTTCGGATCGGCCACCACGTATTCGGCAAAGCAGCCATTGACGGTATAACCGGTGTCATCCTGCTTTTCGCACAGGGTTTCCCACCCGCCGTAACAGTGCTCGCAGTGGCCGCAGGCTGAATACAGCCACGGCACACCCACGATATCCCCCTTGGAGATCCAGTCGACATTACTGCCGACCTCAACCACATGCCCGACCCCTTCATGGCCGGGGATAAAAGGCGGCGTGGGCTTGGCCGGCCAGTCCCCCCGGACTGCGTGCAGGTCAGTATGGCAGACGCCGCAGGTATCAACCTTTACGAGTATCTGGTTCTGGTTGATCGTTGGAATATCGAGTTCCTCGATCGTCAGCGGCTTTCCAAACTCGTGGCAGACCGCGGCTTTCATTTTTCCGGCCATTTTCATTTCCTCGACTGGGTTCTGGGGCATTACGGGTTCAGTTACTGCCCAGCCCTTTAAGGGTTTCGACCATCTTGCTCAGAACTGCCTGAGCATCGCCATAAACCATGGCGGTGTTTTTGAGGAAGAACAGGGGATTCTGCACACCGGAATACCCGGTGCCCTGCCCACGCTTGATCACAAAAACCTGCCGTGCCTGATCCGCATTGAGAATGGGCATGCCGTAAATGGGGGAGGTCTTATCTGTACGGGCAGACGGGTTCACCACGTCATTGGCACCGATGATCAGCGCCACATCCGTTGAGGCAAAGCTGTCATTGATGTCTTCCATATCGTAAATCATGTCATACGGCACACCGGCCTCGGCCAGCAGCACGTTCATATGGCCCGGCATACGCCCGGCCACGGGATGGATGGCGAATTTGACATCCACCCCCGCCGCCTGAAGCTGTTTGACAAACTCGTACAGCTTCTGCTGGGCCTGAGCCACCGCCAGCCCGTAACCGGGAATAATGATGACCGACGACGCATAACGCATACTGGTAGCGGCATCGTCCGGCCCAACGGATTTCATTTCCCCCTCAGGCCCTTTAGCCTGCTCAGATGTCGCACCGAAATTACTGAACAGCACATTGGACAGAGAGCGGTTCATGGCCTTGGCCATCAGCACAGTCAGCAAAGTGCCAGCCGAACCGACAATCATACCCGCCACCATAAGGGCGGGGTTAGACATCACATACCCATCCAGCCCGACAGCAAGACCGGTAAAGGCATTATAGAGCGAAATAACAACCGGCATATCCGCGCCGCCAATCGGCACTGTCATGCAGATACCGAACGCCAGCGCACCAATGAAAAAGAGCGTGGCATAAGGCCCGCTTACCGGTGCCGGGTCCAGTTGTGAACAGACAGTCAGCCCAGCCAGAAGCAGCGTCCCGGCAAAAACAAAGGCATTAAACGCCTGCTGGCCACCAAAGCGCAGCGGCTTGTTCATCCGCCCATCCAGCTTGGCCCATGCAATGATAGACCCGCTGAAAGACATACAGCCAATAAGCCCGCCCAGTGCTGTCACGCCCAGAGGCAGGGGGGCACTGCTTTCATGCTTGAGAAATGCCACGGCTGCTACTGCCGCAGCCGCACCGCCACCCATGGCGTTGAACAGGGCCACCATCTGCGGCATGGCGGTCATTTCAACCGTGCGGCCCTTGCGCCCGGCCCAGAGCCCACCGAACAGCAGAGCGAGCACGGCCAGCGCGATATTGACGGGCAGGTAAGGGCGCGCCTCTTCCGGGACATTGAAAATCTCAAGGAAGCAGACCGCAACCACGCACACCATGCCCCAGCCTGCCGCGACAATACCGCGCACCGCCGTTGTGGGGGAAGACATGTCCTTGAGGCCATAGATAAACAGTGCGGACGCAACAAGGCCGCTCAGGCCAACGATATACTCGATAGCACTCATGACTGCGCCTTCTTTTCATCCGAAGTGGCCGCGGGTTTGACGCTGGGGCGGAACATGGCCAGCATGCGGTCGGTTACGACATACCCGCCCATGACATTGCCAGCCCCAAGCAGAACGCCGAAAAAGCCGATAACCTGCTCCGTGACACTGGTGGCTGAAAACAGCACACTAAGCGCCCCGACAACAACAATACCGTGAATGAAGTTTGAGCCGGACATCAGCGGCGTATGCAGGATGGACGGCACGCGGCTGATCACGATGTAACCGGTAAAACCGGCCAGTACAAAGATATAGAGAGCAATGATGAACGTCATGGACGTAATCATGGCGGGTTATCCTTTCGGGGTCGGGCTGACGGAGGCTGCTTCCGGGACAACCGGCTGGCCTGCGGGCGGGCTTTCCACGGCTTCGCGCACAGGTTCCGCCGTGATCGCGCCGTCATGGGTCGCCAGTGTTTTGGCGATAACCTCATCCGTCATATCCAGCGTAACCTTGCCGTCTTTTATAATCTGTTCGAGCAGGTTCAGAATATTTTTGGAGTAAAGCTCGCTGGCCTGTTCCGCCAGACTGGAGGGCAGATTGACCGGGCCTATCAGCGTGGTCGGGCCGACCTTGACCGTTTCTCCCGCTTTGGTTCCTTCGCAGTTACCGCCACCTTCCGCTCCCATATCCACGATCACAGCGCCCGGTTTCATTCTGGCAATCTGTTCAGCGTCAATCAGGCGGGGCGCTTTGCGGCCGGGGACAGCCGCCGTGGTAACGATCAGATCCGCCTTGGCGATATGGTCTGTCAGCACAGCACGAACCTTGGCTTTTTCTTCTGCCGTCAGTTCACGCGCATAACCACCCTGACCGGTGGCATCTACCCCGGTCTCGACAAATTTCGCACCGAGGGAGTGCGCCTCATCACGCGTTTCGGGCCGCACGTCATAGCCTTCGGTTATAGCCCCCAGACGCCGCGCGGTTGCCAGAGCCTGCAATCCGGCCACCCCAAGCCCCATGACCAACACCTGTGCAGCCCGCAGAGAGCCAACGGCCGTTGTCATCATGGGCAGGATTTTGGGCATGCTGACCGAGCCCAGCAGCACGGCATAATACCCCGCCAGTGTCGCCTGACTGGACAGGGCATCCATGGCCTGTGCGCGGCTGATACGCGGAATCTGCTCCATGGCAAAAGCCGTGATCTTACCATCACGCAGCGCCTTGACTAGTTCGATATTGTTGCGCCCATACAGGAACGAAACCAGAACAGAACCAGGCTTCATGGCACGCACAACGTCAAGCTCTGGCGGCTCAACCGCCAGCACAATGTCAGCCGCATTCAGCATGGCCGTTTTGTCTGGCTGGATACTCACATTCTGGTAACTGGCGTCAGGGTAGGAAGAAGCCTCTCCGGCACTGGCTCCAGCAGCAGATCACATCCCAGCTTGGCAATGCGCGGAACGACAGATGGCACCAAGGCGACACGGCGTTCCTGCGCTCCGCTTTCCTTGATAACGGCAACTTTTATACCCATGACGGTTTTCCTGTAGCAAATACATCGAAATCTGGCGGGCCAATGCCATGCGACAGGTTTTTTCTCTGGTTGCAGGCCACACTTTATTGATCACCCTGTCGCCCGGAGGCCTGCAGACACTGACAAAATATCCGCAAGGCGGCCTTGATATAAATCAACGGATAGGACCGCATGACGGTTGCCCACCCGCAGGCTGAGGACAACCAGCGCAAAATCATGGGGCTTTGCAGTTTACGGTTTTATGTAAACCCAACATGGTTCAGCCCGTTATGACTACCGGCCATACACACCACTGCCATGCCATCTTGCGTGACATGCAGCACGGTGCCAGAGTTCAAGGCAGAGCTGTCAGGCGGCCAAGAAGCTCAAGAACAACGCCGCAGCAGAAACCGTTTCTTTAAGGAATGAACCATGTCCAGGCACATAAAAACTGTGTGCATTATCCTGGCTGCCCTGATCGTAGTCGGGCTGGGAATGTGGGGCGCTAAAATTCTGCTGGATAATTACAAGAACCAGCAATGGGACCAGTTCATTGAACAGGCTCACTGTCAGGTTATCGGCGAAAAGCCAAAAGAAGGCTTCTTTTCTTCAGCCCAGACCATTTACAGGTGCGATAACACAGGCATCTATTATCGCAAGAAATAATTACTAGACTGCTCTTCCATTGGTGGAAGAGCAGGATCGACACTCACGCACAGCCTATGGGCCAGTTTTTGCCATCCAGATAACGGCGGCACAGACGCACTGTGTGCTCAAGCCAGTCAGGCCCTAGACTACGCACCATATCCGTTTGTGCATGTGACCCTGTCCAAGCTGTCAACTGCACACGACGCTGCACGAAAAGGGCAGGGAGGATGGCCCGGTCTTCCGCCGATAACGGAACAACCTGCTCGTATCCCTCAAGCCAGTTTTCAACCCATGCCGGGGCGGATGGGTGATGTTCCTCAAAGCTGATGGCTGCGGCAAGATCGTGCATGAACCAGCCAAACCCGCAGTCATCAAAATCGATTACCCGGGTGCCCGATGGATGCAGGATCAGATTGGTCAGCCGCAGGTCAGAGTGAATCAGGCCGTATCGTTCGGCTTCCCTGCCATACACCGCGAGTTCCTGCCCAACATGCTCCATGGCCTGTGCAATAGACTGAGCATCAGCACGGACAGGCCGGGCGTATCGCGCCAGTTTCCCCAATGGGCTTCTGGTCCCACCATGGTTTCGTGATTCCATACGATCCGCCTGAATGGCGTGGGCCGGCCCCAGTTCCGGCTATGCTGATGGAGTTTAGCCGTAATCTCCCCCAACTGCCGGAATGCAAGCGGATCAAGACATGCGGTAGGCATTTCGCCTTCCAGCCAGTGAAACAGCACGGCATGCCGATAACCACCACCCGGCACAGCCAGTGTTAAGACGTGCTTGCCATCACAATCAGCCAAAGCCAGAGGAACGGGAATATCCGTTTCCTCATGCAGTGCTTTGAGCCATGCCAGTTCGCTCTCGATATCAACCTGCTCGTGGTAACCGGGGCGATGGATACGCAGCGCATAACGCCCGGAAGGGCTTTCAACCAGAAACGTCGCATTTTCAGAGCGTGTCACCAGAGAAACCCGCGCCAGATGGCAAAACGGGTATCGCGCCACAGCCTGATGGGCCATGTGGTTCAGGAGCGTGTCATCCAGCGGGTCTGCATGCGAAGAGGCCATGGCGTCACCATCGGCTCCGTAGTCTCAGGGTCTACCGTCGGAACAAAATAATTTGCTGTCGGGCGGCATTTTCAGCACAGTAAGTCAGGGTATGTGCCGATGACAAGGGATGTTATTCCGACACCAAAATGAAATAATCTACCCATGCCTCTGCAAATCCGGCTTACCTGATCATTCCATACCTCCGTTTGCGCGTATCCGGCACAAGAGGAACAAGACCATAATGCTCCCTCGCTCGACCATCATGGACACCAACAGTTTCCAGCCGGGTGACGCCGCCACACTGGACAAGAAAACACGCCGCCTGACCGACAGACGCGCCGTTCTGGGCGGAGCCTACCGGTTGTTTTACCGTCATCCGGTGCATCTGGTACGCGGGCAGGGACAATATCTGTGGGATGCCGAGGGCACAAAATATCTCGATGTTTACAATAACGTCGCCAGCATCGGGCATTGCCACCCTGCCGTAGTGGCGGCCGTGCATGAGCAGATGCAGGCCCTCAACACCCATACCCGCTACCTGCACGAACGTATTCTGGATTATTCAGACGCCATTCTGGCCACCATGCCCGCCCCGATCGACCGGGTCATGTATATGTGTAGCGGGTCTGAAGCCAATGATCTGGCAATCCGCATTGCCCGTGCACATACAGGTGGGACAGGGCTTATTGTCACGCGTGAGGCCTATCATGGCACCAGCGCCCTGACATCTGGAGCCTCTCCCGCGCTGGGTAGCGCTCAGCCTGTGGATGCCACAACATGGCTGGTACCCGCCCCGGATACCTACCGTGTTGAGACACCCGATCCGGGTCTGTGGTTTGCCGCACAAATCCAGTCCTGCATTGATGACATGGCCGCTAAAGGCGTGAAATTTGCCGGTTTCATAGCCGACAGTATTTTTTCATCCGATGGGGTTCTGCCCGGCTCACCGGGTTTCATGCAGGCGGCCATACAAACCGTGCACCGTAATGGCGGTGTTTTCATCGCAGATGAAGTGCAGCCCGGCTTTGCCAGAACGGGTGAAAGTTTCTGGGGTTTTGGCCGCCACGAATTGGTGCCTGACATCGTCACCACGGGCAAACCCATGGGTAACGGCATGCCTGTTTCGGGGCTGATGGCCAAAGCCCCGGTTCTGGCCTCGTTCAGTGAGGCCACACCTTATTTCAATACGTTTGGTGGCAACCCGGTTTCCATTGCCGCAGCTCAGGCAGTGCTGAATGTCATACAAACTGAAAACCTGCTGGAGCACAGCCGCTCAGTAGGCGAACGGCTCCTGTCAGAGCTCCGTGCTTTACAAAACAAACATCACTGCATTGGCAATGTGCGCGGAGCCGGTCTGTTTATCGGTCTTGAACTGGTCAGAAATCGTCAGACAAAGGAACCCGACCGGGCCTTGGCTCTTGATCTGATCGAAGCCCTGCGCAACGCTCATGTGCTCACATCCGTGGCTGGACCTTATGGCAATGTGCTCAAACTTCGCCCACCGCTCGCCTTCCAGCATCATGATATAGACTGGCTTGTAGGCGCTCTGGATCAGTGCCTGAGCCGCCTAACAGGATAACAATTTCTGAAGGTCCAGACCGCCGTAATGGTTGGAAGGCAGATACTGCCCTGCCTCCTAAAACCCGACCAGACGGGAAGGGCCCGGTGTTTCCCGCACAGCTTATAGGGAGATAGTGCAGGAATAAAATGTATCAGCCGAGTAGATATTGGACTCTACCCGGCTGATACCCTGAAAAGACAGTTTATTTGGTGTAAATCTGGTCGAAAATACCGCCATCAGAGAAATGGCGCTTCTGAACGCTCTGCCAACCACCAAGGCTGGCAATATCGAAGGTGTCTGTATGCGGGAAAGCCGAGGCCGTTTCTGCCTTGATGGCAGGGTCGACCGGCCTGAAGTAATGACGCGCCCCGATACGCTGCCCTTCAGGTGAGAACAGGAACTCCAGATAAGCCTGCGCCACATCTGTCGTGCCATGCGCCTGAGCATTTTTGTCTACAACCGCAACGGGCGGTTCGGTCAGGATGGTTTTGGGGGGAACAACAATGTCGAACTTGTCCGGCCCCAGTTCGTGGGTTGCCAGAAGGGCTTCATTTTCCCATGCCAGCAGAACATCCCCCAGCCCACGCTGCACGAAGCTGTTGGTAGCCCCGCGCGCACCGGTATCGAGCACCGGCACATGAGCATAGAGCGATTTCAGATATTCGCGCGCTGTTTCTTCTGAACCACCGGGCTGCTGCAAGGCCCAGCCCCACGCGGCCAGATAGTTCCAGCGCGCCCCACCGGACGTTTTGGGGTTGGGCGTTATAACCTGCACATCATCCCGGATCAGGTCGGGCCAGTCATGAATGCCCTTGGGGTTACCCTTGCGCACCAGAAAAACAATGGTGCTGTTATAGGGTGTCGAATTATGGGGCAGGCGCTTCTGCCAGTCTGCCGCCAGCAGGCCTTTTTGCGCCAGAATATCGATATCATAAGCTAGACCCAGCGTTACGACATCGGCCGGAGCACCGTCCAGAACAGAGCGTGCCTGTGCACCAGAACCACCATGAGATGAGCGCACACGCACCGCATCGCCCGCATGATCATGCGCCCAATCAGCACTGAATGCCTTGCCAATGTCAGCATACAGTTCACGCGTGGGGTCATAGGAAACATTTAGCAGTGAGTAGGAGGCCGCGTTTGCCTGCCGCCCCACCAGACCGCCAGCAACCAGCCCCGCCCCCAAGGCCAGACCACTCTTGAAGACGGAACGACGCGTAAGACCAGAAAACCGTGTCATGGATTATGCTCCGCAATGCTATGATCAATAGAAAAACTGTTTTTGGAATAACGGGTTAGAAAGCAGCCTGCACACGCCCAACCACAGCGTTACCAGTGGTGCCGAAGTAGTTAAGCTGCGTGGGTTTGGTGGAAGTCGGCGTGCGGGATACGATGAAGCGCTCATAGTCCAGCATGAAGCGGAAATAACGATTGGGATACCAGTTCAGCCCACCTTCCCATGCGGTCTGCTGGTTGCCGCCACCATCATCATGCAGGTTGGTAACACTCCACCGGCCGGAGAGTTCAACTGCCCCCCAGTGGTTACGGCTCGGGTCGAAGTCATAATCCACGCCAGGTGCCGTAAACGCACCGATTTTTTCGTTATAGGCCCGCGGTTTGCCTAGCAGAGTATAGTTGGCCGCCACGTACCAGCCATCAAACCCGAGAGAAGGCAGGTTTTGCGGGTTATCAGCACCGGAATTCCGCTGCACGCCAATATGATAATACTCGCTCTTGATCAGGAACCGCTTGTAGCGCAGGGCCAACTGCGGCCCTGCCGCCCAGATCTGCGCCACATTGGACAGTGCCCCGGAAGAAAGCAGCGAGGCTTCACCCAACGGAATTTCCATGTTGTTGGATGCCGTATACTGGCGGCCATTCGCAGTCTGGTTAACCTTGAAAGCCGCCGTTGCACCGGCCCCGACATGCACATCTATATCCTTGCTGACATAGGGCCTGCCCACAGCACGGAAAACGGCACCTGTCTGACTGTCCGATACCGTGGTGGAGGAACGGTCACCAAACTTGTGCCCGGTGAAATAGCCCGCGACCAGCCAGCGTTTTTCGTAATGTTCGCCACCGATACTGAAGCGCCCGACACCCCCGGCAATATTACGCACGATATCGACAATCGCCGGACGCTCAAGAAACTCAAAAGCCCCGGAACGCTCCGCGCTTTCTTCTTCCATTCTGGGCTGAAAATAGCCGATTGTCAGCGTCGTATGGTGCAGGCCGGTGTAGTTCACGTTGGCCTCGAACAGCCCCGCCGAACCATCCACTGAGCTGGAGCCGAAATCAGGCGTGACATTCACCACCCAGTCCTTGTAACGCCACGAGAAATACAACCGCAGCCTGCGGGCATTCTGTGTGAAGTTATTGAAATTTCCGCCTGCCTTCGAAGGACCGACCCCCATGAAACCGCCAAAATCTTCCTGCGCCAAAAGCCCTACGGAGAAAGCATAGGCTTTGTCATCAGAAGCAATGGTGGGGCGTCCGTTCGGAAAACCGATCTGGATACCACCGACATGAACACTTTCTTCTTTGGATGTCGCGGCCTTGAAGTCTTTCCATGACATTGTGGGGCTTTCCGGCAGCGCAACACGGCTCTCCGCCGTAGTGCGCGGTCCGGTACGCACCGGAGCTGGTTCATTGAAAATCGGCTGAGGTTCTCCTGCTCCGGCGGTAATCAGATGCCGCGGCACATGTTTGTGCGGAGTTTCACTAACCGGGCTAGTATGTTCGTATTTAGCAACCCGCGATTGCAGACGATGAATTTCGCCTCTCATGCTTTCCATTTCACGGCGCAATGCAACCAGTTCAGGATCGCTCGAAGCCTGCACGGAAACGGGAGACAGAAAAATAGCAGATGCGGCACTGCCCAAAAGCACACTGGAACGGGATAAAAAACGCATGGCTGGTTCTTTATGAATAATGGTTTTCAGCCTGATCCATCAGGCATCACAAACCGTATTATCTGACAATTTCTTTCGCGGAGAGTAATCTTCCGCTTTATAAAGCAACATATACGCTTAGCGACAACACATGATCCCGAACAAAACCCGGGCAGTGTCGCGGCGAATAGTCTGTAATAACAGAGTCCCCATTCCCAGAATACTTCCTTAACATTATCGCGCGAACTCGAATGTGTTCGCCAGCTCGTCCTGTGGCAATTTCAATCACCCGAGGCCGTGTAAGTCAAGAATTTACGATAAAAATATGTGCCATTAATAATGCGCGTTAATGATGTGTATATAAAAAGACACACCATACGCACAGGCCGCGATGAAAAAAGCCTATCTCCACCCAAATCGGCAGCGATGGACATGACCTAACATTAAAAACGATTATAAAATGTACAATATAACACCCACTCAACCCATCGTCGGTTTATCACTCCGCGATCAGGCTAACCTTGCCGGTTGCAACCAGCAGATCATGGGGAAGGGGCCTGCTAAGCAGAAAACCCTGTATTTCGTCACAGCCTTCATCCGCCAGAAAGGCAAACTGCTCTTCCGTTTCCACACCTTCAGCCAAAACGGTCGTTTGCAGACTGCGGCCCAGAAAAATAACCGCGCGGATAATCGCCTTGTCGGTTTCATTCCCCAGAGCGTTCTGCACAAACAGCTTATCCAGCTTGATCCTGTCGAACACGATATCGCGGATCAGCCCCAGAGAAGAATGGCCGGTGCCATAATCATCCACCGCAATGGAAACGCCCATTGCTTTGAGCTCATTCAGAATGGCTGTTGCACGAGCCATATCCGTGAAAATGGCGGTTTCCGTCAGCTCAAGCTCCAGCCTTGAGGGGGAAAGACCGGTAGTTTCCAGCACATCACGCACCAGTCCCGGAAGATCATGATGGTGAAACTGCTCGGCGGAAACATTGACACTGATACGATAGGGCTGCTCCCACTGACTGGCAGCATGGCAGGCCGTGCGCAAAACCCACTCGCCAATTTCCTGTATTAACCCGCTTTCTTCTGCAACGGGTATGAACACCACAGGCGAAACCGCGCCAAGCATTGGGTGCTCCCAGCGCAGCAGCGCTTCAAACCCTACAATTTTCTTGTCGCTAATGCGTTTTTGCGCCTGATAGCACAGGCTAAATTGTTGCCGGGCTACGGCATAGCGCAGTTCGTCCACAATGTTGAGCCTGTGACGAATAACCTGATCCATGGCGGGATCGTAGTAGCAGATATCCTGCTGGCCTGAGTTTCTTGCGCAGTTCATGGCCAGTTCAGCCGGATAAGCAGGGTCTCGCCACTCGGAGCGCCATCACCCCAGAACGCCACACCAAAATTGGCACGAATAGTCACACGCCCGCCCTGTAGCCGAACAGGCCGGCTCAGCGCCCGGCGCAGGCGCGCAAGAAAATCGGGCACAATACGATGATTGGAAAAGGAGCAGAATGCGAAAAACTTGTCGCCACCAGCATGGGCAATGAATTCACCCCGTTTGGCATCCACACTGTGCCGCAGCCGTCGCCCGAGCACACGCAGGATTTCATCTCCCGTCGAGTGGCCTCTTTCGTCGTTGATTTCCTTAAAACGATCCAGATCGATCATGAACAGGGCTATGCGCCCCACGTGCTGGCGGCGGGCAGAAAGGTTTTTGTCCATCCAGTTAGATAGAGCCTGCCTGTTGGGCAGGCCCGTCAGTTCATCGGTCAGGCAATCGGAACGAGGGGCAAGCACAGCCCTGCGGCGGGTACGATGATGCAATCCAAAATAGGCTGCTCCGGACACACAGGGCGAAAGCACAAGCCCTGCTATCGACAGCGCCTCAACTGGGTACACCATGCTTGCCATACTTTCTGTCGGGGCCGCATCGCTGCATTACGACCCGATTACAAATGAATCATGACTATACATAATACGGAAAATATTAAAATGGGATTTCCATTCAAGATAAAAATATTATCAATATAGTAAAAGACGTTAATAAAAAACCCATGCGCTCTTCACTTTGCATAATGAACAAAAAGTTCATCGCATCACGCATATTTTTTAATTATCAACGCTCATAAATAAATTTATATTATGAATTATTGATTTTTAAATAAAAAATTTTCCAGAAGCAATATTTACAAAGCACTAAAGCTCTATGGAACTCCTCAAAATCACTATTCCACAGGCACCCATACGATCTCGCGAAAAACTTTAACAGTTTGTAAAAATTTTCCGTAGATTAAGGAATATCAGGCATTTGTAAATCGTTACCCGACAAAAAAAAACGTCCTTGCCGGATAATATCCCCGAAAAAACGGAGCCCATCACACGAGCGGGAAATGGCACGCAACTTCACGCCCGTCATCCAGCCTCTGCAAAGCGGGAACGTTTGTAACGCAAGAAGGTTGCGCCACAGGACAACGCATATGAAAACGACACCCTGTCTGTCGTGTCATGGGGCTGGGAACATCTCCCTTTAACGATGGAAGACGCATGCCCCCCACCACCGGGCGCGGCACGGCCTGCATCAGTGCGCGCGTATAAGGATGCGCCGGGTGATGCAGCACCACATCCGTCACCCCTGTTTCCACAATGGCACCAAGATACATAACGGCTACCCGTGTTGAAATCTGGCGTACCACTGCAAGATCGTGGGCAATAAACAGATAGGTCAGCCCCAATTGCTCACGCAGGTCTGCAAACAGATTAACAATCTGTGCCTGCACGGATACGTCCAGTGCCGATACGGCTCATCCGCCACCACCAGCCGGGGCGAAAGAGCCAAAGCCCGTGCGATATTGATACGCTGTCGCTGCCCGCCCGAAAACTCATGCGGGTAACGATCCAGCGCATTACGGGGCAGGGCCACCAGTTCCATCAGTTCGGACAAACGGCGAGCAATTTCAGCGCTTGAGCGCCTTTGTCCATCTGCCTGCCGGTGCACCTTCAACGGTTCCGCCAGAAGATCGCCCACTCGCCGCCGCGGGTTGAGAGAGGCATGAGAGTCCTGAAAGACCATCTGCATCCGCTGCCGGACAGGGCGCAGGGCGGCCTCACTCATATGAGTAATATCCTGCCCTTCAAAAACAATCTGCCCTTGGGAAACATCCATCAACCGTAGCAGACAGCGCCCCAGTGTCGATTTGCCGCAGCCTGACTCCCCCACTAGCCCAAGCACTTCACCGGCCTGAACTGTCAGGGAAATTCCATCGACAGCACGCACCTTGCGTCCATCCGACAAACCATAGGTCTTGACCAGATTATGGGCGGACAGAACCGTGGAGGAAGCAGGCATATCAGCGTTCGCCCATTACAGGAGCCGCCAGCACACCAGCGGGCAAGATACACGCTGCGTGATGATCCGCCCCCACATCCTGCAGGGGTATCGGTTGCGCACAGACCTCCTGCACAAAACTGCACCGCGGTGCGAAAGCGCACCCTGCAGGGCGC
>NZ_BAIN01000045.1 GCF_000613285.1 Acetobacter papayae JCM 25143 | reverse complement strand
GGCCCCCGGCGCGCCAATGGCCAGCGTGCCCACGGGCACGCCACCGGGCATCTGAACGATGGAGAGCAGACTGTCCATACCTTTGAGCGCACGAGATTCCACCGGCACGCCCAGCACGGGCAGGCGGGTCCATGCCGCACACATGCCCGGCAGGTGGGCTGCCCCGCCCGCACCGGCGATAATGACATGCAGGCCGCGATCCGCCGCCGTGCGGGCATAATCCGCCAGCCTGTCTGGCGTGCGGTGCGCGGAGACGATGTTCACCTCATGCGGGATGGCCAGTTCGTTCAGGATTGCATCCGCATGGCGCATGGTCTCCCAGTCGGACTGGCTGCCCATGATAATGCCGACACGCACCTTGGCGCCATCTGCCATGATGGTGCTGGTCTGTTCGGATGCGGAACGGGTATCCGTCTCGTTATCGTACGGGGCGTCGGGTGGGAACTGGTCTTGCGTGCTCACGGGGGCGGTCTATCCACTTGGTCTGGCCAGATGCGCGGGCCACGCGTTCAGGCCGGTTGGCAAGGAGGTTGGCAAAAGGCCGGTAGGCCGGTTGAAAAAAGGTCAGGCAATATTGTCCGGGATCAGCCTGCTTTCAAGCCTTGTGATAAGGTCCTTGAGCTGAAGCTTCCGTTTTTTGAGGCGCTGGAGGTAAAGCTGGTCGATAAAAGCCGTTTCGGATGTCATGCGGTTGATGACGGTATCGAGGTCGCGGTGTTCGCTGCGGAGTTCATGAAGCTGGCCAAGTACTGAATCACGGTCATGCAGCATTCTGTTACTCTCCTTACACCAAGGTAGGAACCTGCGTAGCTCGGGGCCTTGCCCGCGCACGTATTTCCAGCAGTGTTGACCAACCCGGCGCATCAGGCCAGCCCACAGATACAAAAAAGTTCCATGAACCCAGCGCATGACATCATGTCGTGAATAATGAAATTAGCATGAAATTAACGGCCGACAGTACGTTACCGTTGTCAGGTCCACAACCGAATGGAGGCCGCCATGACGCGCCTTACAAGGATTGAAAGTCTCAAGACCCGCCATTTCCGTGTTGACCAGCAGATTGTCAACGAAGGTGGAAGACCCAGACCGGACGAGCGCGTGCTCATGTGCCTGAAGTTGCAGAAGCTGCGACTCAAGGAAGAAATAGAGAAGCTCGCGACATAACCATACCCCCGGCGCACAGGCGCCGGGGGTGGGTGGCGTTATTCTTCTGAAAAATTGAAATCGCCAGCTTCAAGGGTGGGGGTAGGAATTTCCGCCCCTTCCCGTTCAAGCCGGGTATTCGCTTCCGAAATGGCGGCGTTCAGGTCTGTCTGGCTGCACAGGCCAACCGTCACCGGGTCGCGCGGCTTGATGTTGGGCGTGTTCCAGTGCTGCTTGTCACGCACCTTGGCAATGGTGTCCTTGGTGGTGCCCAGCAGTTTGACAATCTGCACATCATTGAGCTGCGGGTAGTTGCGCAGCAGAAAGGCAATGCCATCCGGCCGGTCATGGCGCTTGGCGATAGGCGTGTAACGCGCGCCCTTGGAGCGGCGGCGCACCGGATTGTTGACCGTCAGAATCTTCAGCCGTGCCGTGGTCGAGGCCTCGCAGCGGCGGATTTCCTCGGCTGTTACCTGATGGTTGGCAATCGGGTCGTAACCGACAATCCCCTGAGCGACCTCACCATCCGCGATAGCCTGCACTTCCAGCGGGTGCATGCCGCAGAATGCAGCGATCTGCTCAAAGCTGAGGGCGGTTTTTTCAATCAGCCACACGGCGGTCGCCTTGGGCATAAGCGGTAAGGTTGTCATGGCTTCCATCCTGTCATTCGGGCCGCGTTACGCAGGCACCCGTAAGTTGACGGCCTGGAAGAGTCGTGGCTTCCCAAACCCTGCGTGCCTGCCGACGCGCATATGGGGCACGATATGGCGGGAGCAACCCACGCAGGTCAAGCCGCAAATGCACAACAGGCAAGGGGAACACCCGTGTTTTCCCCTTTTTGTGCCCGACAGGCAGGCCGGAAGGCGGTTTGGAGAGGCCGCGTGTTACCGCGGCTCTCCTCAGGCCCTTTACCTACCTGTGGTTCAGGCAGCGCTTGCCACGGGGGGTGTCTCTTCCGGCGCATTGGGCTGCCCAGCTTCAGCCGGGCGGTTGTGGAGCTGTACCGCGCCGCTTTCGGCACTGCGTACGGGAATACGGCGTGGCTTGAGCGCTTCGGGCACGATCTGGCGTACCGTGATACGCAAAAGCCCGTTATGCATGTCGGCCCCCGTAACTTCCACATGGTCCGCCAAAGCAAAGCGGCGCTCGAACGCCCGGCGGGCAATGCCACGGTGCAGCACTTCGCCTTCCACCGTTGGTGCGCCAACACGGCCCGATACAACCAGCGTGCTATCCTGCACAATCAGTTCAATATCCTCAGGGCCAAAACCCGCCACGGCCATGGTCAGGGCGTAGCTGTCACTGCCTGTCTTGGCGATATCGTAAGGCGGGTAGCTGGGGGCACCATTGGCGCGTGCAGCGCTATCCATCACCTGCGCCAAGCGGTCAAAACCAATGGCTGTGCGAAAAAGGGGGGAGAAATCGTATGTCATGATCAGGGAACCTTCTCTGTTAGCAAGGTCCTGTCGTGCTGGCCCGGGCCCCGTTATGGCGACCCCGCCCGACAGTCTGTGCGGCAAACCCCGGTTTACGGGCATCTGCCACCCCTGAACGTGGAAAACCCCACCCCCTTTTTCAAGGGGATGGGGTTCACATTCGTTCGTCCCGAAAAGGCTTGCGCCAGCCAGCCGGACCCTACATGGCCCGGCCGGGGCAGAATTAGCCCTTCGTGCGCGTGCCGATACCGGCAAAGCGCTTGTTGAACTTGGCCACCTGGCCTCCCGTGTCGAGCATACGCTGCACGCCGGTCCATGCGGGATGGGACTTGGTGTCCACGTCCAGACGCAGGGTATCGCCGGGTTTGCCGTAGCAGGAGTGCGTCGTGTATTCGGTGCCGTCGGTCATGACAACGGTGATTTCGTGATAGTCGGGGTGAATGCCGGGCTTCATGGCTGTCAATCTTTCTCTGTCACAGGATGGCCCGATGCCGACCGGGCTTTTGTGGGCAGCATATAGCGATCCATGGAGATCGGATCAACACTTCATTTCCTATGTGTGTTTTATGCTCGATCAGGCCCGAATGCCTACGGTTGCTGGTGCTTTTTGCGGCTCCCGTGCGTTCTGAGGCTGTGACAGATCGGCAATTGGCGTCATACTCAGGCGCTATATTCCAGATAACAAAGAGGAACATCAAAATGGCCGAGCAGGGTTTTCCCCTTCATACTCCTGGCTGGGTAGCGGAATTCCGCGCCTTTATCATGCGTGGCAACGTGGTTGATCTGGCGGTTGGTGTGATCGTCGGTGCTGCGTTCACCTCCATCGTCAACAGTCTGGTCAAGGACGTTTTTAACCCGCTGCTGGGGCTGCTGATCGGGGGGATCGATTTTTCCAACCTGTTCATCACCCTCAAGGGGCCGCATCTGGCGACACTGGCTGAAGCCCAGAAAGCCGGTGCTGTCACCATGAACATTGGCCTGTTCCTGAATGCAGTGATCCAGTTCGTTATTGTTGCACTGGTGATCTTCTGGGTTGTGAAGGCGCTTACCCGCCTGCATGTCCGTGAAGACGAACAGCCCAAGGCACCGCCCGCGCCCACCCGCACGGAGGAACTGCTGGAACAGATCCGTGATGAACTGGCCGCCAAGGCTCCGCCCGCAGCCTGAGCATACGCACTCTGTGCATGTGGCGTGGAATGTGGAATAGAATGCCGGTCATGAGTCGTCCGGCATTCCTTTTTTTATCCGCTTTACGCACGAAGTCGCAGGATAGGCGCTCTGTCCGCCTGGCGGGTATGGGCGTGCGGGCTGTTGCCCTGCTCGGTTTGCTGGCGGGGTGCCAGTCCCATAGTGGCGGGCTGGTTGTCCGCCCAACCCCCAAGACCGTCCTTTACAGCTACGTCATTGCCAATGGCATGGCGCGTGGGCGGTTGATGTCAGATCGGGTTACGGTTGGGGAATATATGCGTATTCTCCAGTCGGACAGGGAGGCCCTGACAGCCATTATGCAGCTGCGCGACAGGCCGAGTAATGAAAATCTGAACAAGGCAGGGCAAAGGGTTGAGGACTTCATTAGCCTCATTAACAGCCCGCCAGCGGCCGTAACGCCCGACAATATTCAGGCATCAGCCCCAGCGGAGCCGGGCCCGGTCATGCGGATCGTGCATTAGGGCCGTCTAATCAGAGAGAGGCAGGGTGCTAGTGGCACCCTAAAAAAGCCCTGCCGGGGCGGGAGTTTTTCCCAGCCCGGCAGGGCTTTTTTTTCAGGAGGCGGTGGCCGTTCCTGTTTTTGTTTTAGCGCCGCGCTTGAGGCGGCCTTCCCCCATGAACAGCAGCAGTGGTGCTGCAATGAAGATGGAGGAAGAAGTGCCCACCACAATGCCGAACAGCATGGTCCATGCAAAACCCGACAGTGTGGCGCCGCCCCATAGGGCCAGCGGCAGGGCTGCCAGAAACACCGTGGAGGATGTGCCAGCGTGCGGTTGAGCGTTTCGTTGATGGAGAGGTTAATGAGTTCCATCAGCGGCATGGTGCGGTATTTGCGCAGGTTTTCACGCACCCGGTCATACACCACCACCTTGTCGTTGGTGGAATAGCCCAGAATGGTCAGGATAGCCGCAACCATGACCAGATCGAACTCAAAGCCGGTCAGCACCAGAAAGCCAACGGTCTTTGTCAGGTCAAGGATCAGGGTCACCACGGCGCTGAGTGCGAACTCCCATTCGAAGCGCACCCAGATATAACCCAGAATCATCGCCAGACTGATGCCCAACGCAAGCATGCCGTTGCGGAACAGCTCGGCTGAAACCGAGGCCCCAACCGCATCGGCCCGCAGGATAGTGGTGCCGGGCAGGGCATCGGCCACGGTATGGCGCACGGTGTCCACAAGGGTCTGCGTTTCCTTGCCGCTTCCCGCATCCAGCCGGATCAGGACATCATCCGGTGCGCCAAAGGACTGGATGGAGGCATGCGGCAGGCCATGGGCAGCCAGTGCCGCGCGCAGGGTGCCGAAATCAGCCGGGGCAGGGGTTTTGGCTTCCACCACAATCCCGCCCTTGAAATCCAGCCCCAGCGTCAGGCCGGGGTGGATGAACAGGATAAGGGAGGCCAGTGACAGCACGGCCGAAACCAGCAGGCCCATATAGCGGCCCCGCATGAAGTTAATGTGCGTATCCTTGCGGACAAAGCGCAGAAGAGGACGTCCAAGCATATGCGCCTCGTTTCAGACGGGCAGGCTGGCGGGGCGGGTGAGCGCGTACCAGCGGGCCATGAGCATGCGGGAGAGCAGAAGGGTCGTGAACAGGGTTGTCACGATACCGATGGTGATGGTGAGCGCGAAGCCACGCACCGGGCCAGTGCCGAAGACGAACAGCATGACATGGGCCAGCAGGGCGG
This sequence comes from Acetobacter papayae JCM 25143, assembly GCF_000613285.1. Taxonomy (GTDB): domain Bacteria; phylum Pseudomonadota; class Alphaproteobacteria; order Acetobacterales; family Acetobacteraceae; genus Acetobacter; species Acetobacter papayae. The sequence goes on along the minus strand of NZ_BAIN01000045.1, from coordinate 15,499 downwards.
TTGCGTTACTGTCCACAATAGTGGAGGTGGCGCGCTCAAACCCGGCCTGCATGGCAGCCAGCGGTGTGCGGCCACGGGCCACTTCCTCGCGGATACGCTCGTTGATGAGGATATTGGCATCCACCGCCATACCCAGTGTCAGCAGCATACCCGCCATGCCCGGCAGGGTCAGCGTGGCTTCAAATAGCGAGAGAATGGCGGCCATCAGCACCAGATTGGCCAGCAGCGCGATATCCGCGTACCAGCCGAATCGGCCATAGAACAGCACCATGAACACCACCACCAGAGCAAAGCCAACGCCAAGGCTGATCATGCCTGCGCGGATGGAATCCGCCCCCAGCGAGGGGCCGATGCTGCGCTGTTCCACCACAGCCAGTGGCGCAGGCAGCGCGCCCGCGCGCAGCATAAGGGCGAGGTCAGTGGCCTTCTGGGCGGTAAAGCCACCGGTAATCTGGCCTTCTCCCCCGGTAATGGGGGTGCGGATAACTGGCGCTTCAATAATCTTGTTATCCAGCACAATGGCAAAGCGCTGGCCGACATTGGCCTGCGTCACGCTGGAAAAGGAGCGCGTGCCAACCGAATCAAAGGTGAAGCTGACAGCCCATTCGCCGGTTTTCTGGTCGAGTGTGGCCCCGGCATTCGTCAGGTCGGCACCGTCTACATCCACATGGTCGTAAACAGGCAGGGCCGGGCCGTCGGCCGGGTTGGCCATGGGCAGCAGGCTGACACCTGTGGGCGGATAGGTAGCGTGGAGCGGGTTGGAATCGACCAGCCGGAAGCTCATCTTGGCCGTGGTGCCCAGCAGCGCCTTGATTCGCTCGGGATCGCTGATACCGGGGAGTTCTACCACGATACGGTCATCACCCTGCCGGGTAATTTCCGGGTCGATAGCGCCCGTGCCGTCAATACGGCGGCGCACGATTTCGATCGACTGCGTAACAGCCTCACGCGCATGGGCCGCAATGGATTCGGGCGAGAGGGTCAGGGCAATGCGCCCATCCTCAAGCTTCGTGACGGTGAATTCCCCCGCGGAAAGGCGCGGCAGGGCATCGAGTGCCGTCAGGCCTGCCTGTGCCTCATCCGGTGTGCGGGGCAGGTAGGACACAACGGCCTTATCCGCATCAATACGGAAGTCCTGATAGCCCAGATGGTTCTTGAGCAGGGCTTCACGCATGTTTTCCGAAAGGGTCTGCAACCTGTCATGGGTCAGGCTGGGCAGGTCCACCTGCATGAGCAGGTATGAACCGCCGCGCAGATCCAGCCCCAGATGGATCTGCCTCCACGGAATGGAAAGGGCGGGCTTGCGTATGCCGTTGGGCAGGCACAACAGCAGGCCCAAAAGGCACACGCCCAGTACCGAGGCCAGTTTGAGGCGGCTGTAATACATTCTTACCTGATCGTTTGCAGTTCTGTTGACCGGAACATGCCGGTCAAGTGCGCGCGATGCAACCGTTGTGCGCGTATTGTGCGTGGGAGACGGGCGCGCAGGGGGCTCTGGCGGGGGTTTGTGGCAGGGGCGGTACGGCGCGATATGACCGGTGGTTTGCATTCAGGGGCAGGACTGCTACCCCTGCTGGAACCGGCGTTACGGGCCGGGTTGTTTGCGGGGAGTGGACGGCATGGCCGGAGTTTTGCGCGTAGGGGTTATCGGTGCCGGGCATTTCGGGCGCTATCACGCTTTGAAAATCCGCGATGTGCCGAACGAGACACTGTCTGGCCTGTTCGACCCCGATAGCGCGCGTGCAGCGGAAGTCGCGCGTGAGGCCGGGTGCCCCGTAATGGAGGATGTGGACGCGCTGCTGGCGGTGTCAGACGCGGTGGTGGTGGCAGCTCCTGCCGAGTTTCATTTCGAGCTTGCTGTCAGGGCCTTGCGGGCCGGGCGGCATGTGCTGGTGGAAAAACCCGTGGCCGCCACGCTGGAGCAGGCGGATTTTCTTGTGACCCTCGCGCGTGAGAGCGGGCTTGTCTGTCAGGTCGGGCACCTGCTGCGCTATTCCGCCGAGCATGCCGCTATTACCCAGCGCATGTCGCGCCCGCTCTATATCGAGGCAACGCGCATTGCGCCGTACAAGCCCCGCGGCACGGATGTCTCGGTTATTCTGGATCTGATGATCCATGATCTGGATCTGGTTCTGGCCATTGTGGACAGCCCCATAGCGCAGGTGGATGCGCTGGGGGCGGCGGTCAGCTCCGCACATGAGGATATCGCCAATGCTCGTGTGCGGTTTGAAAATGGCTGCGTTGCCACCATTACCGCCAGCCGCATTTCGCTCAAGACCGAGCGGCGCATGCGCCTGTTTTCGCAGGAAGCTATCTGTCGGCCGATTTCATGAAGCGCGAGCTGACCTTGATCGGGCGCGAGCGCGGCCTGCCCTTGCCGGGCACCAACGGATTCCGGCGCGAGCATATTACATGGCGCGAACAGGATTCGCTTTTTGCCGAACATCAGGCCTTTGTCGCCTCCTGCCTTGAGGGTGCCCCTGTGGTGGTGGATGCGATGGCGGGGCGGCGGGCGCTGGCGGCGGCACTGGCGGTGGCGCAGAGCATTACCGACTCCCGCGAGCGGATGGAACTGTCCGGGCTAATCGGTGCGGGCTGAAAAACCAGAGAAAACAGGTAGTTTCACGAAATCAAGTATTTTTTTGGAGATTTGAGGATAAATTTCACTAGATATGGTGTGTCAGATGGAGCAGAAACACGACATATGGTGTGACCCCGATACACCCCTGAGGCTACTCAGGCAGCGGGTATAACCAGACACAGAAAAACATGGAAAATGGAGAGCCCTGGTCATGAGTCTGATCGACGTGCATGAAAATGAAAGCCGTCGCCCGCTCACCGGGGCACCCACCGCCGAAGGCGAGCCCGACCTGTTTGAAGGCGGTCGGATGGAAGATATGGTGCAACTCCCCGGCCACCATCAGGTGCGGGTGGATCGCAGCCGCGATGCCCTTCTGACCCCCTTTGGCAAAGCAACGCTGGATAACCGCTACCTGCTGCCTGATGAAAGCTATCAGGATCTGTTTGGCCGTGTGGCGTCCTATTACGGGGCAGATGCTGCCCACGCCCAGCGTATTTACGATTATATTAGCCGCCACTGGTTCATGCCCGCAACGCCGGTTCTGTCCAACGGTGGCACCACGCGCGGCCTGCCGATTTCGTGCTTCCTGAACGAAGCCAATGACAGCCTCAAGGGCATTGTCGATCTGTGGAACGAGAATGTGTGGCTGGCCAGCAAGGGCGGTGGCATTGGCTCCTATTGGGGGAACCTGCGCTCGATTGGTGAAAATGTCGGGCGCAATGGCAAGACTTCGGGCGTTATTCCGTTCATCCGCGTTATGGACAGCCTGACCCTTGCCATCTCTCAGGGGTCTTTGCGGCGCGGTTCGGCGGCGGTGTATCTGCCGGTCTGGCACCCCGAAATCGAGGAATTTGTTGAAATCCGTCGCCCCACCGGGGGGGACCCCAACCGCAAGGCGCTGAACCTGCACCATGGCGTGCTGGTGCCAGATGCTTTCATGCGCGCGGTGGAAAAGGACGATGAATGGGCGCTGCTGTCCCCCAAGGATGGCGCGGTCGTTCGCAAGGTGTCGGCCCGTGCGCTGTGGATCCGAATCCTGACAGCCCGCATGGAGCAGGGCGAGCCCTATATCGTTTATTCCGATCATGTGAATAACGCCCGGCCGGAACACCACAAGCTGGCAGGGCTGGAGGTCAAGACTTCTAACCTGTGTTCGGAAATCACCCTGCCTACCGGGGTCGATCATCACGGCAAGGCCCGTACGGCCGTGTGCTGCCTGTCCTCCCTCAATCTCGAAACATGGGATGAGTGGTGCGACGACAAACAGTTCATTGAAGACGTGATGCTGTTTCTGGACAACGTGCTTCAGGACTTCATCGATCGGGCTCCCGAGGACATGGAGCGCGCCAAATACGCCGCCATGCGTGAACGCTCGGTGGGGCTGGGGGTCATGGGCTTCCATTCCTTCCTGCAGGCCAAGAACGTTCCGTTTGAAAGCGTGATTGCAAAGGTCTGGAACCGCAAGATTTTCAAGCATATCCGCGAGCAGGCGGATGCGGCCTCGCGCCACCTGGCCGAACTGCGCGGCCCCTGCCCGGATGCCGAAGAATACGGTTTCATGGAGCGCTTTTCCAACAAGATGGCGATTGCCCCTACTGCGTCCATTTCCATTATCGCGGGGAATGCCAGCCCCGGTATCGAACCGATTGCGGCCAACGTCTTCTTGCAAAAAACGCTGTCCGGTTCATTTACCGTCCGCAACCGCCACCTGCAGAAACTGCTGGAGGAAAAGGGCTACGATACGCCAGAGGTCTGGTCGTCCATCACCACCACCAAAGGCAGTGTCCAGCATCTGGATTTTCTGGATCAGCAGGAAAAGGACGTGTTCAAGACCGCGTTCGAGCTTGATCAACGCTGGGTTGTGGAACACGCGGCAGATCGCCAGCCCTATGTGTGTCAGGCGCAGTCGGTCAACCTGTTCCTGCCTGCGGACGTGCATAAGCGCGACCTGCACCAGATTCACTTTCAGGCATGGAAAAAGGGCCTCAAATCCCTTTACTACTGCCGCAGCCTGTCCATCCAGCGGGCCGATACGGTCAGCAACGTGCTGGACAAGAATGATGTGATGACCCCTTCGGTCGATGCCCCCCGGACAGATACGGGTGCTGGCAGCGGCAATTACGAGGAATGTCTGGCCTGCCAGTAATCAGGTAGGCCTGCACAACGGTTTTTTTCAATCAGGTATAAGGTGGAACCCCGAGGTCAAGGCTGGCCCGGGTGCCGCCAGTAATGCGCCTGGGAGGGCAGTATGAGCGAAAACGCAACGGGGCAGGAGCCGCAGGAACAGCATTTTGACCTGCTGACAGCCAATCCGGTTTACAAGCCGTTCCGCTATCCGTGGGCTTATGATGCGTGGCTGACGCAGCAGCGCCTGCACTGGCTCCCCGAAGAAGTGCCGCTGGCTGACGACGTCAAGGACTGGCACCGGGTGCTGAATGAGGGCGAGCGTCATCTGGTTACCCAGATTTTCCGCTTTTTCACGCAGTCCGATGTGGAAGTGAACAACTGCTACATGAAGCACTACAGCCGGGTGTTCAAACCCACTGAAGTGCTGATGATGCTCTCGGCTTTTTCCAATATCGAGACAATCCACATCGCGGCCTACAGCTATCTGCTCGATACGCTGGGCATGCCTGAGGACGAATATTCCGCATTTCTCAAATACAAGGAAATGAAGGACAAATACGATTACATGCAGACGTTCTCTGTGGACAGTAAGCATGAAATCGCCAAAACGCTTGCTGCTTTCGGGGCCTTTACCGAAGGGCTTCAGCTTTTTGCTTCATTCGCCATTCTGCTGAACTTCCCGCGCTTCAACAAGCTCAAGGGCATGGGGCAGATCGTATCGTGGTCGGTGCGTGATGAAACGCTGCACTGCCTGTCCGTCATCCGCCTGTTCCGTGTGTTCGTGCAGGAAAATCCGGAAATCTGGACAGATAAGCTGCGCAATGAACTGACGGAAATCTGCCGCACCATTGTCGAGCATGAGGAAGCGTTTATCGACCTCGCCTTTGAAATGGGCGCGGTGGAAGGGCTGGATGCCGATCAGGTCAAGACCTACATCCACTTCATTGCGGACCGCAGGCTTGGTCAGCTCGGACTTGACCCGATCTACAACACCACTGTCAATCCGCTGCCATGGCTGGATGACATGCTCAATGCGGTCGAACACGCAAACTTCTTTGAAAACCGTTCTACCGAATACAGCCGCGCTTCCACCGTGGGGACATGGGAAGAGGCGTTTGAAAGCTCGGTATTCGAGTAAGCAGGCAGGGCTGCGCCGCGCGGGTTAACCAATACCCAGCGGCGCGGCGTCTTCAAGGATGGTTCGGGCGGCGGTGGTGAATGCGCCATCCGCCTCATGAAGAACCAGACCGGGCAGAAGCCGTGCCGGGCTTTTGACACCCAGCCGGGCCTGCACCAGCATGATACGTGCCTCACGCCCGCTTTTGGGCCAGAACGGGTACAGCGTGCTACCTCCAAAACCTGATGCGCTCAGAGCCACCAGAGCCTGATCAGCAAGGCTGGTGGGCAGGGCCAGTGTTATGCTGCCTTTGTGGCGCAGCACGGTGGCGCAGCCTTCTATCCAGCGGCGCAGGGTGTGCTGGCCGAGCCTGCGCGCCAGATCGCGCCGGGGTTCGGGCGAAGGGGCACCATTATCCGCATGCCATGGCGGGTTAGCCATGCAGTGATCGAAGCGGGGGGCTTCAACTCCTTCTTCACGGTGCCAGTCCTCAGGAAACGAGCCGGTCAGGATTGTGGCGTGCGGGTAGCTGTTGGCTTGTAGGTTCTGGCGTGCAAGCTCCGCTGTCTGGGGGTCTTTTTCCATTCCCGTGGCGGCAAGGCCCGGCACGCGGTGCATCAGGCAGAGCAGGCCTGCTCCTGCGCCACAGCCGATTTCTAGCACGTTCTGGCCTGCGCGTGCATTAACCGCCGCCGCCATCAGCACGGGTTCCAGCCCAGTGCGGTAGCCTTGGGCGAATTGCGTGTAGCTGACCCTACCACGCAGCAGAAAGCCCTGCGTGGTGGGGGGAGCGGAGGGAGCAGCAGGAGAGGGCAGTGCAGGGGGCATCTTTGCTATACAGGCAGGCTTGAATTTGTTGGTGCTTGACCGTTTTTCTGGTGACTCGCATATAAGGGATCGTCAACTCATCCCACGGCGGGGGGATATAGCATTTGGACGTTGCAGTCAGCCTGCCAGAGTCGGGCAGAGCCACAAGCCAGGATGGATCTGGAGTTTTCGTGAGCAAACCAGGAGAAGCCGGCCTTAGGGGCCTGGCTGATTATCTCGAATCTGATATGAGCGCCTGCAACCGGGTGATTGTCGAGCGAATGCAAAGCTCGGTGGCGCTTATTCCACAGCTTGCGGCCCATCTGGTCGCAGCCGGTGGCAAGCGCCTTCGCCCGCTTCTGACGCTCGCAGCCGCCAGATTGTGCGGGTATGATAATCAGGACGGGCGGATGCGGCATGTTGAAATTGCCGCCTGCGTCGAGTTCATTCACACCGCTACCCTTCTGCATGATGATGTGGTGGATGAAAGCCAGTTACGTCGCGGTCTGGCCAGCGCCAACGCCATTTTTGGCAACAAGGCCTCCGTTCTCGTGGGGGACTTTCTGTTCGCGCGGTCTTTCCAGATTCTGACAGCAGATGCCTCGCTGGATATCATGGCGATTCTCTCCGCCGCCTCCGCCACGCTGGCCGAGGGTGAAGTCATGCAGATGACAACGCAGAACGATCTGTCCACGTCGGTCGATCAGTATCTGCAGGTCATTTATGGCAAGACAGCGGCTCTGTTTGCCGCTGCCTGCGAGGCCGGGGCTGTCATTGGCGCATGCGGGCCGGAGCAGCGTGAAGCCCTGCGGCTTTATGGCGCTAATCTGGGCATGGCGTTCCAGCTTGTGGACGATGCGCTGGATTACGCGGCGGATCAGGCCGTGCTGGGTAAGGAAGTGGGCGACGATTTCCGCGAAGGTAAGGTCACGCTGCCGGTTCTGGCTGCCTATGCAGCCGGAGATGAGGCGGATCGTCTCTTCTGGCGGCGGGTTATTGAAGACAGCGAACAAACTCCTGATGACCTGCCTGCGGCTCTGGAGCGTATTGCGCACACGGATGCCATAGCCATTACCCTTGCCCGTGCGGAAGATTACGCGGCCAAGGCACGTGAGGCGCTCTCCGGGTTTGCCGAATGTGAAATCAAGACCCTGCTGCTGGATACGGCGAGTTATTCCGTCAGCCGGGAACACTGATACAGAAAGTGGAGCCGGTCAGCCCAGCGCGTCGAGAGGGGCCGGGGCTGACCAGACTTCTATTTCATCATAACCAAAAGGCGGCAGATGTGCCGCCAGTGCTGCCGGGTTTTCCGGCATGGCCGTAAACCACGCATGGGCGGGTGAGGGCGGTGCCGGAAGGGCAGTAGGCAGTGTCTGCAGCAGCGTGCAGGTATGTCGTGCCACGGCATCTGCCGGGTCCAGCCATGCGATATGCGGCGGTGTGAGTGCGCGCAGTCGCTCCAGCACAAAAGTGTAATGGGTGCAGCCAAGGCCTATGGCATCAAGCTCGGCAGCGGCTGGAGAGGCAAACAGCCCGCTGATTTCCTGCTCGATAAGCCGGTCTGGCACGGTCTCGCCCCGGAAAAGCTGTTCCGCATAGCCCGCCAGAAGCGGGGCTGCATGGGCCAGCAGCGTGCAGCGTGGGGCATACTGGCATGTAGTTCCGTAAGATAAGGGCGGCGGATGGTGGCCCGTGTGGCCAGCAGGCCAATCACTCCTGTTTTGGTCTGGCGTGCTGCCCAGCGGATGGGCGGCACACAACCGACAAAGGGTGTTGCCGGATAGGCGGCGCGCAAGGCGCTCAGCGCCAGCGTGCTGGCCGTATTGCACGCAATAACGACAACCTGCGGACGGTGGCGGGTAATGGCCTCGCCAATGAGGGTAACGATCCGGTTGACCAGAAACCGGTCTTCCTGCTCGCCGTAAGGGAAAACCGCCGTATCGGCCAGATAATCCACTCTGGCCGCCGGGGCATGTGCCCGCAATGCCCGTACGATACCTAGCCCGCCTATGCCCGAATCAAACGCAAGGACATGGTGCGGGGTGTCAGGTAAGGAACGGGCCTGCAGCACCGTGTTATTTGTCCTTGTTGGCTTTGAAGGCGATAGCCTCTTCCATGCTGCCTACGCCGCCATGGCGGGCGGACCAGCCGCACGGGTCTTCCAGAAAGCGGCGCACTTCGGCGGCGGCTTCTTCTGAAAAATAGGGGCGGGTGGAGCAGGCTTCCAGCACATCCCACCATGTGCAGAGCGAGTGCAGCGTAACATCCATCTGCGCCAGCGTGTCCTGCGCACCGGGGAAAACGCCGTAGTAGAAAACGACAAAGGCATGGTTGATCAGTGCGCCAGCGCTACGCAGGGCATTGGCAAACTGGATTTTGGAGCCGCCATCCGTTGTCAGGTCTTCCACCAGCAGGGTGCGCATACCCTCGGGCACATCCCCTTCGATCTGGGCATTACGGCCGAAACCCTTGGGCTTCTTGCGGACATAGGCCATAGGCAGCAGCATGCGATCCGCCATCCATGCGGCGAAGGGAATCCCCGCCGTTTCACCGCCCACAACGGCCTCAAGGCTTTCGTAGCCGACATGACGGCCGATTTTTTCCACGCCCAGTTCGACAATCTTTGCACGTGCGCGGGGGAAGAAGATGATGCGGCGGCAGTCGATGTAAACGGGAGATTTCCAGCCCGATGTCAGGGTGTAGGGGTCTTCAGGGCGGAAGTTCACGGCCTTGATTTCCAGCAGCAGGCGCGCTGTTGTCAGGGCGGCGTCACGGTCCCACTCGCTGTTTTCGCCGCGGCTGTCAGCCGAAAGGCGGAAAGAAGGGTCATGATGGATTCCTTGAGATCATGAGAAGGGAGTCCGGCCTGCAATACCCCCAGTAGCGTTGAAAATCCATGCTTCTTGTTTGTGCCTGAGTATAAGCACTTTCTGCGTGGGTTGATTATATTGTTGTAAGGAAATTCTTTTCCGACTTGCAAGAATGGGGAATGTGGCGTTAAATAAAAGGTAGTTGAGATTAATTATCAATTGAGGATGAGGCGCTGTGGTTACTGAACCGAACCGGATCTCGCGTACATGTGAGCGGGCCGTGGTAACGGCCTACCGGGAACTGCGCGATGTTGGGACTGCGGATGTTGCGGCGTTTAACGCCTGCACGACTCTCTACCGCATCCACCATCCCGAAGCGTCGCTCAATGAAGCGCGTCGGCTTGTCTCCGAGTGGATTGATCATCATGTGGTGCGCGAACGTTCCGGCCCCACCAAGGGTTGCGACTGTCCCCCTTCGTAATCGGTCGGGCCACGTAAGGCCCTACCTTCATGCCAGTTGGCGCATGAAGGCATTATGCCGGTTTGAATGTAATAAAATCAGTCTATTTTAAGAACTTCGCACTTGCTTCTATTGTCATCGCAATAGGTATAAGTGGACAGACCCTGTTCCTTTGCCCATTGTTTGATAAGTGTAATCTCGTGCTGTCTATGCCACTGGGCGCCAAGAATTACGACCGCGACGACTAGTGAGCATATGATCAAATACAGTGATATATTTTTTGTTTTCTGAATCATCACTAATTACCTTGTAAAACCACTTGGGATTTCAAATACGCTATCCCTCGGTAAATTCCAATAAGTATGTATTTTAATCCTTTATAGCAATTCCATCTGCGTTGCCCTGTCAGGTGTTACCGACATGGCGGGCAAAAAGGGTGCGTGTGCCCGTGCCTTCCGCGTTGGTGGAGGGCATAAAAAAAACTGGCCCGCTTTTTAACGGGCCAGTTTTATTGAAACAATATTTTTGGCTGTTTCAGCGCTTGTCGAGCGCGACAAAATCACGCTGGGCTGGGCCGAGGTAAAGCTGACGGGGGCGGGAAATACGCTGGCCCGGTTCCTCGATCATTTCTTTCCACTGGCTGACCCAGCCGGCGGTGCGGGCCAGAGCAAACAGCGGCGTGAACATGCTGGTGGGAATGCCCATAGCTTTGAGAATGATACCCGAATAGAAATCAACATTCGGATACAGCTTACGGTCGACAAAGTAGGGATCGTTCAGGGCGATTTTTTCCAGTTCGATCGCAAGTTCCAGCAGCGGGTCGTCCTTGATGCCGAGTTCGCCCAGCACTTCGTGGCAGGTGCGTTCCATGATTTTGGCGCGCGGGTCGAAGTTCTTGTAAACCCGGTGGCCAAAGCCCATCAGCTTCACGCCGCTGTTCTTGTCTTTCACCTGTGCGATAAAGGCCGGAATATTTTCTTTCTTGCCGATATTGGCAAGCATTTTCAGAACGGCTTCGTTAGCACCGCCATGGGCAGGCCCCCACAGGGCGGCAATGCCTGCGGCAATACAGGCAAAGGGGTTGGCCCCCGTCGAGCCCGCCATCCGCACGGTGGAGGTGGAGGCGTTCTGCTCGTGATCGGCATGCAGGATCAGGATTCGGTTCATGGCGCGGGCCAGAACCGGGTTGACCTTGTAGGGCTCGACTTCACGCGCGAACATCATCGACAGGAAGTTTTCAGCGTAGTTCAGCCCGTTATTGGGGTAAATGAACGCTTCGCCCTGCGTGTATTTATAAGCCCATGCGGTGATGGTCGGCACCTTGGCAATCAGGCGCATAGCTGCGAGCTGGCGGTTTTCCGGCACGGCAATGTCGTTGGCATCCGGGTAGAAGGCCGATAGCGCGCCAACCGTACCGCACAGGATGGCCATGGGATGGGCATCACGGCGGAAACCGTTGAAGAAATTGCGAATCTGCTCATGCAGCAGGGTGTGGTTGGTCAGCGTCTGCTGGAACTGCTGGTATTCGGCAGCGTTGGGCAGTTCGCCGTTGAGCAGCAGGTAAATGACTTCTTCAAAAGAGGCTTCTTCCGCCAGCTGCGCGATCGGGTAACCGCGATGCAGCAGAATGCCCTTGTCTCCATCAATGAAGGTCACCTTGCTGGTGCAGGAGCTGTCTCGCCATAGCCGGGATCGAAGGTAAAGACATCCAGCTGCGCGGGCAGCTTGCGGATATCGATCACGTCCGGTCCCAGAGCGCCTGACAGGACAGGCATCTCGGCGGTTTTGCCACCGATCGAAATGGTAGCGGTGGTCTGCTTACCTTCGTTCTGCGACACGCTCATAGTGTTTCCTTTTGCTATGTGGGTTCGGTCGCGGCTGCGGCTCCTGAATTCCATCTTGTCTCTCATTCATATGGAAACAGGAAGGTTGATCCTGATAAACCGCACGTTATCATGCACGCCTGCCGCAGAAAACCGGGCTTTTTTGCCTCAGGGTCGCGTGAATGTGTGCAAACAGACCATATTAGGCACACAGCCTGGCCAGTCTGTCAGGCTGGATGCGGGGGCCTGAGCATGGGGGTTGAACACGGCCAGAGCCCCCGGAGCGAATCCTTCATCAAGGCTCTGGGCAAGGGGGTCGAGCTGGTGCGCCAGCTTTGAAATGCCCGGATTATGCCCGATCAGCATCAGGGTCATGGCACTGGCCGGGGCAGTTTGTAGGCAGGCCAGCAGGGCCGGGGGCTCGGCTTCGTAAATATCGGGCCGGAGCTGGGTGTCGGCTGTAGCCATGCCAAGTCCTTCCAGCATGCCCTGCATGGTCTGGCGGGTGCGCAGGGCCGGGCTGCACAGAATAAGGTCGGGCAGCAGGGCGTTATCCCGCAGCCAGTGGCCACAGCGTATGGCCGCGGCCATACCCGCCGTGCTGAGCGGACGGGCCAGATCGGCCTCGGTGCTGAAATTGCCTGCGGGGGCTGGTGTGGCCTCCGCGTGGCGCAGCAGGATCAGCCGCCGGGCGTAGTACGGATCAGGGTTCACTGGTTTCCGACACTGCGTCCCGTGCAATGGCCTCGTGGTGGCGGATGACTTCATGAATAATGAAGTTGAGGAATTTTTCAGCGAAATCCGGATCGAGATGCGCGTCCTGCGCCAGCCCGCGCAGGCGTGCGATCTGGCGCACCTCGCGCTCGGGGTCTGCCGGGGGCATGGCGTGGCGGGCCTTCAGCGCGCCGACGGCTTTTGTGCAGCGGAATCGTTCGGCCAGCATGAACACCAGAGCCGCGTCGATATTGTCGATACTGCGGCGCAGATCGGCAAGGATGTCTGAGGGATGCGGCTGCTCTGTCACGGTCGGTACTCTTTGTGCTGGCGGGTGCGGGTTATGGGTTCATGGCGGGGGTTTGCCCCACAGGTCTTTTACAGGCCTGTTCTCTCACAGGAAAGCCGCGACTTCATCCATAGCCGGGGCCGGCAGGTCCAGCCAGGCCAGATGACCGCCCTTGCCAGCGCCCGTATCCATAAAAACCGCCTGCCCACCGGCCCGGCCGGGCAGGGTGAGTGGGCAGCCATTGGTGGAGCGCTGGTCGTGTCCACAGTAAATGGTGTAGCCGGCGGGAATGTGGTTGACCCAGTTTAGCGTGCGCTCGGGGTAGCCATCGGGCTGGATGCGGCTTGTCGTCTCCCCGAACATCGCGCGCGAGAGCAGGAAGGTTACCCGTTCAAGGGGGGGCGGCGGTGCTTCCATGAGCATTCGTGGGTCGAAGGCACCATGCACGAACACAGCCCGCCCCATGACAAGCCATGCCGGAGCTTTGGCCAGCGCGGGCAGGAGGGCCGTGTGGATATCGGCATTTTCTGGTCGAGCAAGCTGGTCGAGCGTCTCTTCCAGATGGGGGGATGAGCGTAGCCGCTTGCCCATAAGGCTCGGCCCAGCTTGCGGTCATGATTGCCGATCAGGAACAGCCCGCGCTCCTGCTCCATCACTTCGAGCATCAGGCGTAGCACCCCCGCACTGTCCGGCCCGTAATCCACCAGATCGCCAAGCTGTATGATAAAACGTTTGGTGGCTACGGCATGGCGGAAGGCGTCCAGATCGCCATGGACATCGCCAATAATGCGGAGTCCGTGGGCCATGGTCTCCTTCACGTTTTCGTCATGCCGGGTGAGTGTGTGCATTCCGTTGTTACCTGTTCCTTCCTTGTCTTCATGTAGGCTTTCCGTGTCCAAACAGGAACGCTACGGATGGTTTTTTTTCGGCCCTTTCATTCATGCACAAGTATGTGACGCGCCAGAACCATATGTTTCTGCATAGGTTAGGGTGAAATTCAGGCCCGGCAACGGATCTGGACGGCACGGAGGGTGTTGGCTGCGTGAAAGACTGCGGAAATCCTGGACTGAAACGGGGTGAAAGCAGGACAGTGCGCAGTGTTACGACTCTGGTGTTCGCAACGGTTTACAAAAAGAAACAGGAAAGCCTCTCATGACAGAGCGCATTCGGAACGTCGCGCTGCGTAGCAAGGTTTGCCCGGCCGAGGCCGCGGCAGAGCTGATCCGGGACAGGGATGTTGTCGGCACCAGCGGTTTTACCGGGGCGGGGTATCCCAAGGCCGTGCCCAAGGCGCTGGCCGAGCGGATGCAGGCGGCTCAGGACCGTGGCGAAAGCTATCGCATCAGCCTGATTACCGGTGCTTCCACCGGCCCGCAGCTTGATGGCGAACTGGCCAAGGTAAACGGTGTGTATTTCCGCTCGCCGTTCAATACCGATGCGGGCATGCGCAACCGTATCAACGCCAACGAGACCGACTATTTCGACAACCATCTGGGTCAGGTGGCCAGCCGCTCCTATCAGGGCAATTACGGCCATTTCAATGTCGCGGTGGTTGAGGCAACGGCCATCACGGAAGAGGGTGGCATCGTCCCCACCTCATCCGTTGGTAACTCGCAGGCTTTCCTTGATCTGGCCGATACGGTCATTATTGAGGTCAATGAGTGGCAGCACCCCGGCCTTGAGGGCACGCATGATATCTGGCACGGCAATATCAGCGCCACGCCCACGCGTGACATTATCCCGCTTGCCCGGGCTGACCAGCGTATCGGCGGTTCCAGCCTCAAGGTAGATCCCGCCAAGATCAAGGCCATTGTCCGCACCAATGACAGTGACCGTAACGCCCCGTTTGCGGCACCAGATGCCTCGGCCAAGGCCATTGCGGGCTACCTGCTCGATTTCTTCGAGCATGAAGTCAAGCAGAACCGCCTGCCGCCTTCGCTGCTGCCGCTTCAGTCCGGTGTGGGCAATGTGGCTAACGCCGTGCTGGAAGGCCTGAACGAAGGGCCGTTCGAAAATCTGGTCGGGTATAGCGAAGTCATTCAGGATGGCATGCTGGCCATGCTGGATAACGGTCGTATGCGGGTGGCTTCGGCTACGTCGTTCTCTCTCAGCCCGGAAGCGGCTGAGGAAATCAACCGCCGCATGGACTTCTTCCGCGACAAGCTGATTCTGCGCCAGCAGGATGTCAGCAACGCGCCCGGCGTTATCCGCCAGCTTGGCTGTATCGCCATGAACGGCATGATCGAGGCGGATATTTACGGCAACGTAAACTCCACCCGCGTCATGGGTTCGAAGATGATGAACGGCATTGGCGGGTCGGGTGACTTTGCCCGCAGCTCCTATCTGTCCATCTTCCTTTCGCCCTCCACGGCCAAGGGTGGCAAGATTTCGGCTATCGTGCCTATGGCGGCGCATGTTGATCACATCATGCAGGACACCCAGATTTTCGTGACGGAACAGGGGCTGGCCGATCTGCGTGGTTTGGGGCCGGTGCAGCGTGCGCGCACCATTATCGCCAAATGTGCGCACCCGGATTACCGCCCGATGCTGGAGGATTATCTGGATCGCGCGCTGAAGGATTCCTTTGGCAAGCACACCCCGCATCTGCTGAACGAAGCGCTGGCCTGGCATCAGCGTTTTGTGGAAACCGGCTCGATGCTGCCGGGCTGAACCGCCCCAACCTAACCGGTGCCCGTTTTGCGGGTGCCGGTGGGGTATAGAAAAAGGCCCTGCTTCCGTAATGGAGGCAGGGCCTTTTCTGTTTCAAAGCG
>NZ_BAIN01000046.1 GCF_000613285.1 Acetobacter papayae JCM 25143 | reverse complement strand
CCTGCGCCAGCCCCGAACAAAGGGCCTACGATGCCGCACTGGCCGAAGCCCGAACCGACCCCGGCCTGTGTCAGCCTGAACGCTACAGCCCCTCGGGCGTTTATCAGCGCTGATTTCACAGGCCTGGCAGAAAGCCCATTCCTCCGCCGGGGCTGATGCGCAGAACAACGCCATTCCCGACAATGGTGCCCCTGTCATGGCGGTGTCGGACCTGTCCACCACGCCGCCGCTGGACATTCCGCCCTATTCGCAGCGTGCCTGCCACATGACGGTCAAAGCCCCCGGCCAGCCGCCCGAAAGCGGATTCCTGACCGTGGTGTACTATACGCATAACGGCCGGGTGGACACATCGCTCGCCCGGTGGGATTCGGATTCCGCCATTTCACAGTATTATGATGCGCTCAAGGAAAAGCTCCGCAGCGGTGTGGACATGAACAACCCCACCCTGAAAGCCTGCATGGAACACTACCCCGCCATTGACCCCAAGAGCATAGACCCCACCATGCATCAGGCGGCTGTCAGCCTGCGGGCTATGCTGGTGCGCCGCTGCCTTGCCAACCATGCGGCTTTACAGGCCCTTTATCAGGATATGTATTTCATTCACCGCTAGGTGTAGCCGGGCCTGTCGCCCCATGGGCGGTGCCCGCCATCTCTCTTTGGTTTTACAGGATATTCAGGCATGAGCGTTCGTCGACTGACCACTGACTTTGTCGTCTCCCCCCAGATTTCGGTGCAGGACATCACGGCCATCCGTGATGCGGGGTTCAAGACCATTATCTGCAACCGCCCCGATGGTGAAGAACCGGGCCAGCCCTCCGCGCAGAGCATTGGTGAGGCCGCGGCGGCAGCCGGTCTGTCCTTTATCGCCATTCCGGTCGGGGCGGGTCAGGCTCCTTCTTCCGATGCCATTATCGAAACGCAGGAAGCCATCAACACCCTGCCGGGGCCGATTTTCGCCTATTGCCGTAGCGGCAACCGTTCAGCAGTTGTGGGGTGCTGCAACACAGGGCTGAGGCTGTCACTTTAAAGTGATACCAATCCCCCGGCCATGTGCCGGGGGTAGGCTCAGGCCGGTTCGGCCCAGCCCCCCATGGTGCATAAATAGGCCCAGTGTTCCGCCGAAACCGGGCAGACAGACAGGCGTGACTGCCTGACAAGCGCCAGTTCAGCCAGTTCCGGGTCAGCCTTGATTTCGGCCAGAGTGACAGGCCGGGGCATAGGCCCTACCGTACGCACATCCACACAGACCCATGCGCCATCGGTAGCGGTCGGATCGGGATAGGCTTCGCGCACCACCTCCACCACACCCACAATCGCGCGCTGCACGTTGGAATGGTAGAAAAACGCACGGTCTCCCGCTTTCATGGCGGCCAGATTTTTGCGGGCCTGATAATTGCGCACACCCGTCCAGGGTTCCACGCCATTGGCCACCTGCTCGTCCCAGCTAAAGGCGTCAGGCTCACTTTTGACCAGCCAGAAAGACATGGTTCAATCCACCTGCCTGCCGTCTTTGAACACCGTGCGCAAAGGCCGGATAACCACGCTTTCAAACAGGTTAACGCCCATATACGGGTCTGCCGCGGCAAAACCTTCAGCGGTTTCGCGGTCCGGCACATCCAGCAGGATCAGGCTGCCACAGGCATTGCCCTGCTGGTCAAGCTGAGGCCCTGCAAACTGAATGGACGCGCGGTAAGTTTCCAGAAAAGCCAGATGCTGCGCACGGGTTACGGCCCGCAGTTCCTGTAGTCCCGGGCGATCCGTACAGATGATAGCAAACAGCATCGCATTATCCTTCCGTTGTGTTGCTGGGGCAGAACGCCCATGAACACCCGTCTCGTGTCAAGAGCGGTTTAATGCTGTAAAGGAAAGCTGAACGGTCTCCCTTGTTCGCCCCTTTCCCCCGGCGCGCGGATATGGAAAGGAGAACGACCTGAAGACAAAGCAACCAGACACACGGAGCTGACCCCTTTTGAGCGCCTCACCCACCCTTGTCGCGCGCACCGGCAGTTTCTTTCACCGTTACGCCAATCCCGGCCGGTTTCTGAAACTGGGTGCGCGCCTGCAGCCATGGCTGACATGGCCCGCCATCACCCTGACCCTGCTGGGGCTGGGCTGGGGGCTGTTTTTCTCTCCGGCGGACTGGCAGCAGGGGGATTCCGTGCGCATTATGTATGTGCATGTGCCCGCCGCCATACTGGCGTCAGTCGGGTATGCTGGGCTGGCCGTGTGTGCCGTGCTCTCGCTTGTCTGGCGGCACCCTCTGGCTGATCTGGCGGCAGTAGAAATCGGGCCTGTGGGTGCCTGCATTACGGCACTGTGTCTGGCTACCGGCTCGCTCTGGGGCAAACCCATGTGGGGCACATGGTGGGTGTGGGATGCACGGCTGACCTCTGTTCTGGTGCTGTTTTTTCTCTATCTCGGCCACATCACGCTCATCCGTGCTTTCGATGATCCGCAGCGTGGCTACCGGGCCGCGGCCATTCTGGCTCTGGCCGGGGCGGTTGATCTGCCTATCATCAAGTTCAGCGTGCAATGGTGGAACACCCTGCACCAGCCCGACAGCATTACCCTGACAGGGGCACCCACCATGTCCAGTTCCATGCTATGGCCGCTGGGGCTGTCCACACTGGGTATTTCGCTGGGTTTTGCCGCACTGGTGCTGGCGCGCACGCGCGCTGCCGTTATGGAAAGCCGCATTCAGGCCCTGCTGTCCTCGCCGCGCCGCAATCAGGGAAATGCCGCATGACCCACCTGCCTTATATTGCGGCCAGTTACGGGCTGGCTCTTGTGCTCAGCCTCACACTCGCCTTCAATGCCGCATGGCGGCTGAAAACGGCACGCACCCGCTTGGCTACGCTGGAACGCGGCAGCCTGCGGCCCGTGCAGCCCGCCACCCGGCCTGAAACCGCTCCCCACAGCACGGATACACACACATCATGACCCGCAAGACCCGCCGCCTCTGGCTTGTCATTGCCTGTGTGGCCTGCCTTGGCACGGCGGCAACACTGGTGCTGCGCGCGTTTTCATCGGATATCGTGTTTTTTGTAACCCCTTCGCAGGTTGCGTCCTCACCACCGCCGAAAGACCGCACCGTCAAGCTGGGCGGCATGGTTGTGGCAGGCTCCGTCCACCGCGAACGTCGGGGCGAAACCCCGATTGCCAGTTTTGATGTCACGGATGGTCAGGCTGCCGTAAGCGTGCATTACGAAGCATTCTGCCGGACCTGTTCCGCGAGGGACAGAGTGTTGTTGCCATTGGCACCGCCAGTTCCGCCCATGACTTCACCGCCTCGGAAGTGCTGGCCAAGCATGATGAAACCTACATGCCCAAGGAAGTGGCCGAGGCCCTGAAAAAAAGCGGCAAATGGGACCCGCGCTTCGGCCCGCCACCCAGCGCTTCAAGCTGGAACAGCATGACCGTGCAGGATGCCCGCAAGGATCTGGCGGCTCCGGCCTCATCACCCTCTCCGGCGACCCCGGCCCCCTGAACCCGTTTCAGGGGCAGCTACAAAAGCCCCTTTCCTCACTCCCGGCGCCTGCCGCCGGTTCCCTAGACCAGACGCAGGACAGACGAACCTTCCCATGCTGAGCCCCGAACTCGGACACTACGCCCTTGCCCTCGCCTGCGTTCTGGCCGCCGTGCAGGGTATACTCCCCCTGATTGGCGCGCACCGGCGCGACCCACGCCTGATGGCGCTCGCCCCCGGGCTGGCCATAGGCCAGTTGATAGGCTGGTGACCGCTTTTGCCTGCCTGATCAATGCTGCTGTCACGGATGATTTCTCTGTCCAGAATATCGCGGCCAATAGTGCTGTAACCAAGCCGCTGCTCTATAAAATTACCGGCGTATGGGGCAATCATGAAGGCTCCATTCTGCTCTGGGCACTCATTCTGGGCCTGTGCGGCGCGGCAGTGGCGGCCTTTGGCCGTAACCTGCCCTCTGCCTTACGTGCGCGGGTCATTGCCATTCTGGGCCTTGTGGCCACAGGTTTTGAACTGTTCTGCCTGACCACGTCAGACCCGTTCGCACGCGTCTGGCCTGCCCCCATGGACGGGCAGGGCATGAACCCACTGCTGCAGGACCCCGGACTGGCCTTCCACCCCCCCATTCTCTACACCGGCTATGTCGGTTTTGCCGTGCCGTTCGCCTTTGCCATTGCGGCCCTGATCGAAGGGCGGGTCGATGCTGCATGGGGTCGCTGGGTGCGCCCGTGGGCCGTAGCCGCGTGGTGCTTTCTTACCTGCGGTATCGCCATGGGGTCGTGGTGGTCTTACTACGTGCTTGGCTGGGGCGGTTACTGGTTCTGGGACCCGGTTGAAAACGCCTCGCTCATTCCATGGCTGACCGGCACGGCCCTTATCCATTCCGCCATTGTTGTGGAAAAGCGCGAGGCGCTGAAAATCTGGACCGTGCTGCTGGCTATCGGCACGTTTTCCTTTTCGCTTTCGGGTACGTTCCTCGTGCGTTCGGGCATTCTCAACTCCGTGCATGCCTTCGCCAACGATCCCGCACGCGGCATTTTCATTCTGGGGCTGCTGGGGCTGGTTATCGGCGGCTCTCTGGCCCTGTTCGCCTACCGCGCGCCTTCGCTCACGGCGGGCGGGCTGTTTGCCCCTCTCTCGCGAGAGGGTGCGCTGGTGCTCAACAACATCCTGCTCTGCTCGCTCTGCGCTGTCGTGCTGACAGGCACCATGTATCCGCCTTTCATGTCGCTGCTGTTTGACCGCACAATTTCGGTGGGCAAGCCATTTTTTGATGCCACCACCATTCCCCTTGCCTTGCCGCTGTTCATCTTCATGGGGTTTGGCCCCATGCTGCCTTGGAAGCGTGCGCAGCTCTGGCCGGTGCTCAACCGGCTGTGGCTTGCCGCGGGCCTGACAGTCGTGGCGGCATGCGTGGCCATGCGCCAGCTTGCGGGGGTGCTGCCCGTGCTCTGTGCGGCGGCGGCCATCTGGATCATCGTCAGTTGCGCGACTGACATCGCAACACGTATCCAGCTTTTCCGCACGCCTCTGCGCTCCAGCCTGCAACGCCTGCGGGGCCTGCCGCGCTCGATTATCGGCACCGCCATTGCCCATACGGGTGTTGCCATTACCGTGCTGGGGCTTGCGGGCATGTCGCAGGCCCAGCACCGGATTGTGGAAGTGCCGGTTGGTTCCACCCAGAACCTTGCAGGCTATGAGTGGACACTCACCGATGTGCATAGTGAGCCCGGCCCCAACTACACGGCCATGGTCGCCACCATTGAAATCCGGCGAAACGGGCATGTTGTAACCGTGCTGCGGCCTTCCAAGCGCAGTTTCAATACCCAGAACCAGACCACAACCGATGTCGCCATTCACACCAACATGCTGTCCGATCTGTACGGCGTGCTGGGCGAC
Organism: Acetobacter papayae JCM 25143; assembly: GCF_000613285.1. GTDB lineage: Bacteria > Pseudomonadota > Alphaproteobacteria > Acetobacterales > Acetobacteraceae > Acetobacter > Acetobacter papayae. The sequence continues at coordinate 15,449 of NZ_BAIN01000046.1, read as the reverse complement.
AGCCACGGAACGGAAGCACATGACCTATGTGCTCCGCCTGCATTACAACCCGCTGGCACCATGGATGTGGCTGGGCGCGCTGATCATGGCATTTGGTGGCGCGTTGTCCCTGTCAGACCGCCGGGTGCGTGTGGGCGCGCCGCGTAGGGCTGCCGCTCCACACGCTTCCTCCACTCAGGGTATTGCATCATGAACACGTCCGGCTCCACCACCCGCCGCCGCCTTCTCATGGCCCTGCCTCTGGCCGGGGCAGGAGCCGTGGGCGTTGCGTTCTGGAAAATGCTCTCAGGCATGCAGCACGGGTCATTCAACCCGCATGACATCAACGCCCCCCGTGCTGGACCGCCCCGTTCCAGGCTTCAACCTGCCGGGGCTGGCTCCCGCGCAGGGGTTCGGCACACAGGACCTGAAAACCCTGCAAGCCCCGGTTCTGGTCAATTTCTTTGCCTCATGGTGCATTCCCTGCGTGGCGGAAATGCCCACTCTCATGGCCTTCAAGGACCAGTTGCCAATCTGGGGTGTAGCCTACAAGGACAAGCCCGAGAATGCAGCGGCGTTCCTACGCCATTCCGGCAACCCTTTCGCCCGGCTGGGTAATGACCCGGAAGGCGTGCGGGTATGGACTGGGGGCTGTCTGGCGTGCCGGAAACCTTTCTGATCGGGCCGGGCGGTGTCATTCGCTGGCACACCGCAGCCCCGCTGACGGAAGACATCATTCGCGGCACGATCCTGCCGCTGGCGGCAAGGCTGAAAACCCCATGAGCGCCCTGCCCTCTCCCCACAGGCACGCACCACCTGCACAGCGGTTTTTCAGCCGTTTTGCCGCAGCCCTGCTAGCCGCCTGCTGCCTGCTGGCAGTGCCACTCTACGGCCTTGCCGTGGATGACCCGTCGGAAATGCTGTCAGACCCACGGCTGAAGCCCGGGCCGAGGCCATTGGCGCGCAGTTGCGCTGTCTGGTCTGCCAGAATGAATCGATTGAAGACAGCAGCGCCGGACTGGCCCGCGACCTGCGCCGCGTTGTGCGCGAGCATGTTGCCCAAGGCGAGAGCAACCAGCAGATCATGCAATGGATGGTCACCCGGTATGGCAATTTCATTCGCCTCAAACCGGCTTTGTCCATTGGCACCATCCTTCTGTGGAGCATGCCTGTTCTGGCCCTGCTACTGGGCTGTGGGGCAGCATTTTTCTTCTACCGCCGCCACGCGGCCGCACCGCCACCGCCACCACTAAGCGACGATGAAAAAGCCCGGCTCGCCCGGCTGACCGGAGAGGACGACAGGACATGATCTGGCTTTCCATTGCGCTGCTCAGCCTTATTGCGCTGGCCCCCGCAGCGGCGGCGCTGTGGCGGCGCAGCCGTTCCATCCGCGATGAGCGCAGCACGGCACTGGCCCTGCATGATGCGCAGCTTGCAGAACTCGACCGCGATTTGACCGTGGGCCTGATTGCCTCGGGGGAGCACAGCGTTGCGGTGCTGGAAATCCAGCGCCGTATTCTGGTGGCCGACATGGCTCCGTCCACCGCGCGCGAACAGAGCGCCACATGGCCGGGCTGGCTGGCTCTCGGGCTGGCTCCCATACTGGCCGTGGCGCTGTATCTGACCAATGGCGCGCCCATGCTGCCTGCCCAGCCGCTTGGCCCCCGGCTGGTAGCCCAGCACCAGCACGATGTGCGTGACGATGCCGTTATCGCCCAGCTCCGCTCCGCCATTGCCGCCCTGCCCGCTACCGACCCAAGCCGCAGGCAGGGTTATCTGCTGCTAGGACAGGCCGAAGCCGGGCGTGACCACTATAATGAAGCCGCACAGGCTTGGAATCAGGCGCTGGACATGGGGTTTGACGCCGAACTTGCCGCCCGCACGGGCGAAGCCCTGACCCGCGCGCACCACCATGTCACCCCCGATGCGCTGGCCCTGTTCCGCAAGGCGCTGGACGCCGCCCCGCAGGATGCCCCATGGCGCGAAGCCGCACAGGCGCGCGTGGCGCAGGGTGAACATGATCAGGATAATCCGTAACCGGATATAAAAAACCCGGTCAGGCCACTGGCCCGACCGGGAACGCGCCTTTAACCGGGAGCGCGCTTTAGAAGCCGCCACCGCTCCGCACGAAAGCAGGCCGCAGGTGGCTTTGCTCACGCGCACGCCGCCATGGCGAAGGCGGCTGGCAGGAAATGAAATACAACCCCATGACAAACACCACGCCGCCAAAAGCATCTGGCCAGACAATCATGGAAAAAATCGCAGGTGCATTCACGGCTTCATAAAGCTTGAAGACCATGAAGCCGATGGACAGCACCCGCAGGCTGAGCAGCATGTAACGCAACGGGTTAGCCTGCCCCGCCTTAACCAGAGTCCGCTTACTTGCGATGCCGATAAAGAAGGTCAGGTAAAGAACCCAGCCCAGCACATTATACAGCATGTCTGAAATAGCGGTCATACCGGACATGAAAAACACGCCCGCGATCACCACCGCCGTCATGAGAATGGAGCCGAGCTGGAGGCTCATACCCACATCGAAGGGGCTCAGCCTGTCTGGCAGACGGTCTGCCAGCGGCTGAAAAACCCTATCAAGCAACCAGGCATCGATGCTGGTAATACGCTCGCCCAGTGTCATGTCGTGTATCGGCTCCTGTTTACGACCATTCAGGCCGACTTGTCCGCAGCGGGGGGCAGCACCCCATCAGGCGTTTTGCCATCAACCGCGGCAGGCAGACAATGCGCCAGCGCTGTCAGCACGCCATCGGCGGGCAAGCCTGTTTTCTGTACCATGTCATGCACGACATCGCTGCCCAGAATCGTACGAATCTCGTCCGGTGTCACCGGCAGGTTACTGTTCTGGCTGACCCATGAGCGCACCTTGTCACCCAGACCCGCCTGCTCCGCACGGTCAACCAGCGCCTGAATGGACTGCGGCTGCAAAAGCGACTGCACCTGCTGCTGGACGAATGTCTGCACATCCACACCCAGCGCACTGCCTACCTTACCCACGATATTCTGAAAGAAATCAGACATTTCGGCTTCCCTTCCCTACCCTGCGCATCGTGCGGAGGAGCATATGGCGCGCATCCTGTGCGCCTTTGCTGGCAGTATGGCAGACTGGAGGGAGCGTATAAATTTTTTTTTACGAAGCCAAGCGTAACATTCTCCTGCCCGCCGATAGCTGATATGCGTTTGAACCTACAAGGAAAAACCGGACAGACGCGCTAGGCTTGCTGGTACAGTTCCCTGTATTTGTTTTCCGCGCCGCAAAACACAAAGTAGCCGCCGTGTTCAGTCTTTCGTCCCTAGTGCTCGCCCGGATCGGCTCATTACGCACCCTTCGCCCGCTGGGTCGCCCCGGCAGCCAGAGCAAGCTGCCGCTTGCATGGTTGCTGGCCCCCACGCCTGCGGCATTCGGGTTTGCGGTTTGCAGCACAATCGCCGCCCTGCTCTCGCTCGTTATCGCTCTGTGGATGGAGTTGGATGACCCGCAATGGGCCCCCATGACAGTGTGGATCGTGGCGCAGGGCTCACGCGGGGAAAGTCTTTCCAAGGCCCGGTGGCGGCTTGTGGGCACCGGCGTAGGGGTGGTGATGTCCATCACCCTGATTTCGGCTTTCAACCAGCATGCGTGGCTTTTCTTTCCTGCTCTGGCGCTCTGGCTGGGCGGGTGCTGCACACTGGCGACGCTGGTGCGCAATTTCCGCTCCTATGCGCTGGTTCTGGCGGGCTATACCACCTGCATTATCGCCCTTGGCGCTATCCCTGACCCTGAAAACGTTTTCATGACCGCCATGTCCCGCGCGACTTACATCGTGCTGGGTATTGTGTGCGAAAGCACGGTGGCCGGTCTGTTTGCCCATAATCTCGGCCAGACTGCACGGCGCAACATGCGCGACAAGCTGCGCACGGCGCTCAACAACGTATCCACCTCGGTTTCCAGCCTGCTTTCGGGCGACAAGGAAGCCCTGATCCGCTCGCGCACGCTGTTTGGCCCCATTCTCACGATCAATGACCAGATCGAGTTTTCCGAAATCGAAATGGGCCCCCACGGGCGCGAGGGGGATCATGCACGCGCGGCTCTTTCCGCCGTGTCTGTCCTGCTCTCGCGCGGGCTGGGCATGGCTGTGCGCCTGCAATATGTGCAGACTGACCAGCCCGCTTTCCGCGCTACCTCCGCGCGGGTGAGCGAATTCCTGTCCGGCCTGTCCGCCCGGCTGAATGGTGATGAACCGATCCGCCTGATCCTGCGTGATCTGCAACTGCTACGCGCCGAGTGCCACCAGCAGATTGTGGATGCGCTAACCCATGAAATCGGCAGTGTTTTCGATCCGTCGGACGACCACTCCCAGCTTACCGCCCTGCTTGATGGCCGCATCCTGCACAATGCGCTGGATGAACTGCTGGGCGAACTGGAACAGGGCCTGCGCGAATACGATGCCAGCCAGCATTTCATAAAAGGCGATCAGTTCCATTTCCGCCTGCCCACCCACATGGACAAGCGCGAAGCGCTCTACAACGGTGTGCGGGCCGCCGTGGCTATTACAAGTGCCGGGCTGATCTGGGAATGCACAGCATGGGACATGGGGCTGGGGTTCATTACGTTTGTCGCCATTGTCTGCGGCCTGTTCGCCACCCGTGAAAACCCGGTAGTCGCCACCACGCAATTCATGGTCGGCAGTCTATGGGCCGCTTTCGTTTCGTTCTTTCTGGTCTTTTTTGTCCTGCCCACGCAGGCCAATTACGAAATGCTGGTGGCTAGCCTCGCTTTGCCCATGATCGCAGGCGGGCTGGCCGCCCGTAACGCGGCCACAGCCCTGCACTCGGCTGCCTACACCCTGCTGCTGCCCAACTTCGTGCACCCGCTCAATCAGGGACGGATGAACGAGGTCGCGTGGTTCAATTCAACGCTCGCAGTGCTGCTGGGGGTATTTTTTGCGGTGCTGATCTTCCGCGCGGTGCTGCCGTTCAACAACGCAGCGGAACGCTGGCGCATGCGCCGCGCTATCCTGCGCGACCTCCGCACACTGGCCTCAAGCGAACCCCTGCCCGAAACCCGCGAGTGGATCGGGCGCAATATCGACCGTTTCTCGCGCCTGATCCGCCATGCTGGGCCTACGCCTTCCCCCACCATTGAAGGCTGCCTACAGGGCACACTGGCGGCCATGACCATCGGGCTAAACATCATCCGCCTGCGCGCCCTGCTTAAGCGTAATCAGGTGCCACCCGCTGCCCGCCGTGCCATTGAAATCGTTATGAAGCGGATGAGCAATTTTACCGGGCTATACGGTCATACCGCCCGCGCCGCGCGTGAGGCCACCATTGCCCTGCGCACCATGGAGACCACTGAGCCCAATATCGCCAAGCGTATCGAACTCACCCGCGCGATTGCCTACCTGATCGTGGTTTCACACGAACTGGAAGTCAACGCAGTGTTTCTGGATGCCTCAAAACCCTACAAGGCAGTCTGACCCCCGCGGCCTTTCAGGCACCGGGATCACTTGTCAGGGGTTTGTAAGGGAGCCTGCGTATCGTCGGTAAAGGGGTGCAGTGTCACGCCACCGGCAGCACGGGCCCATGCGCTGGCGTCGTCCGGGGTAATGGTGCGGATGGAATCCGCTGCCCCCGCCACACCGGCCGCCAGCGTGCTGGACAGGTGGCTGGCCACCCCACCCTGTGCAGCCGCACTCTGGCTGCGCGCGTCCACAACGCCTGCGCCTTGTCTTTCTGCCCCACGGCATCGGCACTGCGGGCCGCCAATGCCAGAGCCCGCGCCATATCATGGTAATTCCCGCCCTCACGGCGCAGGTTCGCCGCTTCCTCAGCTTGTTTCCATGCTTCTGTCGGGTTCGTCCGCCGGGCCACAAGAGCCTGTATCTCGTGCTGATCCGCCCGCAGGGCTACAGACTGTGTAGCCGATAAAGCCTTGGCGGCGTGCGGGTCCGTCATCGCAATCATGGCTGGCACACGCGCTAAAGCCGCCGTGTCATTCTGCTGGTCAGCCGCCAGAGCGTATACCAGTGCCGCACGCGTATTGAGCAACAGGGCGGAAGCACTACCCACACCCCTATGCGCAGATGCTGCGCTGGCCCCTTGGGCAGCCCTGAGCGCCAAATCCCGCGCCTGCTCGTATTGGCCCAGTCGGTAACAGGCCGCAGCATCCACCAGATCAAGATAGGGCATGGCATGCCCGCCACGCAGGGCCACAGCGCGGCGTGTCCTGTCCGCCGTGGCGCGCGCCAGAGCCGGCTCCTCTGCCGCGAGCTGGGACACCGCCAGATCATACCCGCTTTCGGCAATTTCCGGCGCGCTATCGCGCAGCAACGCAAGTGATGCCGCCTTGCGATACTGGGTTTCCGCTACCGTATAGCGCCCGAGCATGAAGGAATCACGCCCTGCGGACAGAAACTGCTGCAAGGCGACATCATACTGCTCCGCCGCCGGTTCAGGCTGTGCGCCACCACACCCGGCCAGCGGCAGTAGAGCTACCAGCGGCAGGGCCGTACGCAACAGGCTCCACCGTTTTGCACATCCGACCTTGGCTACGGATTGGGGACCGTTATTCATCATGGCTGAACATGCTCCGGGTCCAGACGATTATGGCGGGTCACCTTATGCCCACCCAGCAGCCACGCGCCCCTGAGCTGGTCTGTCAGCTTTTCCAGCCCGTAAAGGGTGGTCTGCGCCTGCGCGAGCAGGGCTGGCAGATCGGCCATGCTTTCATCCAAATTACCCGCGATGTTCTTGACATGCGGGGTCGCGGCCTTGAGGTCGCCCGAAGCCGACTGCACATTGGCCATGGTGGCGTCGGTCTTTTTCATCACACCCGATATCTGCTGCTCTATCGGCCGCAGGCGGGTTATGACCTCATCAAGCGAAGCATGGTGGCCTCCGCCTGACGGATAAGCTGGTCGTTGGTCATCAGCCGTCCAACCGTGCCCTTGCCCGCGTGCATGTCGGTCATGGTGGAATCAAGCTCGGCCATCATATGTCGCGCACTGGCCAGCGCGGGCATGATCTGGCCCTGAATGCTCTCGAATGTCGCGGTAATCTGGTCTGCCGGGTTGGGCGCGGGGGTGGCCTTGATAACCGCGTAGCTCCAGTCCATCGGCTCGCCCGCACCACGGCTAAGATCAAGGTAGGACGCACCGGTTACGATCAACTGTTTGCGGATAAGCGCCGTACTGTCGCGCCGGATAAACGGCTTAACCTGCGGGTCCAGATCAACATTGGCATACATGCTGCCCGAAGGATTGAGCTTGATGGAACGGATTGTCCCGGCATGCGCGCCCATAAGCTGCACATCGCCCCCCACCGTCAGTCCGCCGACCCCTGAATCGGGCAACGCCACCCGCAGGCGGGCGGGCGGGGTCAGCCAGTCGCGCAGAACGCCCGCTTCGATCACGGAGCCCGCGAAAATGACAAGACTGAGAAGCACAAGAAAGCCCACCCATTCATCCGCATAGCGGATGGAACAAGAGGTTTGACTTTCTGTTTAAGGCGGAGCTGGAACATTATCCCATCCGTACTGCTGCGAGACCGTCATCGGCAAGCCGCCAGGTCGCGGTGACACCCGAGCGATAACGCTGCCATACGGCGGCATTGCGCACGAGCCATATAATACCGGCCCCCCGGTCACGGGCTTCTGTCAGAGCCTCAAGAAACGGGTTCGCCAGTTCCTGCGGCCCCCCTTCAAGCGGGTCTTCCAGCAAAAGCAGGTGGGGCCGGCCCAGAAAAGCCCGCACACAGGCTGCCCGGCACAGATCGGCCTCGGACATTCTGTCCGGCGCCTGTGTCGGCAGGCCCGGCAGGCCAAAGGACGCGGCCAGACGCGCGGCCTCTGCCAGCAGGTCATCCTGCGTGCGGGTTGTATGATGTAACTGCTGTAACATGATCGCAAGATGCATGGGCACGAAACCGGGCCAGCTTGGCCGCCTGCTCATGCGCCCTATCCGCCCGCGCAGGGCATTGAGCTGGCGGTCTTTCATTTCTGTCCAGTCCAGCCCCATGAAGCTGACCTGCCCGGCATCCAGCGGTACCAGCCCGCTGCACAGATCTGCAAACATTGTGGCGCGCTGGGGGTCGCGCTCTTCCACCACGCAGCAGTCCCCCGCCATCAGCCGCAGGCTCATCGGACGGGGGGGCAGACCGCTTTCCTCAAAGGACGGCACGGCCTTGTTCAGTTCCAGCAACGGGCCTGCGGTATAGGTATCCATGCTCTACAGATCCAGACTGAACAGCACGCTGACCACCATCACGATCAGCATTCCGCGTGAAAAGCCGCGCGGCAGCAGGGAGCGCAGGGTGTCATGCCGGGTTGCGGTCAGCCCGGTCAGGCAGCCCCCAAGCCCCACGACAAAGCCAACCGTAATAAACTTGAGCGGGATGATGATGTAATCCAGCCCCGACATGGCCGTGACGACACTATCAAAAAAAAGTCCAGACCGGGCTGCTGATAACCCCTGTCAGGCGGCTCATGACATAGCCTGTCACCAGAGACGCGAAGGAGAACAGGATACCCAGCGTAAAGCCCGCCACGGTAAAGGCCAGCGTGCGCGGCATGACCAGCAGCAGAAAGGGATCGACCCCCACAGCCTGCATGGAGCGCACCTCCCCCCCGATGGTGAGCAGACCCAACTCCGTGGTGGACAGCATGCCGTTGCGGCCCAACAGCAGCATACCCACCAGAATGGGGGCGATTTCGCGCACCACCACATTGATCAGGATCGAGCCTGTCATGGTGGCTAGCCCCGTCAAACCCAGCCAGTAGATAACCTGCGATACGGCCGCTACCCCGGTCAGCACACCAGCGAACAGGGTTGCGACAAACCCGCCACGGATAATGTCGTTCATGGTGCTGATAAATTCGTAGCGCACCGTGCGCCGCCACGAATGTGCCCGCAGGCTTTCGTAGATCACCCCCCAGGAAGCCCCGAGCATGATCAGCAAAAACCGCGCCTGCCGCCGTGTCAGCCAGCCCAGCCACCCCAGCCGGTTGCGGCTCCAGCCCAGCAGCGAATCAAACCGCCGGTGCGAAACCCCCGGCCGGCCGGCCAGAATGGGGTCATTGGGGTCCTGCATTTCCTCGGGGGAGGAAAGCCCGCCCGGTGTTGTGTCCGGTTGTTCCGTCATCGGCTAGCTGCCAGCGTATAGGCCCGGCCAAGGCCCAGATGCGGGGTGAAGAAAGTGCCACGGCTACGGAACAGGTAGCGGTCACGCAGGGCGGCGTAAACGCGTTCCGTCACCTGAATAACACCGGGGTCTGACGCGCCTTCGGACATCAGCTCGGCCAGTGAGACGGTCTGCCCCCACAGGTTGAACACCTGTGGCTCCTGCCCCACCAGCCCGCCAAAGGCCGGGCCGTAATCCATACCCATGGTAAAGACAGGCTCCAGATCCACCGCAGCCAGAGCCCCCATGAAGGTCTCGCGCATTTTCAGCGCCGCATCGGCCAGTCTGGTTAGGGCTGTCGGGTCTTCTTCCGCGCCACATCCTGCCATGCAGATCATACGGTGCCCCGCGACTTCCACCGCAAACAACTGCTGCTCCAGCGCTATGCTCTGCACATGGGTAGCAAGCTGGTCGATCAGTGAAATCAGGGCCTCGGTTTCCTGAGCGCCTTCCACTTCAGGGTCGGTGAAGGAAATGATCAGCACCGCTACGGCACTATAGACATTGGCCCCACTCAGCTTCCATGCCTGCCGCATGCATGAGCATGTTATCGGTCAGCAAAGGCGGCAGCACCTTGCGGGGCTGCGCCACAAGCGGGTTTTTCTGCTGGGTCGGGTCTTTTTCACTACTGCGCGTAGCCGCGAAACGCATGCCCGCAATAGCGGCCATGATATCCACAAAATACTGCTGCTGCCCGAGCAGTCTCGGGTTTTCCAGCGCCACCATGCCTTCTATGCCGCGCGGGCCATGCACGGGAAACACCCCGAGCATGGAGGTGCCGATTTCACGCATGACCAGACGCTCGAACCGGTTTGTGCGCTCATCGGCTGCGGCGTTGACAACGGTAAAGCTCGTACCTTCATCAATCGCGCTGAAAAAGCTGCCCAGTTCGGCCCGGCCCATTTCAAACCCGCCGGTATGGGTATCCTGTTGATGGTCGTAGGAATCCTCGCACACTAGGGCCGCGCCATCATGCAGGAAGCGCCACAGGCTGGCCCGGCGGCTATCGGTGACCACGGCAAGCTGTTCGGTCAGCACCAGCGGTTCGATCGTGGGGTCGAACAGGCCGGGTGATACAGCGACCTGACGGGCTGCAGCACTTTCCTGTTCCACCTGCTGGTTGTGGCGTTGCAAAGCCCGCGTGCCCCGGTCTGTCCGGCGCACCTGACGGATGAACAGCCCACCCAGCAATGTGGAAAAAACGATGATAATCCCCGCGAACTGAAGGCTCTGGCGGCTGCTCTGGTGGGCAAAGCTCGCCATGTCCTTTTCCGGCACGGCAATCAGCAGCACCCACCCCTGCGAATAACGCGGCAATTCCGATGCCATGACAATATAGCGCCGCCCGTTCCATGTGACGCTGTGCACGCCAAAGCCCCGCACGCGGTAATGATCGTAACCAAGGGCGAACACGGGTTCATCCTTGGGGTCTATGCGCATGTTATCGGGGTTCCAGTTCGCGGCACGGGCTTTCTGGTCGAGATTGCGCCCCGCCATGATCCGGCCCTGTGAATCCACAATCATGGCGCTGCCGGTCTGGCCGATTTTGATATGGTCCAGATAGCTGCTTAGTTCGTTAAGCGAAATATTGGTGGCAAATACCAGCTCATTACCATCCGCCCCCTTGAAACGCAGGGAACTGGTCATGACAAACTGCTTGCTGGAAGCGAACAGATAGGGCTGCGTCCATTTTATGTCGCTGCTCCCTTTGGTGCTGGTAAACCACGGCCTTGTATGCAGGTTATAGGTTCCTGCATCTTCATCATATTCAGAGACCTGCTGGCCTTGCTGGTTATACAGCTCGTGATGGAAATACTGATGACCGTTTTTGACGATCAGCACTTCATGATCCAGCAGGTCCGGGTCGGATGAGCGCGTAACCAGCCGCATGCTGCCATCCTCCCCACCCAGATAGAAGGACTGCAACTGCGGAATTTTGCGCAGCATAGTGCCCGCGTAGGAATAGAACACCTTATCCTGCACCTGCACGGGCGCGTGTTCTATCATACCGCTGGCAATCAGGTTGCCTGCGGCAGCGGGCATAATGTAATCCGCCACCTCCTGCACGATATAACTCTGCACCGCCTCGACCAGTTCCTGTGTCAGGCGGACAACACCTTCACGCGTGGTGCGGTACGAACTCAGGCCAACCCAAGCAATAGCGCCCACGGCCAGAATGGTCAGGGCAAACGGCAGCGCCAGATGCAGCAGCGCCTTGCGCATGCTGGCTTCGTTCTGGGCGGTCGGGTCAATGATTTCTTCAGAAGACACGCAACGGTTTCCACTGCCTGTTGCCGGTGACACGCGCTAACCCGCCTGAATGTCACAGGGGGCGCGGCCCGCGGGCGGCACCGGTTAGGGCACCAGACGCGATATCGTTCTTGTAATGTGCCCGCCCGGGCTGGGGTTGTCCACCCCCAGATACAGTAGGAGCGTGCCTCCACGGCACGCCCGCTCCGTATTTTAGTGGGCGAGGTCTAGCGCAAAGCGTGTGGGAGCACCCAGCGCCTGCCCGAGGCGCTCAAGCCCGCGGCGGACACTTTCGCCCTTGACCGCCACCCGTGCCGAGGTGAGCGTAAGCACCAGTTCGCCATCCTGCCAAGCAAGCGATGTGCCTTCGAGCAGGGATTCCGCCCCGCCTGAGAGCGAATAGGCCAGACGCAGCGCAAGCCCAAGGGCCATGGCCTCTTTCCACTGCCCGTCAGACAAAAGCTGCCGCGAGGTGGCAAGACAGGGCATGTTCACATCCGCCGCGTACCGCATAGCCAGCGCCAGTGCCAACCATGCCCGTGCCTGATGGTCGAACCCGGCTCCCTGCACGCGCAGAACCCGCCAATATGTCTGCTCCGCCCGGTATTCCGGGTGATCATGGCTACCAATATCGGACAAGTAACAGGCGATATGCCGGAGGCGGCAGGCTGTTTCGCTTTCCTGCGGCAATACGCCCTGCGTCCAGTTCAGCAGCACGGCAGGCAGCGTGTTGCTACGCCCGAAACGCTCGCACATCGTGCGCGCCACGATATCCATCGGGTCCTGCGCAAGCTGTTCCGAGGCAACGTTGAGCATGTACCAGCCTTCACGCAGGCCATCGACGCAGAACACCACCTTTTCAGGCATGACTTTACGCATGAGCCGCCGCAGAACCGTGGCAGCGAAAGGAATATCATCCAGCCGTTTACGCGGGGCGCCGGGCAGGCGCTCAAGACTGCGGCGCGAACTGTTTTGCAGCCAGCCGGTCATCTCACGCGCTTCCTGCGTGTCCAGCGTATAGTAATGCACAATATTGAGCGGATATTGCGTGCGCGCGATATGCAGCCGCGCCAGAGCCCGGAAGGCCCCACCCACAAGGTAGAGCGTTCCCCCCTGCATGCCGGACAGCCATTTGACGCCATCAATATCGGCATCTGCCAGCATGCGGGCTTTTTCGAGGTCTCCCCCCGCCCTGTCTGCCAGACGGATCATGCCCAGCGGCAAGGTTGTGGCATGGTGGCGACCATCTGCCGCAAGGTTGATCAGCTCAAGCGAACCGCCCCCCACGTCTGCCACCAACCCGGACGCACCGGGAATGCCGCACATGACCCCGATAGCGGAGTGATCCGCCTCTTCCTCACCCGACAAAATCCTGATGGACACGCCCGGCATGCTGCTGCGCAGCATGTCCACAAAAGCCGGGCCGTTAGCCGCATCACGCACGGCGGCTGTGGCCAGAATTTCAAACGGGTCGGCCTGCATGGCGCGGGCAATGGCGTAAAACCGGCTGACGACACCCTGCGCCATGGCCACGCCATCATCATTCAGCCGCCCTGTTTCCGTCAGGCCCCGACCGAGGCGCAACACGGCTTTTTCGTTGAAAATTGGCATCGGGTTACGCGATGCCCCTTCAAATACGACAAGCCGGACCGAATTGGACCCAAGGTCCACAACCGCTGAGCGACGCTGCATAAAGTCTCCCCTCACCCGAAGCGGCATGACAGAAAAACACCCCGTGCGGCAAGCCCCCACCACACGGGAGCCGTGCCCCGGCACCGCACCGGATCAGACATCAATCAGCAGTTCCTGCCCCGGTGGCAGGCCCGCAGGCGGGTGCAATGGCCGCTCATGCGCCGCCGACCCCCGCCCGGATAGCGAAGGATGCGTCATGAACCAGTCATGAGCAGAAAATGGTCGGTTACCCGGTGTCAGACGCCGCCATACACCGTTCTGCTCCAGTATCCACGACTGAAGGTTATCGCGGATATTGGCCATCATAATCTGGTCAAGCACCTGTGCGTGCACGGTAGAATTGGTAATGGGCACCATGCTTTCTACCCGCCAGTCCATGTTGCGGGTCATCCAGTCAGCGGAGGAAATATAGACACGCGCCTGGCGCGACGGCAGGCGGTAGCCATTGCCGAACACGAACACCCGCGCATGTTCCAGAAAACGCCCCACCACGGATTTGATACGGATTGTCTCTGAAAGCCCCGGCACGCCGGGCCGCAGGCAGCAGATGCCGCGTATCACCCCCACAATACGCACCCCCGCCTGAGAGGCGCGATACAGGCAATCGATCAGTTCGGGGTCCACCAGCGCGTTCATTTTCAGCCAGATGGTACCGGGCCTGCCTGCACGGACATGCTCGATTTCATCCTCGATCAACTGCATCAGCGTCTTGCGGATGGTCATGGGGGCAAACGCCAGCTCTTCCATCTGGGCGGGCATGGCGTAGCCGGTCACGTAGTTGAACAGCCGGGCAGAATCCCGCGCAAAGGCCGGATTGCAGGTAAAAAAGGACAGATCGGTATAAATACGCGCGGTAATGGGGTGGTAATTACCCGTGCCAAAATGCGCGTAAGACCGCACCTGCGCTCCTTCGCGCCGCACCACCAGACTGAGCTTGGCATGAGTCTTGAGTTCGGCAAAACCGAACACCACCTGCACCCCCGCTGCTTCCAGCGCACGGGCTAGGCGGATATTCGCCTCCTCGTCAAAACGGGCGCGCAATTCCACCATGGCGGTTACGGACTTACCCGCCTCAGCCGCCTCGATCAGCGCCTTGACGATGGGGGAATCCCGCGAGGTCCGGTAGAGTGTCTGCTTGATAGCGATCACGTTGGGATCGAGTGCCGCCTGCCGCAGGAACTGCACCACCACATCGAAACTTTCGAACGGGTGGTGCACCAGCAGGTCCTTGGCGCGGATAGCGGCAAAGCAGTCGCCATTGAAATCGATAATCCGCTCGGGAAAACGCGGCGTATAGGGTGCGAACAGCAGGTCCGGCCTGTCATCCACAATCATCTGCCGCAGATCGACAACACCGATCATGCCCGAATGTACGGCTATTTCCTCTGGCGGCAGGTCAAGGTCGGAGGCGATGGAGGCCGCCAGTTCGGCGGGCATGCGCTTTTCCATGTCGAGATGGATCACCACCCCGCGCCGCCGCTGCTTGAGTGCGGTTTCGTAAGACCGCACCAGATCTTCGGCCTCGTCCTCGAACTCCACATCCGTATCGCGCACAACCCGCAGCACGCCGCTCTCACCCACGCTCAGCCCGGCGAATAGCCGGTCGATGAACAGGGTAATCAGGTCTTCAAGCCGGATAAACCGGATGGCCGGTGCCTCGCCCGGTGCCTGCAGGGTGGAAACCGGCAAGCGGATAAAACGCTCGATCTGGGCGGGCAGCAGAATAAGGGCGTTCATGGCGAACAGCCCTGTTTGCGCGTAGAGCAGCCGCAGGCCCAGCGCCAGCCCCATATTGGGGATGAAAGGCAGCGGGTGCGCGGGGTCAACCGCCAGAGGCGTCAGAACCGGGAAAATACGGTCGGTGAAGGTTTTTTCCAGCCATTCACGGTCTGCCTCGTTCAGGTCAGCCGTCTCGCACAGAGTAACCCCGGCTCCGGCCAGAAGCTGACGCAGTTCTGTCCATATTCTCTGCTGCTCGCGCAACAGCCGCGCCGTGCGCTCACGCACCGCCTCAAGCTGCTGGGCAGGTGTGCGCCCATCGGGCGAAAGGGCTGTCAGCCCTTCGCGCACTTGCCCCACCAGCCCGGCAATGCGGACAGAATAGAACTCATCGAGGTTACTGGCGCTGATGGACAGAAAACGCAGCCGCTCTAGCAGCGGGTTGCGGGCGTTATCGGCCTCGTCCACCACGCGCTGGTTAAAATCCAGCCAGGACAGTTCGCGGTTGATGAAGCGCTCAGGCGAATCCAAGGTAATATGCCGTTCAGCCGTCTTGCGGCTGCGGGTCGCGGGCACGCGGGGTGTTTTTTCGCCCTCCCCACCGGCCTTGGCGGCAGTGCTCCGCCGGGTTCCTGTAG
>NZ_BAIN01000047.1 GCF_000613285.1 Acetobacter papayae JCM 25143 | reverse complement strand
GATATAGCCTGCCGTGCGCAGGGTGCTGCCCAGCACGCCGCGGTCCCAGATGGAGGCTTTGGTTACGCAGGTCATGCCGGGCAGGGCAGAGGCCAGCAGCAGGCTGTCTAGCCGGGAGGGGTGATTGGCAACCAGCACCAGAGGCTGCGGCCCATCTTTCTGCAGGGGGGCAAGCGCGCTCATGTCGCAATCCAGAATACCCGCTGCGTGCAGGTAGCGTACGGCGAGCCGGGACAGGGCATGGAGCCAGCGTTGCCCCGCTCGCCTGCGGTCAACCCCTTCGGGGCGCAGGCGGCGCAGCAGATACGAGCCCGCGTCCAGCCCGGCGAAAATCAGCCCCGTTACGGCCAGAGAGCCGTAAAAACGCAGGGCTGTAAAAGGTTGCCAGCCCCGGATGGAGGACAGAAGCGCCATGGCCTGCCTGTCAGGCTGTCAGTTGTCGGATGTGCCGGACATGATCCGGCGCAGATCTGTTGCCATGGAAGCGGGACTGGCGCTGGCGTCTATCATGCCGCGATAGCGGGTATCGGGGTCCATAACCACGAACTGCGGTGACATCCGCATGGTGTAGCTCCATTCCGGGTCGGTCACACGATCCACGGGGGCGTGGTATTCCTTGGCCAGATCGGCCAGCGCGAAGGGGGCTGCCGTACCGGCCACCACGCGCGGGCTGATGCTTTCGCCGTACTGGCGCAGCCGTTCGGCGTCATCACGGTCAGGATCGAGGCTGACAAAAATGATCACGGCCTTGCGCCCGCTCTGGTCCAGCGTATCCAGCGTGTCGGACATGGCTTTCAGCGCGGGGCGGCAGGCATCATCTGTGCAGTGAGTCGCGCCGAACAGCACAACCATCCAGCGGCCACGGAAGGTCTGGTCTGTCATGGTGCCGGTTGTGGCGTCCATCAGCCGGAAGGAGCCGCCCACGGCGTTGCCATAGGTGCTGAGCGTCACACTATGGTGCAGGGCGTAGCGGGTGGCGGCCCAGCCCCCGGCCCCCGCCAGCACCACGATTGCCAGAGTGGCCAGCAGTACACGCCGCCGCCTGCCTGAGGACGCGGGGATGCTGCCGGGGGGTGTCTGCTGCTCTGGGCCTGTCATAGTTTTTTCAACCTCCGTGGGGGCGTGGCGGTCTGGCCCGCCCGGTGGGTGTGTTGCTAGTGGGCCTGCGCCCAGTTCTGGCCTATGCCGGTTTCAACAACCAGCGGTATGGACAGAGTTGCTGCCGCCTGCATGACGTTTCTGGCCATTTCAGCCACGGCTTCGGCCTCGTGGGTTTCGGCTTCAAGCAGCAGTTCGTCATGCACCTGTAGCAGCAGGCGGGCTGAGTGCAGCCCGGCTTCATGCAGCGCGCGGGGCAGGCGCACCATGGCCTGTTTGATAATATCCGCAGCCCCGCCCTGAAGGGGCGCGTTGATAGCCTGTCGTTCCGCATACTGTCGGCGGACCGCACTTTTTTCCTTGATGCCCGGCACATAGCAGCGCCGCCCGAAGGGGGTCAGTACGTAGCCATGTTCCTGTGCCTCGGCTTTTCTGCGCTCCATATAGTCGCGTATGCCGGGATAGCGGGCAAAATACGCATCGATATAGGCACGCGCCTCGCCCGCGGGAATGCCAAGCTGCCGCCCCAGCCCAAAGGCTGAAATACCGTAGATAATACCGAAGTTGATGGCCTTGGCGCGGCGGCGTGTCAGCGGTCCATGTCTTCAATGGGGATACCGAACACTTCGGAGGCGGTGCGCGCGTGAATATCCTGCCCCATGTGAAAGGCTTCACGCAGGGTGGGAATATTGGCCACATCGGCCAGCAGCCGCAGTTCGATCTGCGAATAGTCGGCCGAAATCAGCCTGCGGCCTTCAGGGGCGATAAAGGCCTGCCGGATGCGCGTGCCTTCTTCCGTACGGACAGGGATATTTTGCAGGTTCGGGTCGGTGGAGGACAGGCGGCCGGTGGTGGTGATCGCCATCTGAAACGACGTATGAACCCGCCCCGCACTGCTGGCCTGACGGCTCAGGGCATCGGTATAGGTGGATTTGAGCTTGGCAAGCTGGCGCCATTCCAGCACGCGGGCGGGCAGGTCGTGGCCCTGATCGGCAAGGTCCTGCAACACGGCGGAATCCGTGCCCCATGCCCCGGCCTTGCCGCGCTTGCCACCCTTGAGCGCCATTTCATCAAACAGGATTTCGCCAAGCTGCTTGGGGGAGGCAATGTTGAACTCCCGGCCCGCTGCGTCGAAAATGCCGGCTTCCATGTCTTTCATGCGCGCTTCAAAATCGGCGGACAGGCGAGCCAGTTCTGCTCTGTCCACGGCAATGCCTGCCTTTTCCATATCCGCCAGAACGGGAACAAGCGGGCGTTCGATCTGCTCATAGAGCGAGAGCGCCTGATTGGTGCGCAGGCTGGGGTGCAGGGCGTGCCAGAGCCGCAGGGTGACATCGGCATCTTCCGCCGCGTAGGTGGTGGCCTTGTCCACCGGCACCTGCGCGAAGGGAATCCGCGTCCGGCCAGTACCGGTTACGCTGTCATAGGTAATGGGGGTGTGGCCCAGATGCAGGGCGGAAAGCTCGTCCATACCCTGTCCGTGCAGACCTGCGGACTGGCTGTAGGAGATCAGCATCGTGTCGTCCACGGCCCGGTTCTGCTCTATCGGCAGCCCGGCATGGTCAAGTACCAGCAGGTCGAACTTGGCATTGTGGAAGATTTTCAGCGTTGCATCGTCTGCCATCAGGGGACGAAGAAGGTCCAGGGCTACAGCGGGTTCCAACTGCTCGCCGGTTGGTGCTTCCAGCGTGCCTTCATGCCGGAGGGGCACATAGCAGGCTTTCCCCGGTGCAGTGGCAAGGGAAAAACCTACAAGCCCGGCGTTGAGCGGGTCCAGCCCGTCGGTTTCAGTATCGACCGCGCATAGGCCAGCTTCCTGTGCGGTGCTGATCCATTTTTGCAGGTCTTGTGCCGTGCGGACAGTTTCGTACTGGTCATACGGCGCGCTACTGACGGCCTGTGCCGTAGTCGGGGCGGCGTTCTGCTCAGCCGGATCAGGCAGGCCGTTGGCGCTGGCATGGGCGGTAGCGCGGGCGCTGCGGTGGGCGTGTGCGCTGGCGGGCTGGGCCATACCCATACGGCTGAGCATGGAGCGAAAGCCCATGCGCGCAAACCATTCAGCCAGCACATTCAGATCGGGCTCACGCGTGCCCAGTTCTTCCAGCGGAACGGGCAGGGGCACATCGCGTGCGAGCGTGACAAGCTGGAGCGACAGGCGGGCGGCCTGTGCATGCTCGATCAGCATGTCGCGGCGTTTGGATTTTTTCATGTCCGGCGCTGCGTCCAGCACCGCTTCGAGCGTGCCGAACTCGTTCACCAAAGCTGAGGCGGTTTTGGGGCCGATACCCGGCACACCGGCACGTTATCCGTGGGGTCGCCCATGAGTGCCTGAACGTCGATAACCTTTTCGGGGGGGACGCCAAATTTGGCCTCCACTTCCGCCGGGCCGATGGGGGTCTGGCGAATGGGGTCGAGCATGCACACGCCGGGGCCGACAAGCTGCATCAGGTCCTTGTCGGACGAAACAATGGTGCAGGTGCCGCCTGCTGCGCGCACTGCTACGGCGTAGGAGGCGATCAAGTCATCGGCTTCCCAGCCGGGCAGCTCTATGCCGGGCACGCCAAAAGCCTGCGTTGCATCGCGGATCAGGCTGAACTGCGGGCGCAGGTCTTCCGGCGGCTCGGGCCGGTGGGCCTTGTACTGGGGATAGATTTCGGAGCGGAAGGTCTGGCGGCTGGCATCGAACAGCACGGCCAGATGCGTTCCGGCATGTTCGCGCAGCAGCCGTGCCAGCATGGTGGCAAAACCATACACCGCGTTGACGGGCACACCGTCGGGGCTGGTCATGGGGGGCAGGGCATGAAAGGCGCGGAAAATGAAGCCGCTGCCATCTACCAGAACCAGATGGGGCGCTTGGGGCGTGGGGTCGGTCATGGGCTCAGGCCAGCAGGTCATTCAGCATGTTTCTGGGGATATGCGCCTTGCGGCGGGTTGTCCAGCATTTCACCCCATGGATTTTTCTCCGAATCAGTTGCGAATAGTTTTCATTAACGGCAATGTGCGCTCCCCGCAGTAAAAGTTAATGAGTGTTATTCTCAATGAAACATTCCGGTCTGGCCTGTCTTGTCGTGGGGCTGAGTTTTGCAGCCCCCTCCGTGCACGCTGCGGAAAAGGAGGAAGCAGCCCCTGCTCTCCGCTCATCCGAAGCCAAACTCAAGGCAGGTGGCGGTGTGTCCGCCGCCCATGGGGCCAAACAGGCGCCGGTTGCCAGCACGGACGATGAGCAGGTGATGGTGCGCGGTAGGCGTGCCTCTACCGTTGCCTCCTCCGCAACAAAGACCGACACGCCGCTGGTCGATACCGCGCAGTCCGTGACGGTGATCACCCGGAATGAAATGGATGTGCGTGGTGTGCTCAGCCTCAATCAGGCCGTGCGCTATGCGGCGGGCATAACGCAGGACCAGCGCGGTTCCACCGCCACGCGATATGATATGTTTGCCCTGCGCGGTTTTTCCGTGCCCACTTTTCTGGACGGGCTGAAACTTCAGGCCAGCCCCACGGGCTATGCCACCGCCCAGACCGATACATCCCGACTGGACCGGATCGAAATTCTCAAGGGCCCGGCCTCGGCGCTGTATGGCCAGTCCAGCCCCGGCGGGCTTGTGGCCTTGAGCAGTAAACTGCCAACCGAAGCCCGCTCCTATGGCGGCGTGGCCGCAACTGGCGGCAGCTTTGACCTGTATCGTGTGGATGCGGATGTGGGCGGCTGGGCCACGGATAACGGCATGGTGCGCTACCGGATTTATGGCACGGCCAATGGCTCGCACAGCCAGTTGACCAAAACCGGCAGCCGCCGTTTCAGCATCAGCCCCGCCTTTACCTTCGGCGGCGATGGCCCCACGACCCTGACCCTGCTGGGCAATTACCAGTATGACCCCACAAACGCCTCTTATGGGTCGGTGCCGCGGGTTGGATCACTGGTCAGCGCTCCCTATGGCAAGCTGCCGCGTGACTTTTACGATGGCGATACCGGCTATGAGCAGTTCAAGCGCAAGCAGGGAGCCATTACCTATATTTTCACGCATCATTTCGACAAGGACTGGTCGTTCACCTCACGCGGGCGGTACGATGATGTCAGCACCGCTTATCAAAGCGTTTACAGTCTAGGAACCTATGCTTCGCCAACCGAGCTGGAGCGCGGCACTTTCGGCACCAACGAGCGCATGCATAATCTGGCCTTTGACAACCAGTTCCGTGGGCATGTGAATACAGGGCCGGTTCACCACACACTTATGGCGGGTTTTGATTATCAGCAGAGCACGGCATCGGAACTGGCACGCTCCGGCAGCGCACCAACGCTGAATGTGCTGAACCCGGTTTATGGTGTCGCGATCGCCACGCCGGGTGTTTACGCCAATTACGATACGCACCAGCAGCAATATGGCGTGTATGCACAGGATGAACTGCGTATCGGCTCGCTTTATCTGACCGGCAGCCTGCGTAATGACTGGTACACCGCCCAGCAGAACGAATATATCGGCGGTAGTGCCACGGATCAGAGTGCCTCACAGATCACGTTCCGGGCTTCGGGGCTGTATCACTTCAAGTTCGGGCTTTCGCCATATATCAGCTACTCCACCTCGTTCCAGCCGCAATCGGGCATTGTGTCCGACAATGGCGGGCTGAGCACGCGCCAGGCCAACCCATCTCTGGGTAAACAGCTTGAAGGCGGGGTGAAATACCAGATCCCCGGCACGCCGGTTCTGCTGACAGCCGCTGGCTTTCATATCGAGCAGACCAATGTGCTGGTTTCGGTTCCCAATACTGCCTACAGCACGGAAAGCGGCAAGGTGCATTCAGATGGTTTCGAGTTCGAAGCCCATGTGGATGTTTATAAGAACCTGATGGTAGTGGCCGCTTTCAGTTCCCAGAGCGTGCATGATGATTCGACCGGCAAGCCGCTTGTCCAGTCGGGCAAGGGCAATGCGTCGCTGTTTGCATTCTACACCATGCCCAGCGGCCCGGTTAAAGGGCTGGGGTTTGGCGGCGGCCTGCGTTACTCGGCCAAGGTTTATGGCGGCACGGTTGCCAGTGGCGATGTCACGGTTCCCAGTTACGTCGTGTTTGACGGGTCGTTGCGGTACGACCTCTCCCAGCTTTCACCGTCTCTCAAGGGGTGGAGTGCCGCGGCCAGCGTACGCAACCTGTTCGACAAGAACTATGTCGCAAGCTGCTACACCGAATGGTGCTGGTATGGTGAGCGGCGTAATGCGCAGGCCACCATTGGCTATAGCTGGTAACGGGTGATGCTGCGTGCAGGCTGCTTTTGCAGCCGCAATTCTGCTGCGGGTGGTGTGGGCGTTCTGCCTGCACCATACCGGCGCGGGATGCGGCCTGCGCGCAGGGCTGGATTGCATATTAAAAAATATTTTAAAATACGATTGCCCCGGCTCCGGGCTGCCACCATAGTTCGCCCTGCTCATAGCGGGGGGAGTGCGCGTGTCAGCCAAAACGGGCCGTTCTGGCAGCAGGATCATCCACACAAGAGTCATGCAGGGAGCCAGAGTGCTGGCTTTTGCCGTGCTGGGGCCTGCGGGCTTTTTGGGTACGGTCTGGGCCGAAACTGGGCATGGCAGCACGGCCCGGCCGGGCAGCGGGCGGGGCGGTAAGTCGCTTATGGTGCATGGGCACAGAACCTCCACCACGGCGTCCATCGCCACCAAAACGGAAAACCATCCGGTGGTGAACACCGCCCAGTCCGTGACGGTTATCACCCGCAATGAAATGGATGTGCGCGGCGTGCTCAGCCTCAGTCAGGCCGTGCGCTATGTAGCCGGGATCACGCAGGACCAGCGCGGGGCTACTGCCACGCGGTATGATATGTTCGCTCTGCGCGGTTTTACCGTACCAGCCTATCTGGACGGGCTGAAGCTCGAGGCCAGCCCCACAGGTTATGCCACACCACAGATCGATATGTTCCGGGTGGATCGGGTTGAGGTGCTCAAAGGTCCGTCTTCCGCGCTGTATGGCCAGTCCAGCCCCGGCGGGTTGCTGGAAATGTCGAGCAAAATGCCGCTTGAGGCGCGTTCGTACGGCAGTGTGGCCGCAACCGGCGGTAGTTTCGATCTGTATCGTGTGGATGCGGATGTGGGCGGCTGGGCTGCGGATAACGGCAAGGTTCGCTACCGGCTTTATGGCACGGTCAATGGTTCACACAGCCAGCTTAGCCAGACCGGTAGCCGCCGTTTCAGCATCAGCCCTGCCGTAACCTTTGGTGGAGATGGCCCTACTACTCTGACCCTGCTGGGCAATTATCAGTATGACCCCACAAACGCCTCCTACGGGTCGGTGCCGCTGGTGGGGTCTCTCGTGCCGGGGCCTTCGGGTTGGATCGCGCGTGATTTCTATGATGGTGACAAGGCTTTTGAGGAATACCGGCGCAAGCAGGGCTCCTTTACCTATATCCTGACCCACCATTTCAGTCACGCATGGGAACTGGTGTCCCGCGCACGGTACGACGACATCAAAACCGATTATGAAAGCGTGTACACAACAGGCAAATGGCTCTCGCCCACAACCGTGCAGCGCGCCACTTTTGGCAGTGATGAGCAGTTACGCCGTGTGGCCATGGATACGCAGATACTCGGCCATGTGCAGACAGGCCCGGTCAATCATACGCTGATGGTGGGGGTGGATTACGATTATACCCACGCCACCGAACTGGCCCGCGCAGGCAGTGCGCCCGCGCTGGATGTGCTGCACCCGACCTATGGTGGCGGCATTCCCGTGCCGCCGCTTGCATCGGACTACAATACCCGCCAGCAGCAGATTGGCGTATACGCGCAGGACGAACTACGCATAGGCTCGCTTTATCTGACCGGCAGCCTGCGCAATGACTGGTATACGGCCCGCCAGCAGGAATATCTGGCCAATTCCAGCAACAGCCAGCACCCGTCGCAGATTTCGTTCCGGGTGGCCGGGCTGTATCACTTCAGTTTCGGGCTGGCCCCCTATATCAGCTACTCCACATCGTTTCAGCCGCAGTCAGGCATTGTGTCGGAAAACGGAGGGCGCACCACCCATCAGGCCGATCCCTCCGTGGGGCGGCAGCTTGAAGGCGGGGTGAAATATCAGATACCCGGCACGCCGGTTCTGTTGAGTGCCGCGGGTTTTCATATCGAGCAGAGCAATGTGCTGGTGTCTGTGGGGGATGCGGTTTACAGCATCGAAAGCGGCCGGGTGCGCTCGGATGGCTTCGAGTTCGAGGCGCATATGGATGTTCATCGTAATCTGATGGTTACAGCCGCGTTCAGTGCCCAGCATGTGCATGATGAGTCCACCGGCAAGCCGCTTGTGCAGTCCGGGCGCGGCAATGCCTCACTGTTTGCTTTTTACACGCTATCCAAAGGGCGGCTGAAAGGCGTGGGGTTTGGCGGAGGCCTGCGTTACGAGGCCAGGGCCTATGGTGGTTCCACGGCTTCGGTCAAGGATATCAGAATTCCCAGTTACGTAGTGTTTGATGCGGCTTTTCGGTACGATCTTGCGGCAGCTCATACATCCTTGCGTGGCTGGATACTCTCCGCGAGCGTGCGCAACCTGTTTGATAAGCGCTACATCGCAAGTTGTTATGGATCGGCCTATAGTGAATGGTGCTGGTATGGCGAACGCCGCAACGCGCAGGCAACCCTTGCCTATAGCTGGTAACACCAGTGCTCGGGAGCGGTGGGGTGTTGCCCTGCGCGCCTTTGCCGGTATTGCCGGCGGGTATGGGTTGGCCACGCTGGCAGGCATTGCCCTTGCGGTCTGGCTTCCGGCCTCGCGGGCGGAAAAAGCGCTGGCAGGGTGTTTTATAGGCCTGCTGGTATGGCCCGGCTTTGTCATGTTCTGCTTTGCCACGCGCCGGGTTGGGAGGGTTCTGCCTGTTGGCGTGCTGTTGGCTGCCGCCTTGGCGGGGGGGGCGTGGCTTGGCGGGTGGCGACCATGAAAAAAAGCTTTTGCGCCTCCATGGGCTGGCTGCATGACTGGGCCGGCTGATAACTGGCTGGGTGCTGTTTATTATGGTGCTGGCAGGGGGGCTGAGCGTCTTTCGCTCCGAAATAACCTGCTGGATGCACCCCGAGCTAAGGCTGAGGCCATTAATCCCGCTCTTTCCACACAGGCGGCGGTTGACTGGCTTGAACACAATGCGCCCGATGCCCCCGCATGGTATTTGAATGTGGCCTCTGCGCGTATGCCCGCCACACAGGCAATCTGGTGGCAGCAGGATGAGAGCAACATGCGCCTGCTCGACGCCCGGACAGGCCAGCCCCTCGCGCGTGAGACAATGGGGGGCGATTTCTTTTACAACCTGCATTTCGAGCTGATGCTCCCCTTCCCATGGGGGCGGCTGATTGCGGCTATCGCAGCCGTGGCGCTGGTGCTGATCCTGCTGACAGGTATTGTGACACATAAGCGTATTTTCGCTGATTTTTTCACATTCCGGCCCGGCAAGGGGCAACGGAGCTGGCTGGATGTCCATAATCTGGCCGGGGTTGCAGCCCTGCCTTTTCACCTCATGATTGCTTTGAGCGGGGCGGTGCTGCTCAGCACCATGCTGCTGCCGGGGAGTATCAGCGCGGTTTATGGCGCGCAGGCCATGGATTTGGGCGATGACCTGACACCCGCCATGAGCGCGCCCCCACCCGCGGGGCATAAGGCGGCTCTGGTGCCCCTGACGCCAATGCTTGAAGAAGCGCTGCGCCGGATGCAGGGCGATGGCATAGGGCAGGTTTATCTCTACAATCCCACGGATGCCGCCTCCGTGGTGGTGGTGACAGGGGGCAATGCGCGCCGGATCGGGCTTGATACGCATGTCCTGCGTTTTGAAGGCACCACAGGCCGTATTTTGGCGGATTATTACGAAAACCGGCCCGTGGTGGTGGCCTTTGGCGTGCTGTACGGCCTGCATGATGCGCGTTTTGCACCGGGGGTAACGCGCTGGTTCTATTTCGGCTCAAGCGTGCTGCTAGCACTGGTTATTGCCAGTGGCCTGCGGATGTGGGTCACGCGCCGCCTGCGGCAAGGGGGTGGTGCTGGGGTGGAATGTGTGGCGCGCCTTAACGTGGGTATGACCTATGGCGTGCCGGTGGCGCTGGCGGGTTTTATGCTGGCCAATCGTGTGCTGCCTGTCGGTATGGTCGGGCGGGCGGAAGCCGAGCAATTGGTGGTGCTGGTGGTGTGGCTGCTGTTGCTGGGTGTGGCGCTGGCGCTGCCCCGGATAATGGCCGCACGGCTTTTGCTGGTGTGTCTGCTGGTGGCCATGCTGACGCTGGTGGGGCTAAGCGCCCCATGGCGTGGGGGCGTGGCGCAGGGTGTGGCGCTTGTCTGTCTGGCGGCGGCGGTTGCCTGCGGCCTTGCTTTGTGGCGTGGCCGTTCAGGGCAGGCGGAGGGGGCACGCCCGTCTGCTGCGCGTCGTCTGTCCGCCAGTAAAGGGGGGTAAGCCATGCCGGTATGGGTTTTTATGCTGGACTGGGGCGGCATGCTGCTGCTGGCCCTGCTGTCGGAGCGTGGGCTGGCGCTGTGGGGGGCTGACCGTATTCTGCTGGGTAGCCGGGCTGGGCGCATCATGCGGCTGGCGGGCAGGCTTGTGGGGGTTGGGCTGCTGGCAGCGGGGCTGAAAGCACAGGGGGGTATGGACCCCAGCCTGCCCATGGTCCTTGTGACATGGGTGGGGGCGCTGGGGTTTGCGGCCCCCATGGCGGCCCTGACCCTGAGCGGGCTTTCTGCGTGGCGCACGGCCCGGTTGGGTGGTTAGACCCGACCGGGCCGTAAGGCCGGTTACTGTTTAGACAACGCGCTTGATCCAGTCATGCGGGTCGGGCGCACGACCGAACTGGATATCGCACAGGCCCTGCCGCAGGCGGCTGGTGACGGGGCCAGCGGTCTGGCCATCGCCAATGGTGCATTCGCCATGCGCGCCCTTGAAAGCCCCAATGGGCGTGACCACGGCGGCCGTGCCGCAGGCGAATACTTCCTTGAGCTTGCCCGAGGCGGCATCGCTGTAGAGCTGGTCGATCGCGTAGCGTTCTTCGCGCACGGTCAGGCCCTGATCCCGCGCGAGGGTCAGCAGCGAGTCACGGGTGATCCCGTGCAGAATGGTGCCGCTATCGAGCGGGGGGGTCAGCAGCGTGCCATCCTCCATCACCATCATTACGTTCATGCCGCCCATTTCTTCCAGCCAGCGGCGTTCCTGCGCATCAAGGAACAGCACCTGCTGGCAGCCATGGGCCTTGCCTTCCATCTGGGCGGTCAGGCTGGCGGCGTAGTTGCCACCACATTTGGCAGTACCCGTCCCCCCGCGTGAGGCGCGCACGGAGCTTTCTTCCACCCATACGTTTACCGTCCCGGATTCCTTGGAGAAATATTCTCCGGCAGCACAGGCGATCACGATGAATTTGAATTCCGAGGCGGGTTTGACGCCCAGAGCTGCTTCGGTTGCGATCATGAAGGGGCGGATATACAGCGTGCCCACTTCGGGTGCGGGCACCCAGTCGCGGTCGATGCTGACAAGCTGGCTGACCGCTTCAAGAAACAGGTCTTCAGGCAGGTCGGCCATGGCCATACGCTCGGCTGACTTGCGAAAGCGGCGGGCATTGGCTTCGGGGCGGAACAGCAGAATACCGCCATCAGCCGCACGATAGGCTTTCATGCCCTCGAAAATTTCCTGCGCGTAGTGCAGGACCGAGGCGGCCGGGTCCAGCACCAGCGGCTGGCGCGGCATGATCTCGGGAGAATGCCAGCCCCGGCCTTCCGTAAAGGTAATGACAACCATGTGGTCGGTAAAAGCACGACCAAAACCGGGATTCGCGACAATGTGTTCGCGTTCCGCAGCGCTAATGCCGTCTGTCTTGCGTGTGATCTTGAAAAGGGTGTCGGGGGCTGTGGTCATCGGTTCTGGCGTCTCCGTGGCGCTGGTGTCAGGACCAGTGGGCCGGTTCTCCGTGTCATGGTTTTCAGAGCGGCAGGCACGGGTTTTTACGGCCTGTCCGGGCTGTTCGCGGCGGTGCTTCTCCCTATCATGATCAGCGCGGCTGTGCCAGAGATGGGGCAGGATGCACGACCCGCCCGAACACGCGAGGGCGGGCAGGAATGATCATGAAACACGCGAGGCCCTAACGCCATGGACGAGCAGCAGCAGGCACCCATGCCCCCGGTTATGGCGCAGAGCTTCACGCAATTACCCGAATGGATGTACGATCGCGGCCCCCTTTCGCCCGTAACAGCCCCAGCGCTGATTAGGCTTAATGGTACACTTGCGGCGGAACTCGGGCTGGATGCGCGCTGGCTGGCCGGGCCGCAGGGACTGGCCATGCTGGCGGGTAACAGCATGCCTGCCGGGGTGGAGCCGGTGGCCACGGCTTATGCCGGGCACCAGTTCGGCTACTACAACCCGGCTCTGGGCGATGGCCGGGCGCTGTTGCTAGGCGATGTGCGCGACCGGGCAGGGCATGTGCGCGAGATCCAGCTCAAGGGGGCTGGGCCTACGGCTTTTTCACGCCGGGGCGATGGTCGGGCTGCACTGGGGCCTGTGCTGCGCGAATACCTGCTAAGCGAAACCATGGCGGCACTGGGCATCCCCACGACCCGCGCGCTGGCTGCTGTCAGCACGGGGGAGAGGGTTCAACGTGAAACACTGCTACCCGGTGCGATTCTGACGCGCGTGGCCTCCAGCCACCTGCGGGTTGGCACGTTTCAGTATGTCGCCGCCCGGCGAGACCCCGCCGCTCTGCGCCAGTTGCTGGATTTTGCCATAGCCCGGCATGACCCGCAGGCGTTGCAGAGTGCAACACCTGCCCTGATATTTCTGGAAAACGTGGTGGCCGCGCAGGCCAGCCTTGTGGCGCGCTGGATGCTGGTCGGGTTTATCCATGGCGTGATGAACACCGACAACATGGCCATTTCGGGGGAAACCATAGATTACGGCCCCTGCGCGTTCATGGATGAATACGACCCGGCTACGGTTTTCAGCTTTATCGATGAGCAGGGCCGCTACGCCTATACCAACCAGCCCACCATTGCCTTGTGGAATCTGACCCGGCTGGCCGAGACCTTGCTGCCGCTGCTGAGCGATGATGAGGATGAACGCCCGGTGCGGGCCCGGCAGGCGCTGTCAGGTTCAATAGTCGTTTTCATGCGGTCTATTTTGATGGCATGCGCGCAAAGCTGGGGCTGGCGCTCAGGCAGGATGCGGATGAAGCATTGTTTGCCGCCCTGCTCGAAACCATGCAGCAGACACGCGCGGATCTGACAGGCACTTTTCGTGCGCTGAGCCAGCCCTCCGTGCTGACGGGGGAGGATACGTCTGCCCTGCCTCCGGCCTTTGCACCATGGCTGGAGCGCTGGCGCCAGCGTTTGCAGCAGGATGACAGCCGCCCGCCCGAGGTCCGTGCGCAGGCCATGCGTGCGGTTAATCCATGCTATATCCCGCGCAACCATCTGGTCGAGGCCATGATCCGCAGCGCGGTGGAGCAGGGGGATTTTACCCCCTTCGAAACCATGCTAGCCGTGCTGTCTAACCCCTATGAGGAACAGCCGGGCCATGAGCGTTTTGCTCTCCCACCCGGTGCGGATGAGCGGGTGCGCTATACGTTCTGCGGTACCTGACCCGCGGCTTCCACCCCCTGCACGCTGATGAAATCCTGCCCCTGTGCACCCGTGTCCACGCAGGCATGGATACGGTAGACATCACGCAGCAGGGCAGGGGTAAGAATGGTGCGTGGTGACCCGAAGGCCCGCACCGTTCCTTCATGCAGAATGCAGGCTGTCTCGCACCAGTTGAGTGCCTGATTGAGGTCATGCAGAACCAGAATGCAGACAAGCCCCGAGCGGGCGGTTTCCTCACGCAGCAGATCAAGCATGCGGTACTGGTAATGGGGGTCTAGTGCGCTCAGAGGTTCATCCAGCAACAAGGCGCGCGGGTGGCGGCTGAGTGCCTGCGCCAGCCCTACAAGCTGGCGCTGCCCGCCAGAAAGTGTGTTGAGCGGGCGCAGGGCAAGCGCTTCGATCCCCATGCGCTCCAGCCAGTGCAGTGCGGCGGGAATGTCATCCGCCTGAGCCGGGTGGGCTACGCGGCGCGCGGCTAGCAGGGTTTCCAGCACGCTCAGGCGCAACGGTTCGGGCAGGGTCTGGGGCAGGGTGCAGCACAGCGCGCGCGGGTGCGCAGGTCGAGCCCATCAAGGGCCTGAGCATGCAGGCTGACCTGCCCGCATGCGGGCACAAGCCCGCCCATGGCCCGCAGCAGAGTGGATTTGCCGCTGCCATTGGGGCCGAGCACGGCGCACAGCCTGCCGGGCGGAAAAGGGCCTGCCGTAATGTCATGCAGCACCGTATGCTGCCCATGGCGAACAGACAGCCCCCGCACCCTCAGGCCTTCGCCCGACTGCGGTGTGTGCTCATGTGCCTTGCCAGCCTGTTCCATCGTCATGCGCCGGGTTTCTGCCGCAGGATAATGACCAGAAAAAACGGTATACCCACCAGAGCGGTTACAATTCCCGTGGGCACAACCACGCCGGGCACCAGTACACGCGCCAGCAATGCCGTGGTGGAAAGAATGAATGCTCCGCTCAGCAGGCTTGCGGGCAGGGTGTAGCGCTGGTCTTCCCCCACAAGGCCACGGGCGATATGTGGCGCAATCAGCCCCACAAAACCGATAACCCCCACAAAGGCCACGGCCAGCGCGCTCAGCAGGCTGATGCGCAGCAGTGCGGCGCGGCGCAGGCGAGGCACATCCACCCCCAGACTGGCCGCGCGCTCCTCCCCCATGCGCAGAACGGTCAGCCGCCAGGCAGCCCCAAGCGCAAAGGGCAGGGTGAGTGCCAGAGCGAGTGCCAGCAGGCCGATAGCGGGCCATGCGGCGCGTGTCAGGCTGCCCAGTGTCCAGAAAACAAGGTCCTGCAAGGTATCTTCGCTGGCAATGAACTGCATCAGCGCCACAAGAGCCTGAAAGGAAAACACCAGAGCAACACCACATAAAATCACGGTGCTGGTTTCAGCCCGGCCGGTTTCCGTCTGGCGCAGGCGCGTGAGTGCTTCCAGCAGCCAGACCGAGAGCATGGAACACACAAAGGCACTGAGCGCGATAATCCACGTTTGGGGCACATTGTGTATGTGCCAGCCCAGCACAATGGAGAGCGAGGCCCCAAACGCCCCGGCAGCAGAGGTGCCGAGCGTGAACGGGCTGGCCAGCGGGTTGGCAAGGACCGTCTGCATTTCCGCTCCGGCCAGCCCGAGTGCCGCCCCTACGCAGGCGGCCATCAGCGCGTAAGGCAGGCGGATGCGCCACAGGATCAGGCGCGTATCCGGCGGGGCGGTATCGGGGCTGAACAGGGCATGCAGCAGCGCGCCGGGCGAAAGAGAGGCCGGGCCAATGGCGCAGTCCGCCAGAATGGAGAGCAGAACCCCTGCCGCAAGCAGGCCCAGCACAAGCTGTCGCCGCCTGCGCACTGCCGCACAGGCTGCCAGCGCCATTGCGGTGGAAAGCGGGGCGGTGGCGCGCGCGGGGCGCGGGGGGTGTGGGTTGGGGCATGCTGGTTTTGATGAATGGCGCAGATCAGCCCGTCAGGTAAAGGCCGGTGTTGCGCGCCCCTCTGCTCCTTTGGGGCTTATGCGCGCTGTTTTCCTTCCGGCCTGCCCAGCGGTACGGTATGGCTCCGCCTATGAATACGCCCAGCCCCCATGTTAGCAGCCCCCATGCTCAGGATTCTGTCGCCCCGCAGGTCTATACGGCGTCAAGCGCACCTTTTGGTGGAGAGCGTCTGGCCTGCGTGGTGGAGGCCGCGCAGGCGGGTGAGCGGGTGGACCGCTATCTGGCCGCCTGCCTGCCCGCGCTGTCGCGCTCGCGCATCAAGGGGCTGATTGAAGCGGGGTGCTTGTCGATAGGCGAGAACTGCGTGCGAGAGCCCGCAACCCTTGTGCGCGCGGGTATGGTGGTGGTGCTGGATGTGCCGCCTGCCGCTCCCGCCACACCGGAGGGCGAGGCTGTGGCTTTTACCGTCCTGTTCGAGGATGAAGACCTGATTGTGCTGGACAAGCCTGCCGGGCTGGTTGTGCATCCTGCCCCCGGCAATGAAACGGGCACGCTCGTCAATGGCCTGATTGCCCATTGTGGAGACAGCTTGAAGGGAATCGGCGGAGAGCGCCGCCCCGGTATCGTGCACAGGCTGGACAAGGATACATCGGGCGTGATGGTGGCGGCCAAGACGGAAAAAGCCATATCGCCCTGTCGGAAGATTTTGCCGCCCGGCGGATAGACCGCGCCTATCTGGCGTTCTGCTGGGGCCTGCCTGCTCCGGCTAATGGGGAGTACGAAGGGGCGATCGGTCGCGACAAGCGCGATCGCAAACGCATGGCCCTGACGGAGCGCGGCGGCAAATGGGCGCTGACACGCTACACCACGCTGCGGGCGTTCGGCACCGCGGCCGCCAAGGTGGAATGTCGTTTGGCAACAGGCCGCACACACCAGATTCGCGTGCATTTTTCGGCTAACGGGCATCCGCTCATGGGAGACCCGCTTTACCTGCGCCGTCTGCCCGCCATTGCGCGGCAACTCCCCACTACCGCGCGGGATATTGCGCTGGATTTCCCTCGGCAGGCGCTGCATGCGGCCCGTCTTGGCTTTACCCACCCCCGCACCGGCGCAGACCTGCTGTTCGAAACCCCCATGCCGCCTGACATGCTGGCTTTGGAACAGGCGCTGGCCGAAGCGGAAGCCTGATCAGGCCCCGCTTTAGAGGCTATTGCAGAGGATGATGTGGGTGCTGAATGGCAGTTATGCCGGGGTGCTGTTTTCTTGACAGCATTGGCGCATCAAGTGCAGGCTTGTCCTGTCAGGCCCGTAACCCCGTAACAGGCGGGGTGGGTTGCAGGCCGGGTTGACCGTCGCTCATGCGGAGGGCGTTCAACAGGCCGGATAAACGTCCATCGGGCGCTGAGCTTGCCTTATTTTGGCGTAATTCCCGCATGGCTCGGGAACCTCAATACGCCCAAGGGAGTTTTCAGCGCGGAAGGAGTGTCAGGACCATGGTATCTTCCGTTATTGATGTTGGGCCTGAAAGTAATCTTTCAAGGTACCTTCAGGAAATCCGTAAATTCCCCCTTCTCACCCCCGAAGAGGAGCTTTCGCTCTCGCGGCGGTGGAAGGAAAACGGCGACACAAAAGCCGCCCATAGACTCGTCACATCGCATCTGCGTCTGGTTGCCAAGATCGCCATGGGGTATCGGGGCTACGGCCTGCCCATCAATGAGCTGATCAGCGAAGGCAATATCGGCATGATGCAGGCCGTGCGCCGCTTCGACCCCGAAAAAGGGTTCAGGCTGGCTACCTATGCCATGTGGTGGATTCGCGCAGCCATTCAGGAATACATCCTGCATAGCTGGTCGCTGGTCAAAATGGGCACCACGGCAGCGCAGAAAAAGCTGTTCTTCAACCTGCGCCGGCTCAAGGGGCAGATGCAGGCCATTGATGATGGCGACCTGCGCCCCGAGCAGGTGGACAAGATCGCCCGCACGCTGGGTGTTTCCGAGCAGGATGTGGTGGACATGAACCGCCGCATGGCCGCCCCTGACCACAGCCTGAACGCCCCCATGCGGGCCGATCAGGATAGCGAGTGGCAGGACCGGCTGGTGGACGAGCAGCACAATCAGGAAGAGCTGTACGCCGAAAGCGAGGAAATGTCGGGTCGCAAGGCCCTGCTGGCCTCAGCACTCGAAACCCTGAATGAACGCGAACGCCGTATTTTCAACGAACGACGCCTCAAGGATGACCCCTCCACCCTTGAAGACCTCGCACATGAATATGGCATTTCGCGCGAGCGGGTGCGCCAGATCGAGGTCCGGGCCTTTGAAAAGGTTCAGGAGGCGATGAAAAAGGAAGTCGAAGCCCGGCGCGATGCCGCGCGTGGCGGCTAAGAAGCGTTTTTCAGTCAGTCAGGCGTGGCAGGCGGGTGCTCAGGCCCGCGCCGCATCCTGAATGAAGAAGGTAACATCTGTCCGTCCGTTCCACTCCTCGGCCCGTAGGGTGCCCGCCAGATGTAGGGGGGGGCGGGTGGTATCTTCCAGCGTGGCAGTCAGGGGGTTGTCTTCCGCGCGGAACAGCAGCGCTTTCAGCCGTGCGTTGTTATCGGCTTTCAGCAGAACACGCAGGGTGTTGCCATCCCGGCCGATACGGTCGGTGCGAATAACCGTGACATGTGACAGGGCCAGAACCGGCTCGGGGTTGCCTGCGCCAAAGGGGGCCAGACTGGCCATATCCTGCGCCAGTTCCACGGTGGCGCCTGCCACGGACACTACGGCATCCAGCATCAGGTCCACCCTGTCGGGCAGGGTGGCGGCATCGGGCAGGCGCGTGTCCAGAAAGGTATGAAACGCGTCAAGCTGTTCGGCTTCGAGCGAAAAGCCCGCCGCCATGGCATGGCCACCGCCAGTCTTGAGCAACCCTGCCTGCCGGGCAGCGATAATGACCGTGCCAAGATCCAGCCCGGTAACCGACCGGCCAGACCCCTTGATCGTGCCATCTTCCTGCTCGGCCCCCACAAGGGCGGGGCGGTTGAACCGTTCCTTGATCCGGCCTGCTACAATGCCGACCACGCCGGGATGCCAGTCCTTGCCTGCCAGCAGAATAACCCCACGCCCGGCTTCTTTCTGGGCGGCGGCTTCCTGCATGGCGCGATCAAGAATTTCGGCTTCCACCCCCTGTCTGCGCCGGTTGACGGCATCCAGCCTTTCGGCCATCTGCCGGGCTTCCAGCGGTCGGCACAGCGGAGCAGGCGCAGGCCAAGGGCGGCTTCGGCTATCCGTCCGCCCGCATTGATGCGTGGCCCCAGCGCAAACCCGCAGGATGAGGCATCCGGCGCTTTGGTAACGCCCGCCACTTCCAGCAGAGCCGCAACCCCGATACGCTGGCGGCGGCCCATGACTTCCAGCCCGTTTGCGACAAAAACGCGGTTAAGCCCTTGCAAGGGCATGACATCACACACCGTGGCCAGTGCTACCAGATCAAGCAGGGGCCTGAGATCGGGTTCGGGGTGGGTGGCAAACCAGCCTGCCAGACGCAGGGCGCGCCGGGTGGCGACCGTGGCGAGAAAGCTCAGGGCAGCAGCGCAGATCTGCCAAGGCCCGAGCGGCAGTCAGGTCGGTTAGGGTTAACCGTGGCCAGAATGGCAGGCAGAGCATCTTCCGATTTGTGGTGGTCGAGCACGATAACATCGGCCTGCGCGCTCATGGGGTCGAGCACACTGGCCGAGGCCGTGCCGCAATCCACGCATACCAGCACCTTGGCACCCTGAGCACCATGGCTTCGAGTGCCGGTTGGTTGGGGCCGTAGCCTTCGGTCATCCGGTCGGGAATATGGGTTAAAACCGGGCAGCCCAGCTCTTCGAGAAAAGCCGCCAGAACGGCGCTGGCGCAGGCCCCGTCCACATCGTAATCGCCAAAAATGCCGACACATTCACCCGCCTGCACGGCGCGGGCCAGACGTTCGGCCGCGCGGTCCATATCCACCAGACAGGAGGGGTCGGGCAGGGCGCTCAGGCGGGGTTTGAGGTAATGCGCCGCCTGTTCAGGCGTAATACCGCGCAGGGCAAGCAGGCGGCCTGCAATATCGCTTATGCCAAGCTGCTGG
>NZ_BAIN01000048.1 GCF_000613285.1 Acetobacter papayae JCM 25143 | reverse complement strand
CGAAAGGCGCGGGCAGCGTCTGTCGCTAGTGCGCAGCCAACGGCGGGGCACAGTGCTGTCGCTCTGGCTGGCGACACGCCGCTTGTCACCCTTGACCTGCCCAAGATCGTCGGGGTGTCGTATCGTGCCTATGAGCCATTCGACCCCACCCTGCCGCCAATTCGCAAAGGGGAAATCAACCCCCTGAGTGGGAACGCCTGGGAGTTTGGCGACGATCTGCCGGGCTATCCCAGCAAACGGGGCTATGAGTTCGAAGACGACTGGCTGAAAGATGTGGGCCGCTTTATAGACGCGCGTCATGAAACGACCCGCTCCATGACTGAGGAAGAAAAGTTCGTCTATCGGGCCGCGCGCGCCAGACGACACCTCTGAGCCATAGGCCTGTGCACAGCGTCACAACGGAATGAGCGACAATGATGAGAGGCAGGCATTGTGCCCGTCTCTCATCAGAAGGTCTCATTCTATGGCTGACACCAGCAAAGTACCCCCGACTCCCACTCGTACCCCCCGCGCACTGTGGCGCATAGGCCGCGGTCGCAGTGGCGGCAGCCTCGGCTGCGCGTCATAGCACGACATGCCATCGCACTCGGGCACAAGGTGCTTGTCGCTGATGGCGACATCAATAACCCAATGCTGTCGCGTCTTTATCCACCAGAGGGTGTGCATGGCGTTGGACGCCCTAAAAACGCGACGCTCGAAACCTGCAAGGTCTGGCTGGCCGATACACTGGCGACAGCACTGGAACAGCAGGCCTCGGTAGTGATCGACATGGGGGGCGGCGACAGGATTAGTGAAGAGCTCGCAGCGGAATCCGATCTTGGACACTTCCTCGCCGCGTCAAACCTGATCCCGACCTACGCCTATTTCACAGGGCCGGAACGCGATGATTTCGAGCACATGCACCGGATCTGGGCCAGCGGCGCGTTTCAGGGTGGCACAAGCCTGCTTTTCCTAAACGCTGGCCTGCAACGCAACACTAGTCGCGCAGTCGATCCTTTCGAATGGCTGCGGGAAGATTCCCGGTTCCTCAGCATGTTGAAAGCTGGCGTTATTCCGATAGACATGCCTGCGCTCACGGCCATGAAATATATCGAAGAGGAAGGCTTGAGCGTGTTTGAGGCGATTGCCAACAACGCGGGACAATCAGGCCATCCCCTCAATCCTCTATGGGTCCATATGGCCCAGAAATGGCTGAAGGACTTTACTGCCAACCTCACTAAGGAAGGCGCTGACGAATGGATGCCATAAGCCATCCGGCCAGTCGAACACCAGAAGAGGAAGCGCGACAGCGCTTCCTCACCAGCCTTCACGATGCGGGCATTGCTCTGAATAGCCCGCTTGGGATTCTGCTCGCCCGCCTGAACGATGCGACAGCCGAAACCTGCCAGAGCGTAGACGCGGCGGCCGCACGGATCACGGCGGCCGAGGAAGTCGCTCAACGCAGCCTGAGGACGATGCGCGATGACCTGACAAAGGGACTGGAAAGCGCACGGGCCATCAGCTCGGCAGCAGAACTCCGCATCAAGGCGGAGGAGGAACGTCTCAAGCAGCACCAGCAGGCCACGATCGACAAAATGATCGCCTCGATCATGGGCGGGCTGAAAACGGAACTGTACGACCGGCTCAAACAGCAGATGCCGCACCATGAACAGGGTTTCTATCTGGCGACACGCTGGAAAGCGATCTCGCGCCTGGCACTGGCTGGTGCCCTGTTTTTCTGTGGGGGGTTAGTCGCACATTATGCGCTGGTGTCGCATACGCTTGAACGCGGGCGCTACTGTGAGGGGCATAGTTACGTGGCGGAAAACGGGCAGGCATGGTGTGATCTGACACCCCTGCGTGTCCCTGACCGAACCCAGAACTAGCGTTTTGTGTCCAAAATGGCGCGCGTCCCACGCGCGCCATTCGCTGCCCGTCAGAACGGGATTTCGTCCACCGGGCCAGTATTGCCGTAAGCGGGAGCCGCCTGCCTACGCTCAGGGGCCGCACCATACTGGCCGCCGGTTTCGCCATCCGGGCGGCTGTCCAGAAGGGTCAACTCCCCACGGAAGCGATCAATAATCACCTCAGTGGTAAAGCGCTCCTGTCCGCCCTGATCCGTCCACTTGCGGGTCTGGAGCGAGCCTTCCAGATAGACCTTGCGACCCTTGCGCAGAAAGCGCTCGGCCACATCGGCAAGGCGTTCGTTAAACACCACCACTCGGTGCCATTCCGTGCGTTCGCGGCGTTCACCAGAAGCCCGGTCGTTCCATGTATCGCTTGTCGCCAGTGAGAAAGAGACGATCTTCGCGCCACTCTGCCCATGACGCACTTCGGGGTCTTTGCCCAGATTGCCGACCAGAATGACCTTGTTGACGCTGCCTGCCATATGCCTACTCCATGAACCGAAAATAGAAATGAAAGAATACTGAACCGACGTGCCGCTCAGGCGGCTTCAAACTGTGCCTACTGCTGGCTGGCTCCGGTCTGGTGCTCGACACACCGACCGGGGCGCTTTGCTGTTCGGTCCCATTCCCTCTCAACAAGTAAAGATTAGTACGCCACGGGAAGACCCGCAAGCAAAAAAGCGCGGAAAACAGCCAAAAAAGCATGTTTTTTCATTCTTTTTTGCACCACTAACCGAACAAATATTGTGTATCTCTTTCGGTTACTTTTCATCAATTACATTAGAGAAGAAAAAAAAACGTTCCAGCCGTTTTCATATTACCATAGAATAATTCTATACCTCGCAGCCTGTGCAGCCCGCCCCAGAACGGCGGACAGGAGGCATAATCGCCCCACCCCACTCCTTCACTCCCGAGCAAAACGCCCCGCGCCTGCCAAAAGGTCGGTGCTGCACCAGAGGGCGCGTGTGACGCGCCAGCCGTAGGCCGCCGAAGGCGTCTGGTGTGTCCGCTGTCGCTACGGGCTGGTTCCGGCATAAAGTCGTGGCTGTCCACAAATCCACAGGAGGGGCCCAAAGGGCTGCGCGACGCGACCGCCAAGAGTCAGGCGGCGCGCAGCCCTTTGGGAGGTGCCTGTGGAGTTGTGGGCAGCTCGTCGGGAGGTAGGGTGGCCAACCTGTTTTGTGGAGAGCGTGTTATTCTTGGGTTGAGCAGTTGCGTCTCCGTCCAAGGGGCCGCGACTGGCCTGGCGCCTGGCGAAACAGACCGGCAAGCACAGGTTCCAGCACAAGGCTGTGGCTATCCACAAATCCACAGGAGGGACCCAAGGGCCGCGCGACGCGACCGCCAAGAGTCAGGCGGCGCGCGGCCCTTGGGAGGTGCCTGTGGAGTTGTGGATAGCCCGGTGGGAGGGATGATTGCCCCATTATTCCGGGCAGGCAGAAACAGGATGGAAAATAAAGACCGGAACGCATCGCGGCGGGCTTATGCCCGCCGGTCTTGATTTAGTTGCGCTCCAATGACTCCCGCCATTTGGCAAGGCGTGTCATGACGGGGCCGATAGAAAGCCCTGCGACAAGGGTAAAAATGGCTGCTGGGAGCAGGATAAACAGGAGCGATTGCGTAAAAACATCCATATCAAGGCCCCTCCTTCACTTCTACAGTATAGGGAACGTAAGCCAGTAGTGTCAAAGAACATAATTCAAGCGTGGCCCCCAGTACAAAGGACAAGCCCGCATGAATAAGGTTCAGTGCCGTGTATGCTGTTATCAGGGGCGTTAAAATACCTAGCCCCCATGCGCTCAGGGCTAACGTCTGAAAAATTGCTGCCAATGCCTTCAGCCTGTCTTCAAGATGCTTTGGCGTTTGGCTGGGCGGAAGCAAAGCCCGCAAAACGGGATGAGGCTTTTTCGTTGTCATGCGTTCTCTGTCGCGTTCAGGTTTGCCGGGCCTTTCGGCCCGGCTGGTTATTGTTCAGATACCAAGCGCCTCGTCGAGAGCCGCAGCGGCTTCCTGCGGCACGGTGCGGTTATTTGCCCGGTGCTGATAGGGCTGCCATTCTTCGCCCATCACTTCGGCGTAAGCGTGCAGGCTCCGCTGGCGATATGGAACAGGGCGTAAGCCTTAACGGCGTGTTCGGCCGCGTTTCGGCGCAGACGGTCTGTATAGTTATCCTGACCGTCGATGCCCATACGGTCGTCATCGCGATGTTCGTTTGCCCATTTGTCCTTTGCGTCTTTCGCAAGCTGGCGGCGGGTTTCGTAGTAATTGGCCGCACCATGCGCCGAGCGCACCAGTGCATCCACAATACGATCAAGATGAATCTTGATCGCCTTGAAATCGTCCTCGCCCCTGTAAGTAGAGACCAGAAAGGGCCGTAGCGCGTCATACTGCTCGCGAACGGCGCTCAGGCCGAGGCCGATCATTTCCTCAACGTCTGCAACGTCCAGACCGAAACGGGGGCCAATCAGCGCCATCTGATCGTCTGAGGGAACGAGGTGGAGCAGGTCGGCCATTGAAGGTGAACGATTGGCTTCATGCGCTGTTCCGTTTCATGGAACTGGCGGGCGCGGGCGGGAGAGACGGAACCGGCGGCATCGCCCTTGCGGGGGGCGTTACCTTGCGGGAAGAACGGGGCTTGCTTACAGTGTTGTTTACGTCGGACATGAAAGGCTCTCTTTCTGTTCTGGCTAGTCCCGGTTTGGTGGTCGAAACACCGACCGGGGCGCTTTGTTGTTCGGGCCTATTCCCTCTCAACAAGTAAAGATTAGTACGCCAAGAAAAGCCATGCAAGCAAAAAAGCGCGGAAAACAGCCAAAAAAGCGCGTTTTTTCATTCTTTTTTACGACTGTAAACGAAACAATATTGTGTAGTTCTTTCGGTTACTTTTTCGCAATCCCATGATCCAAGAAAAAAACCGCTCCCGCCGTTTTTATATTCCCATGGGGTGATTCTATACCTCGCGCCCCTGTGCTACCCGCCCCCCAGAACGGCGGGCAAGAGGTATAATCGCCTCCCCCCACTCCTTCACTCCTGAGCAAAACGCCCCTCACCCGGCAAAAGGTCGGGGCTGCACCAGAGGGCGCGTGTGACGCGCCCGCCGTAGGCCGCCGAAGGCGTCTGGTGTGTCCGCTGTCGCTACGGGCTGGTTCCGGCACAAAGTAGGAGCTGTCCATAAATTCACAGGAGGGACCCAAGGGCTGTGCGACGCGACCGCCAAGAGTCAGGCGGCGCGCGGCCCTTGGGAGGTGCCTGTGAAGTTGTGGGCAGCGGGGAACCAGACACGCCCGCCCGGACAGGGTGCGCCCGACAGGCGTCACAACCGGTTGCGTCATACTGCAAAAGCGGGACTGCCCCGCCGTATCGCAAAGGACTGACCATGACGACACCACACAGTGACACAACCACCAAAAGTGGGGATAAACTCTCCTTCACAGTTATCCTGCGAAAACTCTATGAGACATTCGAACCGTTACTCATGCTTAGTCTTTTGATGATGGAAACCGCCATGAAATGGTGTTTCATCTTTGTTTTCATAAATATATGTGTCTGCTCTGCATTGTTTCTGACTGATTTTGTCTTCTTCCAGAGCGCTCACATCGAGAAGTTTCGATTCATTTACTCAATTGCCGATCAATGGGGTGCGGGGGCTATTATTCCGGCCGGCCTATCCTACTGTGCTCTGCTGCTCGGCACTGACCGGCTGAATATATCAACCGCACTCAGTAACTTTCTCAACGCCCGCCGGTCAGCCCACACCCCGGACTGACCCCAGCCGTTGCCGGTGTCCTCTGGACAACCGGCAACACCTGCTCGACCTTTCCCGAACACAGGAGCCAGACATGGCACGACAGGGCGACCTGTTTGGATGGAAGCGGCCACGCCGCGCGCCGCGCATCCTCGCGCATCTCACCGACTGCGGCGATCACGGCTGTGTTTACCAGCCGGGTATGCGCATGGTCGCCCTCTTCACCTGCTCCCGCTGCCAGTGGGAAAGCCGCTGGATCGAAATGCCCAGCGTTACGGCCTGTCGTAAAGGCATCGCCTGCGAGCCGTGCAATGCTGAACGGGCCAAAGCCCGTGAAAGCGTTGCACGCCCGCGCACGCCTGAGCGCATCACGTCCGAGCGTGTGAAAAAGCATCAGAATAGGATTGCGTCCCAGTCCGGGCCATAAAGCATTTTCATGCGGCGCGCGTGGCGAGTGTAGCGCGCTGCCGCTTCACGCGCCCGAGCCTCAGCATCCGCCTCATAAGCCCGCCATGTGTCGCACCAGCCTGCCAGTTCCGGAAAACGCTGAGACAGTTCGTCCACATTGAGCCACGCCTTCGCTCCGATCCGTCCATACACGGTAATGTCGCTCATGACCGTCACCTGTGTAGAGACGGTATGGAGCACGATATTGCGGGCAGGATCGTACAGGGTGTTCGGCCGCTCCGGCACCCACGCCTCCAGAACACGCCACGGGCCAATGTCGTGCGGACCGGGCGGGATGCTACAAAGCCCTGCTCCCATCCGCGCATAGGGCCGGATATCGCCGATGCTGTCCTCAGACTCAAACAACACGACACGGGTTGTCCTGCGCCCCGGCCGGGTGCGGGTCACACCCAGCAAAGCCGCAAAAGACCCACTCCTGCACACCCGGCCTGCCTGCCAGATCTCAAGCCCCGTTTTCGCATAGCGCGATGTGTCGTCCGGATTGTCCCATGTGAGCGTATACACCAGCCGGGGATACCGGCGCGTCAGGCGCGTCATCAACGGCACATGAAAACTCTGGTGCATGGGCTCCAGTTCGAAGGACAGCCGCGTTCGGCTCGTGCGGATCCCAAACACCGGCGGCGACCCGCCACCCATCTCGCGACACGCCGCACGCAGCCAGTCCCGTAATCCCGCACGATCGCGCGCAGGCCCGCGCACCTGCACGCGCACGTCAGGCAGACCCATGTCGCTCATGCCCCACCCTCCTGCGGCTGACGGCAAACCAATGGCGATACCATTCACCATCGCCCAGCGGCGGGGGTGGGGCGTTGCGCTGCACATGCTGGCCCGGCAGGCCGGGAACCGCCTGTTCAACCAGCACACGCATCATGCAGGCCAGCGCCGAGCGATTGCACTCACGCATGGCGCTGCCATAGCAGACACGCACCAGTTCGTCGGCCAGACGCTCCCGCGCGCTCCAGACCCTGTCACATGGGGCAATCGACACCGAGATCAGGGCGGCCCGTCGTCCAACGGCCTGCACCTCGGTCGGCATGGTTGAAGCGATCCCTTTCCACAGCGGGGTTAGGACTATCTGTTTGTGCATTGTTTTTTTCTCCTTCACCCCTCTGCCGCTGCATGGGATCGGGGCGGGGGCAACGGCGCGCGCAGCGCGAGCCTGCGACCGTTGCGGCCGCCCTAGCCCATGCGAGGCGTCACAATCCTTTCTGGCAGTCTGTTCATTCCTTCTTTTCTGCTATGGAGTGTTTCGATGCTTTTCCTGCGCACCTTTATTGCCCGTGCCCGCCCTGTCATTTCGTTCTGCTGGTATGGGGTGGCTGTGTTCGGGCTGAGCCTGCTCGTGCTTTACGGCC
This sequence comes from Acetobacter papayae JCM 25143, assembly GCF_000613285.1. Lineage (GTDB taxonomy): Bacteria > Pseudomonadota > Alphaproteobacteria > Acetobacterales > Acetobacteraceae > Acetobacter > Acetobacter papayae. The sequence goes on along the minus strand of NZ_BAIN01000048.1, from coordinate 12,019 downwards.
TCCTCGGTATTGGCCTTCAGCCGGTCTGGCAGTTGTCGCCAGCACCCCGCGGCTGAGCCTGCCCACCCTCTACTGGCTGGATCACCAGAGCAGTGCACAGCTGCTCGACGGGATTGCCCGCAAGGGGCAGGTCATCGAGCAGCTCTTTCGCGGAATCAGCGGCATCATTGCTCTAGCGGCCATGGCGCTGCGCGTCTGGCGTCGGTTTTGGTGAAAGGCTTAACGTGCGCCCAGGCTAGATCATAGGTCGGCAGAGCCGTACACACATCGGACTGACAGCCATGCGTAAAACGCCCTCCAACATGATTGCAATATTTCGCAGCTCTATCATAGCCTGAGGCTGCTTGAGCGTGTGGACATGCCATGCCCAACATAGTGCTCAAGAATGATTGAATAGGACATCCACAATGTTTCTTAAAAATCTCTTTGTGTCACTGGGTATTATGGGCATTTCTGCGCTGTCATTTGCAACGCCGTCTCAGGCTGCCAGCGGAACCATCAAAGTTACTAATAACGCCCCTCAATCAGTTGCTATAAGCGGCTACAGCGCTTCTCCGAGTGTAACACCGCAAAGCGCCAGTTTAACCATCCCTACGGGGACAACCTCAATTGTGGCCAATGCGGTCGGCCCCGACAAAACAGATCTTTCAATACAATTCACGGCAACATCTAGCGACAACACTTATGGGTGTAACTACTATATTAACCTCAGCTATCAATCATCTTTAAACCAGTATTATTCAAACTATATCGCATACCCATTTACGCGAACTGGCGGAACCCATTTCCCAACATGTACAGCGCCTTCATCTGGCCCATGGTCCGGCGTGAGCAGCTTAGGGGGGACTTTCTACATTCAGTAATAGCTTAACGTTTCTTTTACCCGAATCTTTTTACATTAGTAATCGGTATAATTCGGCAGAAGCAGGAGCCTCCTCATGTCAACAATTACCACAAAAAACCTTTCGTGGTCTGCGACGTGGTCTCAGGCTCCTGTTATGCCTGATGCACTAAATGTGGCTATTTACGGTGAAAGAGGGGTGATTCAACATGGGAATAGTGTTGTTTCCAACTCTTCTGAAACATCCAGTGCCTATGATGACACAATAGGCGATACGCTCACTCTGTCTCAGGAAGCACAAACCTACATTGACACGCAGAGTTCGGGAATAACGGCCAATAGTACCCTATCCAAAATATACAGTGCCATTGTTCAGGTCCTCGGGAGTTCAACAACATCGGATTCTGAAAAATGGAATGCTTTCGTGGCTGACGAACGGCTGTCCATGGAAAGTGCACGAAACGATGGTATTTGGGGCAACATTAACGTCTTTAGTGATTCGGCTGCGATGGCCACGCCATACATGCAGAAAATAAAAGCCGCATACGAAGATCTTGATAAAAATAACAATGTTGCATCCAATCAGATGGAACGGGATTTAAAAGGCCTCGTTCAGGAGAACGCAACAGCAGATCTCAGCGAGTTATGGGGCAATGCGTCCCTGTCTATCGATGTGACGCAGACAACCGCCCAGACGGACAGTGGTACTATTACCAGTTTTTCCATTTCTTCCGAACTTTCCGGAAAAATGGAATACGCAGTCGGAACGGGTCCCAATCTCAAACAGCCACTCGTAAAGACAGATGTTGATGCCCCGACATCGTTTTCATCGTACGATAGCGTCCAGACGGTGAAGGTTTCTGGAAACAAAAATGATCTGAAAGCCGAGTTTGAAAAAGAAATCGTAGAGGAGTTGTTCGGTTCTTCCAGCCGTAAAAACACGACCTCTGCGTTAAAAACAGGGCTTACTTCAGAAGCAAAAACCACAGAGCCATCTGTAACCGCATCGCTCACATCCACTACAACCTGATCTGGCGTAACAGCTCTGAACACCATCAGATGCTCAGAGCAATCCCCCTAACGCTTATGTAACGGCAGTTAAAGAAGCGTGGCACGCAGGCCCAGATGAGGACCTGCCTCAGCAAGGCGACGATCCAGTGTGCACAGCATCACACCATGATCAGCACAGACTGCCAAATGCAACGCATCTCCCGCACGCAGACCAAGAGCATACTGATCTGAAAACCGGGCAGCCGTCCTGAACTGCTGTCCGGTGACGGGAAGACATTCAAAACTATCCACACACAGACGGGTAAAAAGAGCCAGGGCGTTGGCCCGGTCTGTGACTGTGATCTGCCGGTGCGCAGCTTGATCGACAGGGCAGAAGAAAATTCGGTAACAACCCAGTCACTGACAAACAGTGACGCGGGATTCTGGCTGGCAAGCCACTCCTGCATCCGAGCCGTCTCTGCCTCATTGGTCAATGCTGCAACCAGTACCGATGTATCAATATAAAGGCTCAATATCGGGCCTCATCACGCATGGCACGGATACTCTCCCCCGCAGAAACAGTCTGCGGTGTCATGCCCTCAGTCAGGGTGCGCAGCACCTGGAGGTCAACAGGCTTGCGTTCCCGGACAATGCTGTTGATCTGGACGATGACCTTGCCACGCCGCATAATCCGAACCGGTTCGCCCTGCATGGCCTGTTCAACAAGCTGACTGAGATGGGTTTTTGCTTCGACAAGATTAACGGTCTGCATCAGAACCTCCTGACCATATAACTGGTCATATAGTAGCACATACCCCATCCACAACCTACAAAATTGGCAAACATCTTCATGCCGCAACTGACGGCAACCACGATGCCGCCAGCTGCGCATTGCACCTACTGGATTAGATTCAGCCTAAATGCCCAGAGCGCGCCGATAGATATCGAGCAGGGTTTCCTGTTCCTCCACCTCAGCTGGCTCAAGCTTCCGCAGCCGGATGATCTGGCGGATCACCTTCACGTCGAAGCCTGCCGATTTCGCCTCGGTGAAGATGTCCTTGATGTCGCCAGCCAGCGCCTTGCGCTCTTCCTCCAAGCGTTCGACCCGCTCGATGATCGAGCGCAGCCGATCCGCCGCAATCCCGCCTACGGCCGGATCCGTGTCCGTGTCGCCACCCTGTCCTTCATGTAACTGTCCATCCAGCATTGTGTGTCCTTTCGTGTTAACGCGGCCCGTCAGGCCGCGGATTCAGCCGGTGGCCATCTTCCAACAGTTCCAGCCACCGGGATTCCTGTGCGTCCAGCGTCTCCCCCGCCTCCAGACGACGTCGCAAGGCGGTGCGATGCTCCCCCAGCCGCCCCGCAAGTTCGCGCTCCGACCAGCCGATCACCAGCTGGATCCGTAATACCTCCCACCGCCCCAGAGGCGGGCGGTTACCACCCGGCCGAACGGTTGTCGCCAGGGGAGACGGATAGCGGATATGTACCGCCCGAAGGGCTGTGAGCCACAGCCTGAACGGCTCAGGCATCCCGCCCTTGCGGATCCAGCGCGTAATCTCATGGCGGTCATAGCCAGAACGCCGTGAGAGCTGCTGCAGCGGCCAACCGATCCACACCAGAGCCGTGCCAATGAGCTCGGCATCGGCAGGACGGGTTGGCTCCTCCCCGGGTTTGTCCAGACCGGTCACAGCTTGCACACCATTCTGTCCACAGATTCTGGGGATAACCGCCGTTCCACCCAACCGGGAGACGGGGTTCCAAGCGCCCTACGCATCGCCATCCCCACCCGCCTGAACATGCACTGGCGGGAAGTCCGGCCAGCGGCCGGGTGAGGCGACAGCATCCCAGTGCACCAATGCGCCTGCCCGTAGACCTCATCGTAATAGCGGGCCTTCTCCGCCCGACGGGCGGCATAGGCCTCATCCGCCCGGCCGAACACCTCCATCGGGGTGCCGCGCGGTTCGCCCGTATCCGTCAGGACAAAATCTGGAAGAACCGCGTCGCGACCAGCGTCAAAACGCAGCGGCCGGACAAAGCTCCGGCGCTGCTCCACCAAAGCGCGGGCAATGGCCAGCTCATAGCGACTGGAGACAGGGGTCAGCGTATCAGGCTCTACCTCCATCAACGCGATGTCGTCAGCGCGACAGCGCACCAACGACAGACCTTGCGTCATTCCCACCCGCACGGTCGCCGTCACCAGACCAACCACCCGGATGGCCCGCTCAGCACGCGGCTGTGCCAGAGCGGCCATCGCCATCGGATAACGGCGCGCGACACGCTCATGCCAGAGGGACGCGGCACTGACGCGCAGGTTGTAGGCTCCGGCCCCATCAAAACGCAGCGCGCAGAACTGCTGGCCTTCCTGCCAGTTCACCAGAGCGATGTCGTCCACGATCCCCAGCAACAGGATCCGCCATGTGTCGCCACAGGCGCGCGCCGTCTCGCGCAACAGCGCGGGCCCGTCCTCATCGGCGTAGCCGATCATGGCCAGCCGGTCGGACAGGGTCTGATTACGGGCTGGAACAATCCGCAGGGCTGCCCGGTCGAGCGCTTCGCGGACAAAGGGCCAGCGCCGTCGCGCACGCCCCAGACGGGGTGTCCAGCGGTTCAGCCCGGCCTCCTCCCACAGCAGATGCAAAAGGCCGAGCTCGGTAATACGGGCCTGTCGCACAGCCCCCTGCCCTCCACCCTGTCGCGCGGCCTGCGCCGGATCGGCCGGAGCAGCCGCTACGTCGAGGCAGCGCAGCCCTCGGCGCAGGGCGATGCCAATCCGCCCGTCGTCACGCTCGCGCACGACACCATCCGCATAGCCACCCCGGCCATCGCGACGTGGATCGGCCTCATGGAACGAGCAGGCGACATGGTGCAGAGCCCCCTGATGACGCAGACGGGCAAGATGATAGACTTCGACCTGTCGACCATCGCGCTGGCGCAGGCAGCGATGGACAGATAGCCCCATCGGCTGTCCCTGATGGTGACAGTCGCAGACCGGGCGCTCATCGCCGCCCCAGGCCTGCGCGAGCCGCCGTTGCCAGGCACCCGCTCTCTGCGGATCACTGTCCCATGACCGCCGACCCCGGTTTCCATCAGGAAATGTCACCCAGTCACGCATGACGCACATCCGCGAAAACCCGCCCCGACGCACCCTGTCGCACTTCCGTCGCCATCCGGCGGCTGAGCATGCGGTAATGACCCGGCTCTTTCGCCTCACAGATCAGCCCCACCCCCTCAAGGCGGTCAGGGTCGCGCGGATCTGGATCACGGGGATGAGCAGATCACCCGCCAGTTCGGCCGCACTGGCCCCAGCACGACGCTCACAGGACAGTACACCGATGATGAGATCAGCCGTGACATCGCCCCTTACCGTCCGGGTCTGCGGCATCCACGGCACGGCTGCATAGACGCTATGGCCCAGGGAGGCGACTTCTCCGGCATGGAGCAGGCTGCGTAACACGACAGGAAACGCTCCCCTCATCTCCACGGGTACGCGGGCACGCAGTTCGATGGCCGTATGCGGGCCACGTTTGAGGGCGTCGCGCACCGCGGTGATGATCGCGCGACGCGCCTGCGCCTGTTCTGTTTCGCTGAGCGTGTCCACGCACGCGGGGTAATGGTCTGTTTTCTGCGGGCCATCAGGCGCCTCCTGTCTGTGGATCAGGGTTTGAGTATCGCTGGTTTCGTTGTGACGCCGTTTGGCTGGTCAGCCTGAGCGCGTGCACGCAGCAGCTGCGGCCAGATCCGCAACGCGAGATCGGTCAGGATCGGATCGAACTTCACACCCCGCGCCCTGAGCACGAGGGTGCGGACAAGCTCGGGTGCCATGGCGGATTTGTAGGCACGCGGTGAAGCCAGCGCGTCGATGAAATCCGCGATGGCGACAAGGCGCGCGAGCAGGGGGATGGATGCCCCGGACAGACCGATCGGATAGCCCGATCCATCCCAGTGTTCGTGATGGAGCAGCACACAGTCCGCGACATCCTGCGGGACGTGGCCCAGAGCGCGACACAGGATCTCCAGCCCCAGAATGGTGTGCAGACGCATGACGGCCCATTCGGCCGGCGTCAGCCGCCGGGGGGCGTCGAGGATCGTGTCGGGGATGTGGCGTTTGCCAATGTCGTGTAGCTGCGCGCCCAGAGCGAGATGGACTGGCGGCGGCTCGCCCCGATGGGCATGACCGAGTGCCTGCGCCATGCCGGCGACACGATTGCCGTGCCCATCGAGTTCACGACCGGCCTGTTGTGCCAGTGCCCGTAGCTGGCGGTGTTCCGGACCGGGCGACAGATCTGCCTCGGTGACGGACGGGCGAGTGGGTGTCATGCACGACAGTGTGCCTGAACCCGTTGTGACGCTGTTTTGGGTGGGCTAGATCCCCAGCGCCTCATCCTGCGCGTCCCGGATGGCCCGAGCCTCCGCACGGCTATTCGCCCTGCCCAGCCAGCCCGAATAGCGAGCCTCGGGCGGGATGTCGCCGATGAAGGGCGACAGGTCGGCGGACCGGCCATTGCGCCAGGCACACCAGCTGATGGCGACACGCGCGCGCCCGCGCGTCAGCGCGACATAGGCCAGCCTGCGTTCCTCGTCGAGATTGCTGGGCGACAGACCGGGGAACAGTGTGTCCTCCCAGCCCATCAGAAAGACATGCTCGAACTCAAGACCCTTGGAGCCGTGGATCGTCATCAGACGAACACGGCCCTGCCCCGCCTCGCTGGGAGCTGCCGCGCCAAGGGCCGCGTGATCAAACAGGTCCTCGACGCTCGTGAACTCCATCGCCAGCGAGAACAGTTCGTCGAGGTTTTCGAGCCCGGCATTACCCTCCTCACCCGCAACCCGTAGCATATCCAGATAGCCCGAGCGCTCCGCCAGTGTCCGCATCCTCGCACCCAGTGCGGTCTCGGTGCTCAGCTCCTCATCGCGGATGACATGCAGGAAGGCCCGCACCCGCTCGGCGGTCTTGCTCTGGCTGGTCGCATACAGCTTTTCAGCCGCGGCAAAGAGCGAGAGCGCTTCATCCTGGGCCAGCTGCTCGATCCGGGCGAGTGTCTTCGCCCCAACCCCACGGGCTGGCTGGTTGATGACGCGACGGAACGCTTCATCTCCCTGCAGCGCATCGGGTCCGTCCGCCAGACGCAGAAGGCCCAGCACATCCTTGACGACCGCGCGCTGCCAGAAGGCTGTATCGTTGACCAGTTCATAGGGAATGTGCGCCCGGAGCAGTTCCTCTTCGAGCATGCGCGAGAGGAAATTGAACCGGTAGAGAACCGCCATGTCCTCAAGGGCGACACCCATCAGCTGGCGACGTCCGATCTCGCGCGCCAGACCCTGCGCCTCCTGCTGGCCACCGGAGAAGGTGATAACCTCGATCGGCGCACCCTCACCCTGTTCGGTAAACAGCGTCTTGCCCAGCCGGTTGCGGTCGCGGGCGACAACGCTGTTGGCGGCCGTGAGGATATGCCCCGTGGAGCGGAAATTCTGTTCCAGCGGGATCATCCGCCCATTGGGGAATTCGCTCAGGAAGTCGCGGATAAAACCGACACTGGCGCCACGCCAGGAGTAGATTGACTGGTCGTCGTCGCCCACCGCGAAGAGTTCGCCATGATCACGCGACAGCAGTTTGAGCCACAGATATTGCAGGCGGTTCACGTCCTGAAACTCATCAGCCAGAATGGCGTCAAAGCGGCGCGACCAGTCGAGGCGGTACTGCTCGTCGCGTAGCATCGTCACGGTCGGCCATAGCAGCAGATCGCCGAAATCAGCGCAGTTCACTTCCCGCAGCGCCGCCTGATAGGCGGGTAGAGAAGCGCTGCCGTATGCCATGCCATCAGATCCTCGTCGCTCTTTGCCCCAAACCGCGCGATCTGACTCTCCAGCACCGCCTCGGCCTGATCGGGCAGAACCAGATTGTCCTTCATCAGGGCGATCCGCTGAGCCACCGAGCGCACACGCGCACGAAACGTGTCCGCATCCCCCGGCTCCCACGCACCGTCATCGGCGGCCCGTTGGAGCAGGCGTTTGACGATCCGTCGACTATCCTCGGCATCACAGATGTCGAAGCCCGGACGGAGCACTGCAATCTCGGGATCGGCCCGCAACTGGCGACGACCATGCCCGTGGAACGTGCCAATCCACGAAGGCGCGGCCCCCAGCCCCAGCACGGCGTTAATGCGCGTGCGCATTTCATCGGCAGCCTTGTTGGTAAACGTCACCGCCAGAATGCGGTGCGCTGGCATGCCGCGTCGCACGATCCGGTCCACCACCCCGGCAACAAGGGTTTTGGTCTTGCCGGTGCCTGCGCCCGCCAGCACGACAACCGGGCCTTCCTGCCGGGCCGCCTCACGCTGCATGGCCGTGAGACCAGCTAGCGCGTCTTCAGCCAAAGCGTTTGAGATCATAATGCTCGCCTCCCGTGAGGAACGTCACGGAATCAGCCTGATCAGCCAGCAGCTCCACGGTTCGGCCAGTGGGCAACAGCAGCGCGACATACTGCTCCATATCCCACAACCCGGTTGAATCCAGCGTGCCGTCGATCAGCAGCCCTCGGTAGCATTTATCCTCAAAACGCAACTCCACGAAGGTATCGGGTATCGAGCTACAACCATGGGTAGCAGAAAACACCGCCCAATGTGCCCGCAGCGACGGCTTGGCCGCCCATGCCCTGCTGGCCGCCTGAACCTCCTTCAGGAGTGTCATGCAATCCGGACGACGCGGGCCGACACCCGGCAGGCTACCCTGTGGGCGCACACTCACCGCAGACCCGTCCACGGTCAGGAAGGTGCCAGAGTGCCGGGCGCGCCCGGTGAACAGAACAAACTCTGTCGTCAGATCCCACTTGCCATTGGTAAAACTGCCCGCGACGACCAGCCCCGAGACCCGCCTGCCCGTCTCATCCGTGAAGGAGGCGATTGTCCAAGGGATTTCATGGCCCAGTCCGGGGGTGCGTTCCAGCCATCCCGCCAGCTCGGATGAGAGAACAGCGCCTGCTGGGCCGCACTCACGTCTTCGCCAAGGTTGGAGAGGAAATCCAGCGGGTCACTGTCGTCATGCGGACGGGATGTCGGGATCGGTTTGTCGTGTGTCATGAGATGTCCTTTGCAGGCGGTCGCTGGATCAGGGGCGCAGGACAACGCGCCACACCTGATACAACGCCACTATTGATTATTTGTTCAATTCAATTCTGTTTCAGGCGGCCTGTGCCCGGTTCTTGAGTGTCTGGTTAAAGTCCTTGGCCCGGTCGGGCGGCAGGCGCCGCGTGAAATCGACACCGGCGTCATCCGCCAGACGGTAAAGTGTGTCGGCAAACGCGTTACCCGCATCATCATCATCGGTTGCGACAACCAGCACCGCTTCAGGCAGGGCCTTCATGGCTGCCAGATGGGTCTGGATTGCCGCAATGGTCTCCGGCCCCATGCCCCCGGCGGTGGACGCGTAGAGCGTGCCGGGCACATAAGCCTGATCCAGTGCGGCGAAGGAGAGCGCATCGATCGCCGCCTCGCAGATCACCAGACGACGGACTGGCTGCACACTGCCCGGCTGGAAGCGGAACAGCGTCTTCACCGTCCCGCCCAGGCAGATATGGGTATCCGGCCCACGCAGCTCGGCCCCACAGACAGCGCCCTGCTCATCCGTATGGGCGAACCAGGCCGCATGATACCCGTCACGCAGGCACCCCTTGGCCACGGCTGCACGCACGATGGCTTCGGGCAGGCAGCGCTCGCGGATCAGATAGTTCCACACTTTGCCACCCCGATAGAGCGACTTGCGCGCCGCCCAGCGTTCGGCAGGGCTCCGCTCATCCGTGCGTGCGACCTTCTGCGCGACATAGGCAGCCCCTTTGGGTTCAACCCCGACCAGTGCTCCCAGCGTCGAGCAGACTTCGCGCCATTTCATTTCAGGATCAAGGCGGCGGCACAGAGCAAAAACATCGCCACTGCTATCGGGCGTGCCGCGCGGACGCTGGGCATCCCACCAGCCTTCCCGCCATGATTGACGATGATGTGCTCGTCGCCTTTGCGATATTTGAAGCAACGCTTGGTGCTTTTCTCCGCCACGAGAAGGAAATGATGGTTTTCGAGCAGGGTGGCACAGGAGACGCCGTTGACAATGGCCTGACGATCCTGTTCGGACAGTTCGAAGCGTTGATACATGACGGGGGCTCCCTTTACATGGCCGCAAACCAGAATTCGTTCTGGATACTGTGCCTTTACTTCCTTTTTTATAGCACGAACGACCGACCGCACCAAGAAAAAACTGCGCGGAATGGCCATTTTTTGGCGTTTTTTACTGTCTTTTTTATTTTCGTCACCCTCTCTATTTGTTTTGTTTATTTTCCGATACTGACGCGACAGGGGTGTGATGTGGTATCCGCACACAAAAAAAATCGTCCAATACTTGCGCCCACGCCGTGAACACATCCCTTCACCCCCAGACATGAAAGAGCTTCAGGCAAAAAGACGCTGCACGGGAGGCACGCCCCACTCCTCACCTCCTGAGCAAAAAAGCCCTGTCCCCGGCACAAGGGATCGACTGCACCAGAGGGCGCGTGCGACGCGCCAGCCGTAGGCCGCCGAAGGCGTCTGGTGAACCCACGGACGGCTCGATTGGAAACACCACCCGGCAAAGAACCCGACATCGGAAAACCCCACACTGAACACCACTCTGTCCAGTCTAGCGCATGCCGTTGTGACGCTCTTTTTGCCGATGTTTTTTGCGCAGCCACACCCTGAGACCCCGGACGGTTACGGGTCTCATCCGGTGGGCTGCATTTCCCTTAGGAAGCCCACTGATCTATTCTGAAACGATTGGGCGTATCGCAGGGCGTAAACCGCCATACGCCATGATACTGGCGGTAATGCCTGTCTCAGACGCTGTGATCGAACAGTCGCTTAACCCCTCAGGCGAAGGGGTTGGTCATGGGATGGGTTTGCGGGGTGACAGGGGCGTGCGCCGGAAGTTCAGGCTCAGCTCCAGCCGGGCGACAACCGCATTGAGCAGGGCTGCCAGAGCGCGGGCATTCTCCAGTCCGGCCCGGTCATGCGTGATGTCCAGACGCCCATACACGCTGACCCGCGCAGGGTCATTGTCCACCGTCATCTGCTCAATGGTCTGGACCTGTGCGTCAGGTCCAAAGGGGGCGAAGGCTTTGGATGGCGACATGGGCCTTACTCCTGTTCCTGTTCGAGCGCGTGTCTGAGCGCCTTCATTCCGGCACGCGCCAGTTTGCGCTCCAGCCGTTTTTGCAACCGCTCCCACTCACGGTTCTCGCGCGAGTGGGGCGCATAGGGGCTGGCCTGCGGCTCAGGCAGCACCATGGCCTGCGCTTTGACAGCCTCTCCGACACCGGGGAACGGGTCAATCCCGATCCGCTCAGCCAGATCGGCCACACTCAGAGTCTGGCAGGTCGGGCTGTCCGTATTCTGGCACAGATAGGCCCCGGCTTCATTCCGGATCGGGTCATAGATCGCCTTCCACGTCGCCGTGGGCACCAGCACATCCTGCCCGATAGCCCGGCTGCTGCCGCTGAAATCCGGGCCCGTCACCACATAGACCCCGCCCTCGCGCAGGGCCATGGCCCGCACCGCCATTTCCACCCCCGTCCAGATCCCTTCATTCAGGGCGGCGGTCTGGGGCACAACGTTGGAAAGCGTATACGTCTGTTCCTGTAGCTCTTGGGTCCCCGCGTCAGCTGATGGCACCATGTGGCCACGGTCGAAGCCGGAGCCGCGGTAGTCCGCCAGCGTCGCCCCATCGCCTGCAGGCAGGCGCTCATCGGCGACAAACGTATTGGTGGTACGGCCAATCTTTCGGCCACCCTGCACCGCCGCCGCATCGAGATACTCGGCCGCCCACAGCGGTTCATGCACGGCCCCGGCATTGAGAACGGCATAGGCCGTGTTGCACAGAAGTGTCGTGCGGGGCTGGAGCTTTTCGTTCAGAAGCACCGGTAGGGCGTTTTCCGGGCCGAACTGTGTGCAGGTCTCAGCGGCTCGCAAGGCACTGCCGTCATGAGTGCCAGGCCTGTGATCAGGGCAGCGCCTGACGCGCACAGGGATAAACGGAACACGGTCTTTCTCCACGACAGGAAACGGCAGGCTCCATCATGCCGTGTAGCGTGCAGCGGTACAAGAGCATGCGCGCTCATGCCGCCAGATCCAGCAACAGGGTGCGGGCCGTGCGGCCGACCCGTGCCGCCCG
>NZ_BAIN01000049.1 GCF_000613285.1 Acetobacter papayae JCM 25143 | reverse complement strand
CTGGGGCGGCGGATGGGGACCCGGCTGGGGCCCGGGTTGGGGTGGGGGTATCAGCACCGCCTACACCTATACCTGCCAAACCACGTTTGAGCTTGTGAATGGCGTTGTTACCGCATGGACCATGCGGGGCGACGGCTGCTGATAGCCACCGCCATTTTGCCCGCAGGCTGATCTCCTGCGGGGCTGGAGCTTACAGGCTCCAGTCCTGCGGGCTATCCCACCAGCCCTGCGCGGGCATGATGAAATCCGCCCCCGCCGCTGTCAGTGGCGCAACCTCGGCCTCAGCCGAGGCCTGAGCGACAACGGGCAGTTCCATCATCACCGCCCACCAGCGGGTGAGTTCCAACACGGCGGCGACCGATTCGGGCGTTGCCGCCACATCCTCACCGGGTGTGAAGCAGATATAATCCGCCCCTTCCTCACCCGCGCGCATGGCGTGATCGCGGCTGAGGCCGACATCGACCCCAAGCTGCATTGCCTCCCCCACCACACGGCGGGCCGTGGCGGTGTCGGGGGCCTCATCACCACACAGATGCACCCCGTCACAGGCCTGCGCCACGGCAAGGGCCGCCCTGTTTTGCAGCATCAGGCAATGCCCAGCGGCTGCACGCAGGAAGCAACAGCCGCTACAAGCGGGGCCGCAGCGCTGTCAGGCATTTGCGCAACAGGCGGCAGACGCAGCAGCAGGGCCGCAGGCTGGCACGTAGCCAGCTGCTTGTGCAGGGCGGACAGAAAAGGCTCCGCCTGCGCGAGAACCGGCGTGGCCAGATAGAGTTCGGACACGCGCTGGCTCTCCCCTGTGTTTTTTGCCGTCAAGACAGGATCAGTTCTTCAGAATACCGATGATCTGATCCAGCAGGCCGAGGGCTTCCGCCTTGGGGCGCTGGAACACGTTGCGGCCGATGATGGAGCCAAAGCCGCCACCTTCGTTGATGCCACGGATCGTGTTCAGCAGGTTTTCGGTGCCGGTGTGCTCACCACCCGAGAAAATCACGATACGGCGGCCGCCAAAGCTGGACTGCACGACATGACGCACGCGCGAGGCCAGAGTGGACACGTCAACCGGGTGCTTTTCATAGGTGGACTTGGCGGCATCCAGAGACACCACATCGGTCGGCGGCTTGACCTTGATGATATGGGCACCACACAGGGCCGCCATATGAGCTGCATAGGCGCAGATATCGAGCGCCGTCTCAGCCTTCTTGTCCAGCATCGGGCCGCGCGGATAGCTCCACACGATCACGGCCAGACCAACGGACTTGGCTTCAGCCGCGAGTTCGCGCAGTTCTTCCATCTGCTCGAAGCAGTATTCGGAACCGGGGTAAATGGTAAAGCCAATGCCTGAGCAGCCCAGACGCAGCGCGTCAGCACGGTGCCGGTCACGGCCTGATCTTTCTCGGTGGCGAGGCTGTTGGAGCTGTTGCATTTCAGGATCAGCGGAATTTCGCCCGCGTAGGTGGCCGCACCGCATTCCAGCATACCCAGAGGGGCTGCATAGCCGTTCAGCCCGGCTTCGATCGCCAGTTCGAAATGGTAGTGCGGGTCATACGCTGCCGGATTGGCCGCGAAAGAACGGGCCGGGCCATGTTCGAACCCCTGATCAACCGGCAGGATCACCATTTTGCCGGTGCCACCCAGACGGCCCGCATTGAGCAGGCGGGCAAGGTTCATCTTGGTACCGGGATTATCGCTCTCGTACTGGTTGAGAATGGCCTTGACCTGGGGAGTAAGCGTCATGACTGAACGGTCCTTCTTTCATACCTTGGCGTCCGGCACTTTATCCTGCCGACATTGTTCTTGGGAATAACCGTGGGGGAAATGCCCGACAAGAGACGATATTGCTGCGTGCAGGATCAGTTGGGTGAAATAATGGCGGGACGACACGCCAGCACCACACCTCCGGCCTGCTGATAGAGCCTGCGCGCTGCCATAGCCTGCCCGTCCTGCGCGTTCAGCACCACGGCCCGCTGCCCGGAACGCAGCGCCATAACGGCATGAACGGCACTGCCCCCGCAATCGAGCACATGCGCGAAAGGCAACCCGCCCGCCCCACTGGCATCGGCCGAAAAAAGCGACTTTTCGGCCCCTGTCAAAGCAGCTGCCAACCCCGCCATAAGGGCATGCCACCAGACTACCCCCATATAAACCCCTGCCCCCTCGGGTGAGAGTAGAACCGGCGCGGGCCTGTCCGTGCCCGCTGGAACCCTGTCCCGTAACGCACGCAGGCCGCTTTCATGATCACAAACACAGAGAAAATGGCACGAACGGCCCAAAAGTAGCCTGTTTTCCATGCTCATGCTTGACGCCATCGCATTTGCGGGTGATTCCTCAACAATAGAAAGGGATAAAGCATGCAGGATCAAGCGGCGGAGCCATACCCGTTCTCCATAAACAGTGGCACGGCCAGCACTGAAACCGGAACAGAACCCACCGCACGGATATTCCCCCCGCAGGAAGATCCGATTTCGCGGCTGGACCGCGCCCTGCAACGCATTTCCTTCGCGCTGGAAAAAAGACCGCCCCAGCAGGATACCGGCCTGATGGAACGTCAGGAAACAGAGCGGCAAGAACTGCTGGCCAATGTTGATGCCCTTATCCTGCGTGTGCGCGATGCGCTAGAACAATCCGCCCCCCTGCCGGAACGGAAAGACTGATCCCATGGCCCTTGTTTCGGTTCTTATCAACGGCCACAGCTATACCGTTGGCTGTGAAAACGGTCAGGAACGGCATGTACAGGCCATGGCCCATCAGGTAGAGCACCGCGTGCAGCGCGTGCGCTCGCTCGGCTTTTCGGGCGATGCCCGCGTGCTGGTGCTGGCCGCCCTGCTAATGGCTGATGAAATTCAGGACCTTTCCAACAGCCGCATTCCCGAAACCACGGCACAGGCCGTACAGGATGTCGAACGCCTGCGGGCCGAGCGCGCCATGCAGGACAGCCGCCTGCTTGATCTGGCCGAACGTGCGGAAGCTCTTGCAGCCGAGCTTGAGCAGGCTACATAGACAAGGCGGGGCTGCCCGGCACGTGAGGCATGTCATACCCCTGGGCCGATAAGCACTTCCTTGGGAGCTGGCTCTGTTGTGGCCCTGGTCACATTATCTGGTGCCCACCTGCACTCGCAGGTCCTGGAGGTTGAAAAGACCCACGGCCATGGCGGCTCCGCACTCCACACCCCCTATGGGTGACCCCCCTGAAATCGCGCAGCAGAAAGCTCAGGCACGTAAGCTGTGTGTGCAAGCCCTGCGTACCCGCGCCCCCGATACGGATGCAGGTATTCTTGCGCAGCTCCAAACGCTGCTGGCCCCGTCCACGCACCGAGCCATTGCCTGCGTGTGGCCTCTGCCGCATGAGGTAGACCTGCGCCCACTCTGCCACTGGCTGCATGAAAACGGTGCGCAGGTGCTCCTGCCCGAAACCACACCACGTGGCACGCCACTGGTTTTCCGCCACTGGCACCCGGCCTGCACCATGCAGGAAGGCCGTTTTGGCACCCATGCGCCAGATGGCCCGGCCATTGCGCCGGATATTATTCTTGTACCGCTTCTGGGGTTTGACCGCGCGGGCAACCGCCTTGGCTATGGCGGAGGCTATTACGACCGCACGCTGGCCAGCCTGCCTGCGGCACAGGCCATAGGCTATGCCCCCTCCACGCAGGAGGTAGCGGCCCTGCCCTCCGGCCCGCATGACCAGAAACTCCCCTGTATCGTGACTGAAAGAGAGATCCTGCGTTTTGACCCGCCTTCTTCCTGATACCAGCCTGCACCCCACTGCCAGCCCTGCGACACCCCACCTCGTTGGGAAAGCCCGTTCATGAGGCTGCTTTTTCTGGGAGATATCGTTGGCCGGAGCGGGCGTGATGCCGTTCTGTCCCGTCTGGCCGACCTGCGCACCCGGCTCGGGCTTGATCTTGTGGTGGTCAACGCGGAAAACGCCAGCCATGGCTTTGGCCTTTCACCCGCCATTGCCACATCCCTGCTGCAAAACGGGGTGGATGTGCTCACCCTTGGCAACCACGCATGGGACCGGCGCGACCTGATCGGCCATATTGATAGCGAACCGCGTATCATCCGCCCGCTCAACTACCCACCCGGCACACCGGGACAGGGCAGCGTGGTGGCCGAGCTGGCGGATGGGCGCAAGGCGCTGGTGGTCAATGTCATGGGCCGTCTGTTCATGGACCCGCTGGACGATCCTTTCCGCTGCATGAACGAATTGCTGACCCGCCACCGGCTAGGGGCAACCGTACAGGCCGTGGTGGTGGATGTGCATGCCGAGGCCACGAGCGAAAAATGGGCTCTTGCCCATATGCTGGATGGCCGAGCCTCACTGGTGGTGGGCACGCATACCCACACCCCCACGGCGGATCATCGTATTCTGGCCGCAGGCACGGCGTTTCAGACCGATGCAGGCATGTGCGGCGACTATGACAGCGTGATCGGCATGGGCAAGGAAGCTGCCATTACCCGCTTTGTGCGCAAGCTGCCCGGCGAACGACTCCAACCCGCCGAAGGGGAAGCCACAGTCTGCGGGATTATGGTGGAAACCGATGACCGCACGGGCCTTGCCCGGCGCATCGCCCCCCTGCGACAGGGTGGCCTGCTGGCCCAGACCCTGCCGGATTTCTGAACCGGCACCCAGAGCACAACAGCACCGGGCCTCTAGCCCGGCCCAGTGTCTGGTGTTCAGTTGTTCTCCTGCGCCCTGAAAACAGCCACGGCCTGTTCCGTGGCGCGTGTCAGGGGGGATGGCAGGGCATCAAGGGCATACCAGCCAAGGGCCGCATGTTTGTGCGGCTCCATCAGCCGGGCCTCAGCCCCTTCAGGCGCATAGGCCTGATACACGGGAGAAACCCAGTGCTGGCCCGCCACAGGCTCGCTCTGCTCCACAATGCACAGCAGCGGCCCCAGCGTAATCTCCAGCCCGGTTTCTTCGCTGATTTCACGCCTTACTGCCTCGGCCAGCCCTTCAAAAGGCTCAACCCGGCCACCGGGCAAGCCCCAGCAACCAGCCTCCGGCGCACGTAGGCGCTGGATCAGCAGTAAGCGCCCATCACGCAGAATGAACGCCCCGCACCCCACGGCAGGCAGAGTAGCATCCGCCACGGCTGCTACCATACAAAGCGGGGGAGTGCGGCAACCGGCCACAGCCCGGCCCCTTTGGCTTCTTCCGTCGCCAAGGTGGCATCATTGCCAATCATTTCCTGATGGATTCCACCCAGAATCCACGCGCTGTCCACGCCCACACCCGCAGCACCGCGGATATCGGTTTCCAGCGCATCACCAATAGCCAGAATCCGCTCGCGCGGCACATCCAGCATCTTGAAAACCGGCTCGTATACGGAGGCATAGGGCTTGCCGATCCAGCAGACATCGCCCCCCTGCTCCTCGTAAAACGCCGCCAGCGCCCCTGCACAGATCTGCCGCCGCCCGCCCTTGATCACCACCCGGTCCGGGTTGGCGCAGATCATCGGCAGGCCGTGTTTCAGGCTGGCTTCCAGTTCGGGCAGATAAGGGTCGAGCGACTCCACACCGCGTTCGATATCCGGTCCGGCATTCATGATAAAGCTGGCCTGCGCGGGGCTGCTCACCTGCTCGATATCCAGCGAATCATACAGGCCCAGATCGTTTGTCCCGCCCATATGCAGCACCGTACGGCCCAGCTGGGCAAACCATGGGTCTGTCCTGTCACGCAGGCGGGTATAGGTTTCCTGTCCGCTGGTCATGACACCGTCATGCAGGTCCGGGCTAACGCCAAAGCTTTCAAGCTGCTCTGTCACCACATAAGCCGGGCGTGGAGCGTTGGACAGCATGACCACACGCTTGCCTGCACGGCGCAGCGCCTGAAGGCACTCCACAGCCCCTTCATACGGGTTAATACCGTCATGCACCGTGCCCCACAGGTCGATGATGTATCCGTCGTACTGGTCGGCAATGGCTGCCAGCCCACCGGGCATGGCCAGAGTGGTGGTCATCGTCGTGCTCACCGGCGTATCCCCCTGATCCCTGTTCCACGGATATCATCGAGGTTTTCCACACCTTCGCGCCGCATGATGTCGAGCATCTCGCGCTTGAGGCGGCTCACCAGAGCCGGGCCTTCATAGGCGAAGGCTGTATAGACCTGCACCAGATCAGCTCCCATGCGAATCCGCTCGAGAATGTCCATGCCGGTTTCGATACCACCACAGGCCACGAGTGCGAGCTGCCCGGCGGCGGCCTCCGCCACAATGCCGAGCATGGCCCGCGCCCGCGGGGCCAGCGGCCTGCCGGAAAGCCCGCCCGCCTCATCACGGTACGGGCTGCGCAGGCTGGGGAAACGCTCAAGCGTGGTGTTGCTGATAATCAGCCCCTGCGCGCCGCCTTCCACCACGGCCTCGACAATTGGGGCGATAGCATCGTTTTCCAGATCGGGGGCCAGCTTGACCAGAATCGGGGGGCGATCGGGGTGCCTGTCCGCAATGGCGTCCAGAATGCCGCGCAGCCGGGCCGCATCCTGCAGGCCGCGCAGGCCGGGCGTGTTGGGCGAGGACACATTGAGCACGATATACTGCACATAGGGCTTAACCCGCGCCACAAGTGCCGGGTAATCGCGCTCGGGGTCGGCCCCCGTCTTGTTAATACCGATATTGGCCCCTACCGGCACGCCAGCCCCGCCCCCCCGGCCCGAAGGCAGCGGGCGGGCAAGCCGGGCAAGCCGCACGGCAAAACGGTCTATCCCCTGATTGTTGAACCCCATGCGGTTAATCACCGCCCTGTCTTCCTCCAGCCGGAACAGGCGGGGCTGCGGGTTACCGGGCTGCGGGCGCGGTGTCACCGTTCCGGCCTCCACAAACCCGAAACCAATGCGGGCCAGCGGGCGCAGGGCGCGGGCGTTTTTATCAAAACCCGCGGCAATGCCAATCGGGTTGGAAAAACGCATACCCAGAACGCGCGTTGCCAGCGCCGGGTCATCCTCCGGGCGGCGGAGCGGCACGGACAGGCCCAGTGTCAGGGCATCCAGAGCGAGGTCATGCGCCTTCTCGGGATCGAGGGAGCGTAGAAGCGGCAGGGTGAGGGATGTAAGCACGGACATGCTTCGAGTACTGCCCCAACTGTCGCGGCAAGGAAAGAGGAAAAGCCACCGGCAGATGGGCGTGCCTCCCATGCGATTTTTTATTGATAATGAGAATTATTATCATCTATAAGGGGACATCATCTTCACTTCAGAGGCCGCGGGCCAGCTACCCACGGAACGCACAATGTCAACAATGCCTGTTTATCTGACGGATCTCCCCTCCAGCGAACGGCTGACCCTGTGGACTATCCGCCGCCTTGCCGCGCCGCAAACCACCCGACCCGACCGCGCCCAGACCGGCGGTGTGGCGTTGCCGTGCTTTCTGCCCTGTTTCCGCCGCGAATTTCTGGCCGTGACCAAGGCTTTCCACGAAGCCCTGTCCGACCTTTCCTTCCGGAGCGATGGCCGCCCGGCCAGTACCCCCACCTCCACCGCGCTCGACATTCGCTCAGGCGGGACACTGGCCGTAACCGATACAGAATATACCCTGCTGCTGGCCACGGAGGCCGCACAGAACGAGCGCGAGGCCGACATGCACGCCCTGCTGCGCCCGCTGCTGCCTCTGGCCCGCCTACGCCTGCGCATGATGACAGCCCTGACAACACTGGGGGCCTGTCTGGCTGGTGCGGGCTACTGGCTCTCGCCCCATGCGGCGCGCAACACTCTCTCGCCCTGCCTGTTTTCCACCAGTATGCCTGTCCCGGTGGAACACACCATGCGCCCGCACCGCATGGCGCTGGCCAGAAGCCTGTCTTATCAACACCACTAAGGGGGCTGACACCCTCATAGGTTCTGTTTTTGTTCCATTCATCCCGGCGCTGTGCTATGCCACGGTTCCATGACACAGCCCGTGCGCCGGATCATCCATATCGACATGGACGCGTTCTATGCTTCGGTCGAACAGCGCGACAACCCGGCCCTGCGGGGGCGGCCTGTCGCCGTGGGCCGCAGTCAGGAACGCGGTGTGGTTGCCGCCGCCAGCTACGAGGCCCGGCCCTTTGGCGTGCGCTCGGCCATGCCCTCGCTCCTGGCGCAAAGGCGCTGCCCACAGCTTGTATTTGTCCCGCCCCGCTTTGAAGTCTATCGGGCGGTATCAGCACAGATTCACGCGATTTTTGCGCGCTATACCCCCCTTATCCAGCCCTTGTCGCTCGATGAAGCCTATCTGGACATCACGCAGCCACTCATCCGCCGGGCCTCGGCCACCGCCATTGCGCAAGAAATCCGCGCCGCCATTCTGGCCGAAACCGGGCTGACAGCCTCGGCCGGTATTTCTTACAACAAGTTTCTGGCCAAGCTGGCCTCGGACCATAACAAGCCCAACGGGCAGTTTGTCATTCCCCCCGGTGCGGGGCAGGACTTTGTAGCCCCCCTGCCCGTCAGCGCCTTTCATGGTATTGGCCCGGCCACGGCCCGGCGCATGAATGCACTGGGTATCCAGACCGGTGCAGACCTGCGCGCTTTCCCACCGGAAACCCTGCGCCAGCATTTTGGCAAGGCGGCGGCCTTTTATCACGGTATCGCCCATGGGGAAGACACACGCCCGGTAGAGCCTGACCGCCCGCGCAAGTCTCTGGGTAAGGAAACCACCTTCGATCAGGATCTGATCCATGATCACGATCTAAACGAAGCGCTGCAAATACTGGCGGAAAAAGTCTGGGCTGGTTGTGAAAAACGCGGGCTTTCAGGGCGCACTATCACCCTGAAACTGCGTCACGCGGATTTCAGCCAGCTTACCCGTTCGCTCTCACGCCAGACCCCCGTGCGGGATCAGGCAGAGCTTTTACAGGCCGGGCTGCATCTGCTGCGCCCGCTCCTGCCTTTGCAAAAATCCGTGCGGCTGCTTGGTATTACCGTATCCAGCCTGTGCGACCCGCAGGCCGCAAGTGGGGCGGAGCAGCTCTCGCTCCTCCCCTCCGCCTGAACAGGCAGGGCGTTACCCCCCTACCTGCCAGCTTTTACCAGTTGGGAACAGGGCCTTTGACAATGGTGGCCAGATCATCCGGGCGAATCCACTGT
Source organism: Acetobacter papayae JCM 25143 (assembly GCF_000613285.1). GTDB lineage: Bacteria > Pseudomonadota > Alphaproteobacteria > Acetobacterales > Acetobacteraceae > Acetobacter > Acetobacter papayae. Next base: position 8,671 of record NZ_BAIN01000049.1, on the reverse strand, counting down.
TTGAAAGCCGCCTGAATGTCGGCCCCTGTCGCACCGTAATAAGCCTGAGCTGCCCGGTCCGAATTATCGAGCGGCAGGTCGAGGCTGGCCAGATGCAGATACTGCGCGGCAATCCGGTCAAGGCTTGCACGCTGGAGCGGTATGGCCCGCAGCAGCGATGCCTTGGCCAGTGACAGTTCCGCATCCGTGGGCGGTGCCGTGACCATGGCTCCCACATCATGCAGCACGGCCGCACGCGCCTTGCCCACCTTGTCCGGGTCCGCACCGTAATTCACGGTATAGGTGCCACGCGTGCGGCCCCACTCGAAATCGCTGCCAACACTATAGACATAGCCGGTCTTTACCCGCAGGTCGCGGTACAGGCGGGACGAGAACAGCCCACCGCCCAGAACCTCGTTACCAAGCTGCAGCATGAAGTGATCCGGGTTGGCCGCAGTCAGGCCCAGCGTTTCGGCCAGCACCACCTCGTCCTGCACGCTGCTTTTATCGGGCACATGCGCGCGTGACGCCTTGCTGAGCGGCACGGCGGGCAGATTAAGCTCAGGCTTCGGGCCTTCCGCCTTCCAGCCGCCAAATGCCTGCTCCACCACCGCACGCGCTGTCGGGGGTGATATCGCCTGTGACGACAATGGTCGTCAGGTCTGGCCGCCAGGCATGTGCGTAGTAATGCAGGACGTCATCATGCGTGACATGCATGATGCTCTGCGGCGTTGCCTCACGCAGGGCCGGGTCTTTGGGCGGCAGAATGGCAACCTTGATCGCCTGCGTGAACAGATGCCCCGGAGAGGCCAGTTCCCCGGCCTGTGCCTGTGCTGTCTGCGCTCTGACAATTTCAAAATCACTCACCGGGAAAGCCGGGTGCAGTTCGTTTTCCGCCAGAAGAGCAATACCCTTTTCAAAATCAGGCTTCAGCACGCGCAGGCTGAAACCGCTCCCGGCACTTTCCCATGCGGGAATATCATCCAGCGCTTTCTGGAAAGCCAGACGGTCGTGCTGCGTGGTACCATAGGCAAAGAGCGCCTCGGTTACATCGCTCACACCTTCCTGCCCCTGCGGCTCTTCCAGCGCGGGCGTCTGGCGCACCTGCCCCGTAAGCTGGACGGTGTGGCTAACATGCGAAGGCCAGACAATCAGCCGCAGCCCATTAGGCAGGGTGCTGACGGTGGGCTGGGCGGTCGGCTCGGGCTTGTCCAGCCGGGTCAGGTCTTTTTCCGCCCATTCGGGCAGGGGCACAGGCTTGTCGGGGGTAGCGCCGAAAGATTCGGCCCCACCAAAGCCCTTACCCGCCACTGGCTGGCCCGAGCTTTCGGGGGTCAGTACCGCCGAGACAGCATGGGCCGGGTCAAGCAGCTTGGTCGCCAGCGCATTAACGGCCTCGGGGGTTACAGCCTGATAGGCGGCCACCATATCTCCGGGCGAATCCAGCTTCTGGAACGCCAGCGCATTGGACCACAGCTCAGCCAGACCGCTGACGGAGTTGGCCGCAAACTGCAACTGCGCGATCTCGCGCCGTTTGGCCGCCTCGACCAGATCGGCCGGAACGCCTTCATGGCGGATTTTTTCCAGCACGGCGCGCATGTCATCCATGGTCCGCTTGGCATCTCCCCCCTTGGGGAAAGCAGCCAGCGCCAGACCAAAGCCCGCAAGCTGCTTGGGCGCGTATTCAAACCCGGCAAACAGCGCGCGCCCCTGCGGCACAAGCTGGTACAGCGCGCCACGCTGGCTGGACAACACATCGGACAGGATATCCGCCACGGCAAAATCATGCTCGGAAGAACCCGGCATGGGGAAAGCCAGCGTAGCAAAACCAACAGGATAATCCGTGGCGAAAGATAAGGTTTTAGCCGGTGGTGGCACGGGCGTAACCGGCGTGCGCGCAGGCAGCGGACGGCGCGCGATACCACCGAATGTCTCTTCGACCAGTTGCAGCGTGCTCACCGGATTAACATCGCCCGCAATGACCAGCACCGCGTTGTTGGGAGCATACCATTTGCGATAGAAGGCGCGCAGGTCAGCCGCTTTTGTACGCTCAAAGGAAGGCCGCGTGCCCAGCGCATCGTGCTCGTATGGCGTGCCCGCGAACAGGATGGCCTGCAACTGCTCCAGATACAGATAAGCCGGGCTGGACAGATCGCGCGAGACTTCCTGCTCGATCGCGCCGCGCTCCTTCTGCCAGTCCGCCTCGGACAGGGTCAGCCCCGTCATGCGCAGCGCCTCGATCTTGAGCAGCACCGGCAGGTCGCGCGACTGCGCGGTATAGAAATACTGGGTCACGTCCTCGGTGGTATCAGCATTGTAGCTGCCACCCAGCCGCGCCCCGACAGAGGCAAGCTGGTCCTTGTCCAGCCCCTTGCTGCCACGGAACATCATATGTTCCAGCGCATGGGCCGTACCCGGAAAGCCCTTGGGGGCTTCGGCCGAGCCAACAAGGTAGTTGATTTCAGTCGTGACAACCGGGGCCAGACGGTCCGGCACAATCACCACCCGCAACCCGTTGGGCAGGGTAGCCCGCACAACCTGCGCGCTGCTGAGTGCCGCAGGCACCAGAGCCGAGGGCATACCGCCGGAAGACATCTGGCCGGAAGGCATGTCCATGGTCTGCTGCGCCAGAGCGGGCGCACCCAACGCGGCCACGCCCGCAAGGCATGTGGCCGCGCACAGGGCAATGCTCAGGCGCCGGTAAAACCGGACAGCCGCTTACAGGTCTTGCTGGCGGTACGCTGTGTCATGAGTTCTTCCTGTTTCCTGCTTCAACGGCATAAAAAGCCAAACGTCCGCCCTCAGGCATCCAGACCGGGCAAGGCGAGTTTTTTGGCCATGGCCGACAGCCTGTGGCGCCGCAGTTCGGAGCGGGCCTTGGCGTCACGTGTCATGTAATTAAGCTGAATGGTGTAGCGCGGCCCCACATACTGGCGGTGGCCATGCCATGTATCAGGCCCGTTGGGGAAAATGAGCAGCGTGCCATCCACCGGCTGTACCTCATGCACATAGTCTTCTATGTCATGCGGTCCACGCAGCAGCCTCAGGCAGCCTTCCTGTTTTTCCCATGCCCCGCCCGAGGGATTGAGATAGAGCAGGATCGTCACGCGCTTGGCGAGGGAATCCGTATGAATGCGCCCGTCCTTCTCACGGGTGCGGCCCCTTATTGTCAGCATGGACGGGGCATCGGACAGGTCCAGATCAAGCTTTTCAGCAATCAGGCGGCGCAGCTCCGGGCCTTCCATCTGCGCCACAAGGTCTTGCATGAGCGGTGATAAGCGCAGCGATTGCGGTGGAAACGACCCGCCAGAGGGAATATGCGGCAGGCTTGCGAACACACGAGTCAGATCCTGTTCGCGAATGAAGTGCGGCACCATAACGTGCCTGAAAGGCTCAGTGCGCACAGGGGCCCGCACTAGGGCTTCGTAATCCGGTTCAAGGTCTGTCTGAGGCACGTTGTTCATATCCTGGCCAGTAGCAATTCGGATCATCCCGCCCAGACGGTAGAAGCCTTACCCCCCATAAACAAGGCCCCCCCTATTTGCGCGACCGACCACCCCCCTTGCCGGATTTGCGTTCATACCCGCCCCCACCCGGCCCAAACGGGCGGGGCGTGGTATCCTTTTTGCCCCGTCGCGCACCGCCGGTCTGCCCGGCAACGGAAGAGGCAACCGGGTCAACAGGCAGGCCAAGCTGCGCGGCTTCAAGCCGCCGGATTTCATCACGCAGGCGGGCAGCGGTTTCAAACTCCAGATCAGCCGCGGCCTCACGCATGCGCTTTTCCAGTGCAGCCAGAGTCTGCGCGCCATCCTTGCCGACAAATTCGGTCTCGCCCGTTGCCTTGTCCGGCGTCACCGTCACGTAGTCCTGCTCGAACACCGAGCCGACAATATCGGTAATCTGCTTGCGCACACTCTGCGGGGTAATGCCGTGGGCCTCGTTCCAGGCCATCTGCTTTTCGCGGCGGCGGGCTGTTTCCTCTACCGCGTAGCTGAGCGAGTCCGTCATCTTGTCGGCATAGAGCAGCACCCGGCCATCCACATTACGGGCAGCACGGCCTATGGTCTGGATGAGCGATGTGCGTGAGCGCAGGAAGCCTTCCTTATCGGCATCAAGAATGGCCACCAGCGAACATTCGGGAATATCCAGCCCCTCACGCAGCAGGTTGATGCCAATCAGCACATCAAAAGCCCCCATGCGCAGATCACGGATAATCTCGATCCGTTCAAGCGTGTCGATATCCGAATGCAGATACCGCACCCGGATTCCCGCCTCGTTCATATAATCGGTCAGGTCTTCGGCCATGCGCTTGGTCAGGGTAGTGACCAGCACACGCCCCCCTTTCTCGATGGTGGTACGGCATTCGGCCAGCAGGTCATCCACCTGATGTTCCACAGGGCGGATATCCGTCACGGGGTCGATCAGCCCCGTGGGGCGAATAACCTGCTCGGCAAACACGCCGCCCGTGCGCTCCATTTCCCATGGGCCGGGCGTTGCGCTGACAAACAGGGTCTGGGGGCGGAACGTATCCCATTCGGCAAAATTCAGTGGCCGGTTATCCAGACAGGAAGGCAGGCGGAACCCGAAATCCGAAAGGATGGATTTGCGCGCATGGTCTCCACGCTCCATGCCGCCTATCTGCGGTACGGTCACATGGCTTTCATCGACAATCAGCAGGGCGTCCTGCGGCAAGTACTCAAACAGGGTTGGCGGTGGATCACCCGGATTACGGCCCGACAGATAGCGTGAGTAATTCTCGATACCTTTGCACACGCCTGTTGTCTCAAGCATTTCAAGATCGAACAGGGAGCGCTGGTCCAGCCGTTCGGCCTCAAGCAGCTTGCCCGCTTTCGTAAATTGGTCGAGCCGCTCACGCAGTTCCTGCTTGATGCCAATAATCGCCTGATTGAGCGTTGGCCGGGGCGTTACGTAATGGCTGTTAGCATAAATGGTAACTTCCTGAAGATCGGCCGTTTTTTCCCCGGTCAGCGGGTCAAACTCGATAATGCCGTCCACCTCGTCGCCAAAAAGGGAAATACGCCAGGCACGGTCTTCGTTCTGCACGGGGAATACATCCACCGTCTCGCCACGGACCCGGAACGTGCCACGGGTAAACGCGGCATCGTTCCGGCGGTATTGCAGTTCCACCAGACTACGCACCAGCTTGTCGCGATCTATCTCGCCCCCAAGTGCGAGCTTGACCACCATGCGCGCATAGGTTTCCACCGAGCCGATACCGTAAATGCACGAAACCGATGCAACGATAATCACATCATTACGCTCAAGCAGCGCCTGCGTGGCGGCATGGCGCATACGGTCGATCTGTTCGTTTATCTGGCTGTCTTTTTCAATATAGGTATCAGACCGGGGCACATAGGCCTCAGGCTGGTAATAGTCATAATAGCTGACAAAATATTCAACCGCGTTATGGGGGAAAAACTGTTTCATTTCCCCGTAAAGCTGGGCCGCGAGTGTTTTGTTGGGGGCAAGGATCAGGGTTGGTTTCTGGGTGGCCTCAATAACCTTGGCCATAGTGAACGTCTTGCCCGAGCCCGTAACCCCGAGCAGAACCTGATCGCGCTCACCGGCTTCCACACCGCTTACAAGCTCGGCAATGGCCTGCGGCTGATCGCCCGCGGGTTCATATTCGGACACAACCTCCATACGGCGCAGCTTGGGCCGGGGGGCCTGCTGTTCGGGCCGGAAGGTTACGGCGGGCAACTGGGCCGCACGCTCGCTCAGCGTGCCGCGCTTGCGACCGCGTGCGGGGGCAGATGATGATGTCGGTGGCAAGGGAGCATCCATGCCCCAAACATGGCCCTGCCCAGCCCTTTGTGCAAGGGAGGCCGCCCGCCAGCAGGCACTGGCGTTACCGCTTACGCAAAGCGCCAGTGCAGGGCATGAAAAACCATCCGTGAAAGCGGCGTATGGGAAAGCACGATCAGCACCATGCCCACCACAATCGCCACCCGGCTGCACGAACGGGCGTAAAGCCCCAGCATTTCATCCCGGCTGGCCAGATCCAGAAAGGGGTCAAGCCCGCCATACCCGGCCTGTTCACGCTGGCGGCGATAGCGGGCCAGAAACTCGGGGGGGAGGCCCGCGCGTTCGAACTGTCTGGCGCTGTAGCGATCAAGCTCATCGCGCCGGTAACGTAACACGCCATCCTGATGCCTGACCGGGCGCGGGCCGCCCCCTATACGCTCCAGCAGCCATAGCCGCCGCGCCGGCACCCCCAGATACCCCGCAGCCTGCCTGCGCTCCAGAATCTGCTGGAGCGGGAAGGGGCAGACAGTCGCCTGCCCGGATACGGTATCCGAGGGGACGCGGGGATCTTTCATGACATGCCAGCTTGAAAAAAAAGAAAGGGCCAAGTCAATGCCTGTCTTGCCATTGCCGCCCTGTAACAGATGCACAGGCTGCATAGCCCCGAATACCCTCACACCCTGAGGGTAGCAGCCGCATCCCGCATCACCGGGTAAGTAGCGGCTACACCACCCCCTCACCCGGCAGGCTGATTGACCATTCACCGGGCAGGTCGCATCCTTAGGGCATGCAAACTGTTATTGCCCCTACCCTACCCCGTGTCGGTGTGCTGGCTGTTGTCCGGCATGAAGACAAATTTCTACTGGTCCGGCGTGGCCATATGCCCGATGCCGGACTGTGGGGTTTTCCCGGTGGCAAGGTAGAACCGGGAGAAACACTGTTGCAGGCTGCCCCGCGTGAGTTGGAGGAAGAAACAGCCCTGCGCGCCACAGGGCAGGCCGTTATCGATACATTCGAGTCGATCCGCCATGATGCACAGGGCGCGCTGGCGTTTCATTACGTCATTATCGCGGTACGCTGCCTGCTACCCTCCGGGCCATGCCCCAGCCCGCAGGCAGGCGATGACGCGCTAGAAGCCCGCTGGTTTTCCTATGCCGATATCAAAGCACTGGGGCCTTTGGCCTGCGAAAGACTGGAAACACTCGCCGCTCAGGTTCTGCGGGCAGAAGGGGTGGCGGTCAGCCCTTAAACCGCCATGCCCGCATTTAGTGGAAAATACGCCGGGTGTGGCGCTGGCCTGAACGCAGGCCACCGATCAGCCCCGCAAGCACCACCAGCGCATAAACCCCACCCATGACCGACATCGAAACCGGCAGGCCCGGTATCAGGTAGGTTGGGGAATCACACGGTTTCTGTGGCCGCAACGGCATGGAAGCCAGACGCTCCGCCATAGTGCGCCCGCTTACATGCGGCGCATGACAGGCTGGCAACGGGCTGGGCCACCAGCCCCACTCCACCCCGGCATGGCAGACTGTCAGCCCGAGTGAGCCGAGCATAAGCAGCACCCCGCACCACAGAAAAACCCGCCGCAAACCGCCGGGCAGCACAGCGGCGGCAACCCCGGCCACCATCAAAATACGCCATGGCCAACGTTCCAGCAGGCAGAGTTCGCAGGGCATAATGCCCAGGCCACGCTCGACCCACCACGCAAAGGCAAGCGCCACGCCCCCCGCCAGTATCATCAGCACGCCCGGCATCCGCCCGGTTCTGTCGCGGCTCATGTCATGCTCCCGCCTGTTGCTCCAGCCCATTACCCTGTGTGGTCATGGCCTGCATCCTGCGCCCGCCCTCCTACCTTGCAACTGGCCCCCGTATCAGGATTTTTTACGGCCTATCGCGCGCCTTCCGCCCTAGGCGGTAAGCCCCGCCAGCCATGTACGCAGCACGGCGGGGGTCGGGAAATCGACCGGAATACGAAAGCCTGCCCCACCAGCAGCCTTGGCCACAGCCATGGCACTTTCGTCTGATGTATCATTGCCAATAACCACCGGCTTGCGGCCCAGAAAGGGCGGACGCTGCATCAGCAACGAAACCGCATAACCCTTGTCTACCCCGGCAGGGCGGATTTCCCACGCCATGCGCCCGGCCACCAGCAGATAAGCCCCGGCCGATTCCCTGGCCCATGCCGCCGCTGCGGCATGCAGGGTCTGGGCGGCTTCAGGCGCTGCACGGTAATGCAGGATAAACCCGCCCTCTGTATGTTCAAGCCTGACACCGGGCAGCGTGCCTACAAGGTCACGCGCCTGCACAAGCCAGACCTTTGGCAGTTCGGGCAGGGCCGTGCGTTCGATCGGCCCGCCCGGCCTGTGGCGCAGGGCAATGCCGCCTTCTCCCCCTACGGCGAAAGGCACATCGCCTAGAAATTCATCAAGCTGCTCAACCGTGCGGGATGAGACAATGGCCAGCGCATCGCCACAGGCAGCGCGCAGGCGGCGCAGCATGTCAACAAGGCCGGGCGGCAGCACTACGGGGTCTCCGGGGGCTGTATCCTCGACCAGCGTGCCGTCAAAATTCAGCAAAAACGCAGCCTGAGACAGCGGCGGGATAGGAAAACGGGCACTCTGCGCCCCACGGAAACCGAGCATGAAACACCTCTTTAGTGGCCTGTTTTTCGTATCCACACACAGTGACTGCATCAGCCGCCCTGATACCAACCTGAACCGGTGGGCATCAGGGCCGGGCGCATATCAGTATGTATCGCCTATTTTCGGCTCCGCACTGCCACTCCGCCCCTGATCACCAGAGGAAAACGGAACAGGAGGCGGCAGCGGCGCCTGCGGAGAGACCGCAGACGGCGGGGCAGCAGGCGCTGAGGACGGAGCCGGTGCCGGCTGGGCGGTTCCAGGTGTCGGCTGCATGCCGGGTG
>NZ_BAIN01000050.1 GCF_000613285.1 Acetobacter papayae JCM 25143 | reverse complement strand
ACCCAGCCACCACACGCCCTCGCCGCTGGATTACCCCATGGACACGTCCTTCGATCAGGCTCCTGCTCCGCGCAGGGCCCGGCGCGGGCGTAGCGGGGGCAGTGGTGCCCCGCTTGACCTGTCTATCGGCCCGATGGTGGAAAACGGCGCACTGAACGCCCATTACTCGTCGCGCACATCGGTTCATGGTGTCAGCAGCGATTACGCGGCGGAAATCGATGCCTGGATTCAACGCCACCTGTATTACCCGCCAGAAGCCGCCCAAAACGGCAATTCCGGCACAACAGCTGTGCATGTCGTGCTGGACAGGCAGGGGAATGTCTTCAAGGTGTTCGAAACCAGCTCGTCCGGCGTGACCGAACTTGATGCCGCGACTGTCGCATGTTCCATGGGGCGCAACTGCCCCCGGTACCGCCGGATATGAAAGACAACTACATCAACTTTGACGTAACGATAAACTATATCCTTATCCGCAACTAAAAGGTGCTGATACGTTAAGGACACCACTGCCCTGAGCCTGCGGGCCTGAGGGGTCATTACAAGGAGTTTCGCGTATGTGTCCGTCTTCTGAACCCGTTCTGCCTACAGGCATCCCCACAATCCGGGTCGTGGCCATGCCCACCGACACCAATCCGGCGGGAGATGTGTTCGGCGGCTGGATCATGTCGCAGATGGACCTTGCAGCAGGCACCACGGCGGCTTTCAGGGCCAATGGACGCTGCGCCACGGTTGCGATCAACAGCCTCGTTTTTCTTGAACCTGTCGTTGTGGGGGATGAAGTCAGCATTTACACCGACATTACCCGCACGGGCCGTACATCGCTGCATATCCATGTCGAGACATGGCGCAGGGCGCGGCATACGCACATCACCTCCAAGGTGACGGAAGGCGAGTTCATTTTTGTCGCACTGGATGAAAAGCGCAAACCCCGCCCGCTGCCCCCGCCCAGCCGGGTGACGAACTACCCGCTCCCCCCTGCGAGCAGGATGCCTGAAAAACAAAACGGCAGCCCGGTGGAAACACCGCCTTATCGACACCGGGTTGCCTGACTGCGGAACCTCACCGCCCATGGCATGTTAAACAGGCTCCTGCGGGGCAGGCCGGTGGGGTGCGTCAGCCTTGTGGCAGTCACGCTGTGGTGAGTATTGACAGGAGACGAGGTCGTATTTTTTTGTTTTCCATCATTCCGCCCATAGGAAGGATGGTCTAAAACCCCCAGCCAGCCCCCGTGGGCAACGTGGCGCAAGGCGGCAAACCGCCTCCACCTTGCCCAAGTGGCCGTATTCTGGCCGGGCCAGAAAGACATGCAGACACTGCCACGGGCGCAGGAGGAGGTTCGATACATGAAACACTGGCAAATCGACCAGCTCCCGTGGGATGAGTTCGATATCACGAAAGTGGATCCGCAGCTTGTGCCCGCCATCAAGGCGGCCTCGGTTGTGGAACGCAACAGCGTGGATTACGCGCACTACCTCAACAACGTCTTTCAGGATGATCCGGACTTCCGCACCGCGGCCGATCTGTGGGCGCTGGAGGAAATCCAGCATGGCGATGCCCTTGGCCGCTGGGCCATGCTGGCCGACCCCTCATGGGACTATCAAGCCGCCTTCCGCCGTTACCGCGATTTCTACCAGATTCCGCTTGATGTGCACGAATCCGTTCGTGGCTCGCGCACTGGAGAACTGATCGCGCGCTGTATGGTGGAAACCGGCACTTCGTCCTTCTATTCCGCTCTGGCCGACTCAACGCAGGAACCTGTGCTCAAGGCTCTGTGCAAGCAGATCGCGGCGGATGAATTCCGGCATTTCAAGCTGTTTTACGACCATATGCACCGCTACCTGCAGCGCGAAAACATAGGCTTGCTCAAACGCATCCGCATTGCACTGGGGCGGGTGACGGAAAGCGAGGATGATGAACTCGCCTCTGCCTACTACACCACCAACGAACCCCCTTCACTGCCCTATGACCACCAACGCTGCATTGCCGCCTATATGGCGCGCACCATGAAAAACTATCAGCCGCGCCACCTGCGCCGTGTTACCGGCATGGTGTGCAAGATTGTCGGGCTCAAACCGCATGGCCTGCTTGAGCGCTCGCTGTTCGTGGTGGCAAAAAAACTGTTCTTCAAGCGCCAGCGCCACTTCGCCAGAATAGCGGGAATGAACTGACCCCACACACCTGCCCACGATTTTACGCAAGACCGGGGGCAGGGCTTGGCCATAGCCGCGCGGAGTTCTAGTTTGGCCCTGTCAGACCACGACAGAAGGACAGACCATGTTCACGCATATCATGGTGGGCAGCAACGACATTGCGCGCTCGCAGAAATTCTACAACGCCACATTTCAGGCCCTGGACATCCCCCCCTCTGAAATCAACGCCAGTGGGCGGCTGAGCTACTCTCATCACGGCGCGCGCTTTCTGGTCACCAAGCCGCTGGATGGCAAGCCCGCCACCCCGGCCAATGGCGGCACCATCAGCATTGCAGCGCCTTCACCCGCGCATGCGGCAGCCTGGCACAAGGCGGGTCTGGAAAACGGCGGTACCGCCATTGAAAACCCGCCCGGCATCCGCCAGACGCCGGTAGGCCCCATGTATCTCGCTTATCTGCGCGACCCCGATGGTAACAAGCTGTGCGTTGCCAGCAAGGTGCCCGAAAACGTCTGACACCCTTTAGGGAACAGATGACCTGGCGCGTGGCGACCCGACATCGCCCGCGCCATGAACGGGCCGCAAGTGACACAAAACGGTAACAGGAACAAATGCAGAAAGCCGGAAAAAAGCTCGGCTTCCTCTCCCTTCCACAAAACTATCCACAGGGTTTTCCCGTAATCCGCCCCGAGAATCTGTGGATATCCCTTTGAACGACCGATTAAAAAAATCGCCGTTTTCCAAGGTTTTTGCGGTTTTTTTGCTTCTACGTGCCAGAAACCCCTTGACCTTGCAGCGCAGCTACGATTCGGGCGCGGTATAACTCATCCACAACCGCTCAAAACCGACTCCATTCCAGCACGCACAACCCCTTGCACTGCGCCATCAGCCATGACGGGTAACGCTTTCAGGGACTGTCAGACTCCGGCTTGTCGCCCATATTGACGAATGTCTGGTCGGAAATGGACACATCCGTCAGCGTCGGGCGTTGCAGGGCTTCGGACGTATCGCGCGCAATGCCAGCCGTGCGCAGTTTCAGATCCGCCAGTTCCTCACGCACATCGCTAAGGATTTCCACCAGCGCGCGGTGATCCTCCATCGCCCGGTCGTCCTGTGCCTTGTTCAGCAGGGCGCTACCCACCATAAGCGCAGGCAGCGCCACAAGCTGGATACAGTTGCTGATATAAAGCAGCGTCTCCTGCCACTGCGGCATAAGGCAGGCACCAGCGAAAAAACCAGAAAAGCATAAACGCACCAGATACTGCCGAATATCCAGGTCATCCGCACGGCCACGCCGTCATTCAGCCTGTTGATGACGGCAAGAATACCGGTTTTCTGCTCAGGCTTCATCGGCCGGACTTTCCTTTCCTGCTTATCAGGAGCAACACCCTTGCGGACCACGTCTGGCGTGAAGAGGTAGCCCTGAACTGACCGGCAGGGTTTAACACAGGCCTGCCTTTTTGTCCGTTTCCTCAACCGGATGCCACGATCCCATGTCCGGCATGGGCTAGGCACAGGAAAGCGCTTGCCGCCCCCCACTCCGCCCCGCTAAACCGACGCCAATGCAAAGGGGCTGCCCCATTTACGCCCTCCGCCGGTTCATCCGGCACAAAGCCGCGCAACCGCAAGGACACCGCCATGACGACCGCCAGCACCACCCCGGCTTTTTCTCCGGCACAGGATGACAACACCCTGCCCTACCGCGTGGCGGCGCTTTACCGGTTTACTGCGTTTGAAAACCTGCCGGAAATCCGCGATGCCCTGCTACACACCTGCACCGAACAGGGCGTGAAGGGCATTCTGCTGCTGGCGCATGAAGGGATCAACGGCACCATTGCCGGAAGCGATGCCGGGATTGAGGCCGTTGTGGCGTATATCCGTACCCTGCCCGGCTGCGCGGCGATTGAGGTCAAGTTTTCCCGAGCACCTTCCATGCCCTTCCTGCGGATGAAAGTCCGGCTCAAAAAGGAAATCGTCACCATGGGGGTTGCGGATATGGACCCCAACAAGACGGTCGGCACCTATGTCGACCCGGCGGAATGGAACGCCCTGCTGGAAGACCCCGACACCATTCTGATCGACACGCGCAATGATTACGAAGTGGCTGTCGGCACGTTCCGGGGCGCGACTGATCCGCGCACCAAAACATTCCGCGAATTTCCCGAATGGTTCCGCAAGAACCGCGATACATTCACGAAAGAGGGCCGCAAACCCCGGCTGGCCATGTTCTGCACCGGCGGCATACGCTGTGAAAAAGCTACGGCCTTCGTCAAGACCGAAGGCTTTGACGAAGTCTACCACCTGCAGGGTGGCATTCTGAAATATCTGGAGACAGTTCCCGAGCAGGACAGCCTGTGGCAGGGCGAATGCTTCGTGTTCGACCAGCGCGTGACAGTAGGCCACGGCCTGACACCGGGCGCAATGGAACTGTGTCACGCATGCCGCGCCCCGCTTTCCCCCCAAGACAAAGCATCCCCCCTCTATGAAGCGGGTGTGAGCTGCCCAACCTGCCATGGCCAATGGGACGCAAAGCGCCATGCCCGCCATGCCGAGCGCGAACACCAGACCCGACTGGCCGCGGCCCGTGGAGATACGCATCTGGCGCCAATATGGAGGAAGAGCGTGCACGCAAACGCCAGCGGCAGGAAGAGAACATCCGCCATCAGAACGCCATGCGTGAGGGGCTGGAATAACCCGCCCCCTGAAACAGACTGCGCGGGTCGCCTGATCAGGGCGAACCATTATGACAATGTGAAAAAAATATAAATCTCAACACTTTATTCATAAAGTTCTGGGCATTAGGTTTTAAGAGCCCCCGCACGCAGGCGTGCGATCATACATCGGCACATTATTTTCCTTTCCGATCGACCTGCCTGAAAACCATGAAAAATTTCAGGAAAACCTCTCCCTTGTTCATGTCATTCACATTCCATGACACGCATCATGACCCATTCACACCCCAGCAGTCTGTGCCCGCAACAAGCAGAAGTCTTCCGTCAGGAACTTTCCATGCTGATGGAAGACGGAAGGCACAGTTTCCACCTTCTGCTGCGCGGCATGCAGGAAAATGAACTTCTGGCCACGACTTCGCTCTGCCTGACGACAGCGCAACTGCGGGTTCCAGCACTGCTGCAATTTTCTGCCCGCTTGTTTCGGCTTCACGAACATGCCCTGTCGTTCGAAACGGCATCCCGGCTGTGCAAGACCCTGCTTGACACTGCGGTGCATGATCTTGGGGCTCCAGACCGCATCAATTTTTCAGAATATCTCTATTATTCAGTGCATTACGCACCCCGCATCCAGAACTGGAAAATCCATTCCATCATCCCGTCTCTTTATGCGGACCAGACCCCGCTAGGGCGTGTTCTGGGCGGGCATATCGCGCTGGATGTCATTCTGCTGACCATATGCCGGTTCAACGCCCGACGACTGAACCAAACTGACTGGCTACGCAAAAAGCCAGACCTTAACGGTCTGGCTTTTATCATTCACACCCTGCACCGCTATGGGCTGCTGGACATGGCCGAACTCCACAAGGCGTTCAGCCATGTTCTGGAAGTTGCCACAGGCTATGTGCTGCGCAGCATGCAGGCCAACGCCGAGAACCAGAACGGCTGAACCTGCCAGCCGTACCAGCCCGAGGAGTTCTTACAGATGTTCCGCCGGGGCAGGAGCTGCTGCGGGAGCTGGCGGCTGAGCAGGATGAGGCGGCTCAGACGGTGTCATGGCGCCGGGTGTGGTGGAGTGTTCCACATCATAAGCCGTGGCTTTCTGTTCATACGAACCTTTGGCACCCGGATGCTCCTGATCATACAGATGCGCTTTCATCCGGGCTTCCTTACGGTATTCATGCCGCTTGTACATGCCCACCACGCAGCCCGCCGTCGCCCCCAGCACGCTATGGTGGTCCGCCAGATGCCCGCCAACAGCCCCGGCGGCTCCATATTTAAGACACCCGCCGGGTTCGGCATGGGCACCCACGGCAAGAGCCGAAGACAGCATAACGGCGGCCACCACAGCCACCTTACGATAGATCATGTTCTCATTCCTGTCGGGTTTCATCAGAAGACCGCACCGGCAGGCAGACTGGGGGCAGCCCACCCTCCTCAACCGGCGAGACACCAGCCCCCTTCCGGCCCGCAGGTTGCACGGGCCTGACGGGGAGCGCTGTCCGGTGCAGAGCAGGGCATAAAAACCCCCTCATGACAACTCACCCAAACAGCGGTATGCACATCCGCTCCCGGCACAAGCCCGGCCATGGCAGATTTTCGCCACGCCGCGCCCCACGTAAGCCTGCCCCTGCCCTGTCGAGGACGCATGAAGCAAAACGCCCCCCGCACCGGTCACAACCCGCTCCGCACTCCCCTGCTCTGCTGTGACCATGGTCGCCGTTTGCGGCGTTACGCTACCCTGTTGGCCCTGCCTGCTCTGGCCGCATGCGGTTACAACGATTCACGGCGAGCCCATAAAGGCCAGCTTGAGGTTATTGGCATGACCAGCGAAGACCTTCAGGCCTGTGCGGGCATACCGGACAAGACCGCCCGGCTGGATGATCATGTGCAGATCTTTCAGTACACACGCTCCATCAATGTGCCCTCCACCAACGACTCAACCTGTTCCCGCTGCAAACGGTGGTCAATCTGGCGCAGACCTCCATGGGTGGTGCGGGCAAGACCTGCATTGCCTCGATCCGTATCGTTGATGGGCGTGTCAGTGACATGCACTATAGCGGCGACAATGACCGCATGATCGGCTCGGATGGTGTTTGCGCGACATTGGTCAAAGGCTGCCTGACCACTCCCCCCGCATCGGCCCATTCTGTCAGCAACAACCCGATTTTCGGTCCGGTTTCAGCCTTCCACGCTCCGAGTCTGCCCACGCCCGGCGCCAAGACTGTCGAGCCCGCCGTCCATTACACCAACGCTTCGGCGCCACAGGACACATCTGCCCCGCTGCCACCCCCGTCTTCAGAACCACTTGATGCGCCAGCCAGCATGGCCTCCGATGTCCCCACGACTACGGCTACACCCTCAAATCCAGCACCATTGCCGCCCATTGTAGCCGTGACGAGTCCTGCAACGGGCAGCGCCAGCAGCACCAAGGAGCAGCCCGAGACCGTAACCAAAATGACCTCGGATGCAGCGACTACTACCCCAACAGCACCCTCGGCACCCATTGCGGCCTCCGCGGCCCAATCTGGCACAACGGCACCTGTGGCTGGCTCCGTGGAAAACAGCAATCAGGCTGCCGCGATAGACCCGACAAACCCCGGAGCGGCACCGGACAACACCTGCCCGTCCACTTCAGCCACCGCAAAGCCTGCAAATGGCAGCGCCTCCTCTCCCGCTACCTCTTCGGAAAAAGCCGGGGGGCCATGCGCTGCGCCGCTTGACCACAAAAGCTAAAGGAGTAGTGTAACGGCTGTTTGGTTTGTGAACGATTGTGGTGGGATCTGGCCCCGCAGCCCCTTGGCAGACAAGGATGCTGGTGAGAAAATGGTCAGGGCGTCTCGCCCGAACAAGAGGGTTTTCAAGAGATGGGCATGTTTGTGTGCGTGGCGCTGCTGGGCTTTGACCTGATCGCTTTTTTCCTGGGCATGAGCACGTCGTCGCTGAGCGCGACAGTCGTGGCCTTCCTCGTGCCGGTTATCATCATGAGCGGCTACACCCTCATGCATATTGAAAAAGACAACAGCCCGGCCCCGGCCCATCACTAAAAAACGGCTCCTGCCGCCTTATTCAAAGGAAGGCAGGAATCAGTTGGGCGGCCTTAATTAAAGGCACGAATACAAAAAACGCCGAACTTCCCGCATGGAAGGTTCGGCGTTTTTTATTGCCATAGCCAGTAACCAGCCATGGCAGTCAACATAACTGGTGGCCCCATTGCTGTTCAGCCGCCATTCTCCATCGACAGGTAAAGCAGTTTGACCAGTGTTGGCTGCAACACGTACTGAATAAGCAGCAGCACCACCATGGGACTGAAATCTATGCCGCCGGGTGTCGGCAAAACCCGACGTACGGGCGCGAGAACCGGCTCGGTCAGGCGCTCAAGAAAAACACCGATTTTCCAGACGATCTGGTTACGGCTGTCCAGAATACCAAAAGCGTACAGGTTCACGAAGATGCAGGATACAAGCAGAATCCAGCAGTAGATTTCCAGCACGCGCGTCAAAATCACAAACAATACAAACACGATAGAACCTGATCCTTCCGCCATGGCACGGCATGCCGTCCTTCGGGTATAGTGGTATATAATACAGCTTGACAGAAAATTGGTAAGCCCTATACACGACCTCACCGAAAAGACAGGCGGGGCTGTAGCTCAGTTGGGAGAGCGCCTCGTTCGCAATGAGGAGGTCAGGGGTTCGATTCCCCTCAGCTCCACCAGCCGCCTGAACCGGTTTTTATACCCTCAGAAAATCAGTTGCTCTGCCTGTTTCAGACAGTCTCGCTTGCCTGTTTCCTCGGGCGCTAGAAAACTGTTCTGGTTAAAACAGGCGGCTACCGTTTGGCACGCTCCGTTCGGGAGTGATCAGAACAACATTTCTGTCTGTATCTGAAAAACCGAGCGTTAAAACTTCCGAGATAAACGGGCCAATCTGGCGCGGTGAAAGATTGACAACACAGGCCACCTGTCGGCCGATCAGGTCATCTGCGCTGTACAATTCTGTAATCTGGGCGCTTGAGCGTTTTGTTCCGATTTCCGGCCCCAGATCAATGGTAAGTTTCCATGCCGGTTTGCGGGCTTCTGGGAAAGGCTGCACATCAATAATCGTGCCTGCGCGGATATCCACTTTTGTGAAATCATCGAAAGACAGTACAGACATCACCTTACACTCCATTTTCCATCAGAGCATTAACCGCCCTACGCCCTCTGGCGGCATGTTTCTGGTGCACTGAAACGCATGTCAGCACACTCAGGGTAATGCACACGAAGGCCGCGACCTCAAGCGGGCGGGGCCAGCGGCTTTCCCACAGAAAACCGTAAATCAGGGCAAAAAAGGTTTCGAACAGGATCATCTGTCCGGTCATGGTCAAAGGCACCAGACGGCTCATCCGGTTCCACAGGGCATTGCCAAAAATGGATGCAACAATGGCTACCCCACAGGACACGGCAACAAACCGTCCCCACTGATCCGCACCATAAGTGAAAGGCCCGCTCAAAAGGGCGACAGGGCTCAACACCACAGCCTGCGCACCCGTGACAATGCCTGTAAGCAGGTTCCAGTCATGAACGGAAAGCGAATTCAGGCGCACAAGGCAGCGGCTATTGCCCACCGCATAGGCTGTCCACAACACCAACGCGACAACCGCGCAGAAAAAACCGCTTACAGAATGGCTGCCAGCACCAGATGCCGCAAGGGCCTGCCATGCAATACAACTCGCCCCAGCCGTGCAGAACAAGAGCGATGGCAGCAGCGCATAAAACGATACAGCCCCTTTATCCCGGCTACCGATAATCGTGACCGTAACGGGTAAAAACCCGATAACCAGCGAGGCGAGCGCAATGCCGCCTTTCTGCACGGCCATGGACAGCAGGATATAATAGAAAATATTGCCGCACAGGGAGAGCCAGAAAAGCGCCTCCCAATCCTTTTTCTTTATACTGTGCCGAAGGGTTTTCCAACGCGGCGCAATCATGATGGCGGACAGGATGCCATAGGCCAGATAACGCCCTATCGCCACCTGCATGGGGGTGAACGGACGCGCCAGTTCCGGCGCCAGAAAAACCAGCCCCATAAAGCGCCCGCCCCTGCACCGCACAGCATACCCAAAGACATGGTCTGTGCTGTATCTACCTGTTTATTATCTGCCATGATGGTCACGCCATGTGTCTCCTTGCGCAGAGACATATCATCGGGAAAGTGATTTTTGTGCTCTTGATTGGTCGCCTTAATGCAACAAAAACTCGCATATGAGCAAAAAATCCACCCCGCGTGCGCTGGATGATTTCGACAGGGCTATTCTGCGCATTCTCCAGAAAGACAACAAAACGCCCCAGCGGCAGATTGCCGAGCGGGTCAATCTTTCCGCCGCAGCCGTGCAAAGGCGGATTGCCGCCATGGAAAATGCCGGGGTTATTGCCAGCAATACGGCTGTTGTGAACGTACAGGCCGTACGTATGAGCATTACCGCCATTGTTGAAATACGCCTGAAGGATGAGCGGATCGAAACGGTCGATAACGCGAAAAAGCTGTTTCACAGCGCCCCGGAGGTGCAGCAATGTTACTATGTTACAGGCGGTATCAGCTTTATCCTGATTGTGATTGCGCCGGACATGAGCACTTATGAAGAAATCACCCGCCGCCTTTTTGCTCAGAATGACTCGGTTGCAAGTTATCGTTCCCTGATCGCTCTGGACAGGGTCAAGGCTGGAAGCACGATCGTTATCCCCTGACAGCGGCCTGCGGGTAGAATCGGCCCCACTCAGAGCCTGCCACACCACCAAAAGCTGGCCAAAACCCACCCGCGCGGGCGGCTACACAAAACTATTGCGACTAATTATCATTTGTTGTTATTGTTGCTTCAGGACGCAACGACTCAGGGCTGTGATCTATGGTTGTCTGTTCGTGTAACCGACTTACCCATGTTGATGTGGAAACGGCAGTCGCTGGTGGCGCAACCCATCCGCGCGAGGTCTATGCTGCACGCGGGTGCCGGGCACAGTGCGGTAACTGCGTGCAGGGTGTGGTGTGCCTACTGCGCGAAGCCCGCAAGAAGCACCAACTCGCCCATGAAGCCGCAGCCCGGCAGGCCGTGGCCTCCAACGCAGAAATCGCCCTGTCCGCCTGAGCACAACAGACAGTCCGGCCCGCTCAGCGGCCTTGCGCAACAGCGGGGCTTCTGGCACGGCTCGAAACATGAACAAACCCTTTCTTGTCATGGGTGCTGGTGCGTGGGGCACCGCACTGGCCCTGCATGTAGCCCGCACCGGCGCACAGGTTCACCTGTGGGCCCGTTCAGACCGTACCCTGCCATCAGGGGCCATGCCCCGCCTGCCAGACTTTCCGCTACCCGGCTCCGTGCAGGTCTCATCCACGCTGCCCGATACAGCGTTTGAAGCCGTGCTGGTGGCCATACCGACACAGTCTCTCTCCAGCATCATGCCTCTGCTGCCCGCCGGAACACCGGCCATTCTGTGCTGCAAGGGCATAGAGCAGCAAACTCTTGCTTTTCCGCTGGATATTCTGGCGCGCGAACGGCCTGATGTTCCCGGTGCTGTGCTCTCAGGCCCCAACTTCGCACGCGAAATTGCCGCAGGGCTGCCGGCTGCCGCTGTCATTGCCGCACCGCATATCAGTCTGGCCCGCAGCCTGACAGATAAACTGGCCACCCCGCTTTTCCGCCTCTACGCCAGTCAGGACTGCATGGGCGTGCAATTGGGGGGAGCCGCTAAAAATGTCATCGCCGTTGCGGCAGGGATCTGCATTGGTGCCGGTCTGGGAGAAAATGCCCGCGCAGCACTGATTACACGCGGCCTGGCTGAAATTACACGCCTAGCCTGCGCGCTGGGCGGACAGGCGGCCACGCTGGCGGGGCTGGCCGGGCTGGGCGACCTGCTTCTGACCTGCACGGGTGATCAGTCGCGCAATTACCGCATGGGGCTGGCCCTTGGCGGGGGCGCATCCACCACCGATGCTCTGGCCAGCCTGCCCGGCGTGGCAGAAGGCGTCACCACGGCGGATGCCCTTGTGACACTGGCGGCACAGGCCGGTGTGGACGCACCCATTACCCAGTGCATTGCGGCCTTTCTGTCCGGGCAACTGACCCTTTCGCACGCGCAGGCCCTACTGCTCAGCCGCCCGCTGAAAGAGGAATACGAAAGCCCCGCATCCAGCGGGCATTAAGCTCTGGCAAGAACCTGTCACAAGGTTGTCATCGTTTTCACGTTTCCGTGCGATGAAGTATTTTTTTCCTTCATATCCGGGCGGCTCCCTTGCATGCCGAGCCATAGCCGCCACGTAATCAACAGGCAGTCAGCCGCTTTGAAGCAAGCCTGACTGCGCGATGGTTATTAACGGAAAAAGGCCGAAACCATGACCAAGACGACAGCCTCGCAAGCCCATGTCCGGGAATATCTGGGCACGCCCAGCGATCTGGATGCCAAAAAACTTCAGGCCGTGACAGCCGGGCTGGCGGACGTTCTGGCCGATGTCTTTGCCCTGTATATCAAGACCAAGAATTTCCACTGGCATATGAGCGGTCGCCATTTCCGCGACTACCACCTGCTGCTGGACGAGCAGAGTCAGGAACTGTTCGCCATGACCGACCCGCTGGCCGAACGCGCCAGAAAGGTTGGCGGCACAACCCTGCATTCGGTAGGCGAAATCAGCCGCAAGACAGTTATTGCCGATAACGATGTCGAATATGTCACGCCCGAAGACATGCTGGCCGAACTGCGTGAAGACAACCAGACCCTTGTCCGCCGCCTGCGCGCCGTGCACGACCTGTGTGACGATGCGCATGATGTCGCCACCGCCAGCCTGATTGAAAACTGGATTGACGAAGGCGAACGCAGGACGTGGTTCCTGTTTGAAAGTACCCGCCCGGCCTTTGGCAAAAACGACTGATACAGTCCGGCGCCAGCCCAATAAGCGGTCCTGAAAGCCGTTTTCATGGCTGGCGCATGCCTGTCCGTCTCTTCAAAGTAAGACTACCAGTTCAACCGCCCCGGCTGCCGGGCGGTCGATATCCTTTGCTTGCAACCTGTTCACCGGACGGACTACAAACACCCGACAATGGCCTAAGCCACCCCCGGAACAAGCAAGAAAGCACCGCATGCCTGCGTGTGCAGGCAAGAACAGAACGAACAGATCAGTGTCCGAGTCCCGCCCGCCTTCTTCCTCCTGCGATACGGATGCAACCAAGCGCCCAACCCGCCTGCTGGATATGCTCAACCCCTGCATGAAAGGCCGCAAGCGCCGGTGCGGGCGCCCTACGGCCCATGATACGGAAGAGCTGGATCAGTATCTGCTGGAAATCGCCGCGGGCCTGTTCGTGCAGCATGGTTATGCGGGCACTTCCATAGACCAGATTGCGCGCAAGGCCTCGGCCAGCAAGCAGACCATCTACCGCCGGTATCCTTCCAAGGAAGCGCTGTTTATCGCGGTTATTTCAGACCTGACAGGCACCGTGCTGCAAGCCATGGCCGCCACCCCGCTGAAAGACCCGCTTGAGGAACTGCGCCACATCTGCACCCTGCTGCTGGACCTGACCCTGCGGCCGGATTCACTGGGCACCTACCGTATTCTTATTGCCGACGGGCACCGCCACCCCTCGCTGCTGCGGCAGGCGGTGGAAGCCATTGGCCAGCCTTTCCACAATGCGATTGTACGCCTGCTCAAGGCCGCGGAAAGCAAGGGCCAAATCGAGCCCGGCAATGCGGACGATACCGCCGCCCGCCTGCTGACAGGCTGATTACCGGCTGGCCGCTGGAAGACAGCCTGTTCGGGCTAGACCCGCTCAAGAGCAAAGCGGAGCGCGAGGTTTTTTTCGACCGCGCATGGGCTTTTTTCCTGCGTGCCGTAGGCGGTCGCCACGGCCTGCCCGCCACCTGACACGAGCTGTAACCGCAGGTTCTTTCCCCTTTAAGCCGTTTATGTTCCCGCAGGCCGGAAAACCAGCGCCAGACCGTTAATGCAGTAGCGCTCGCCCGTGGGGGGCGGGCCATCGGGAAAAACATGGCCCAGATGCCCTTCGCACCGCGCGCAATGCACCTCGGTCCGCACCATGCCGTGGCTGGTGTCGCGTTGCGTGGCAACGCCTTCGGGCTCGGGTCGCCAGAACGAAGGCCAGCCGCTTCCGCTTTCATATTTGGCGGCAGAACTGAACAAGGCCGTGCCACAGCCCGCACAGCAGTAAACACCATCGCGCTTTTCATGATTAAGCGGGCTTGAACCCGGATACTCGGTGCCGTGTCCGCGCAGGATATGCTCCTGCTCGGGGCTGAGGGCACCACAGGCCGCCTGCCCACATCCGTTCTGATCGTGCTGCATATGCCTCTTCCTTTTTCTCTGTTCCGGCCCGCTGGCAGGGCCAAAGCGGACAGGGCCAAAACAGCCCTCCGCCGGATTTCGCATAAAGGCCGTTCCGATCCCGGACAAACACGCCTATCATTTACGATATGGTGTTGCGCACGCTTTTTCCACCGCCATGACTACGCTGGACTGGCTAACCTTGCTGGCCTATCTGGCGGGCATGCCCGCCCTTGCCCTCGCCCTTGCGGGCAGGCAGGCCTCGGCCCATGCCTATCTGGAAGGGCATGGCGACCTGCCATGGTGGGCACTATGCCTGTCCCTTGTGGCCACGGAAACATCCACCCTGACACTGATCAGCGTGCCGGGCATCGCCTATGGCAGCGGCATGGTGTTCGTGGGGCTGGCGCTGGGCTACCTGCTGGGTCGGGGTATTGTGGCATGGGCATTTCTGCCGCTGTATCAACAAGGCCGCATGCTCAGTGCCTATGACTGGCTGGGCCAGCGCTTTGGCCACACGCTGCAACGGCTGGCTTCGGGCACGTTTCTGCTCACCCGCCTGCTGGCGGAAGCCGTGCGCCTGTTCGCGGGCATGCTACCGCTGGCGGGCATATTAGCGGCCCTGCATTTCTCCCTTTCCGCTCCCGTGCTCCTTGCCGCTATCATGATACTGACACTCGCCTACACACTTCAGGGCGGGTTACGCGCGGTGGTCTGGTCAGACAGTATCCAGTTTGCGGTGTATCTTGGTGGCTCGCTCGCCTGCGCTGCCTTGCTATGGCATGCGGCTCCCCCCGGTACACTCGACATGCTGCATGAAGCGGGGCGTTTCAGCCTGTTTACCCACCATGCGCCCGCCTTTACCAGCCCGTTCACGCCACTGGCGGCCATTGGCGGCGGAGCGGTGCTCTCCCTTGCCTCGCACGGAACGGATCAGCTTATGGTGCAGCGTGTACTGGCCGCCCGCAGCCTGCGCGATGCCCGGCTGGCCCTCATGGGCAGCGCCATTGGTGCCGGTCTCTTGTTCAGCCTACTTTCGCTGGTGGGGGTTCTGCTCTGGGTGCACCATGGTGGCGTATCGGCAGCGCAGGCTGGTTTTACCCGCACCGATGCCATTTTTCCCGCCTATATTGCCCAAGACCTGCCATCCGGCCTGCGGGGGCTTATGCTCGCGGCCATTCTGGCCGCCACCATGGGTTCGCTTTCCTCTACCCTGTCGGCCATGACCGCCGCCGTAATGGGGGATTTTTCTACTCTCTGCCGTCCACTGCTACACTGGTGCGGCACACCCAACCCGGATCTGGCCCGCCTGCGCCTTGCGCGCGCCATTACAGCATTATGGGCCATTGCCCTTGTGCTGTGCGCAAGCCTGTTCGCCCATGCCGGGCAAGCAGCGGTGCTTGTCGGGCTGTCCATTGCCGCCTGCGGATATGGCCCCATGCTGGGCAGTTATCTGGCGGGTATGCTGCTGCCTAAACTCAGTGCGCGCAATCTGGTGCCCGCCTTCTGTCTCAGCCTGCCTGCCTCCGTGCTGGGCATGCTGCTCCTTCGCCCACACGGGCAGCCACTGGCTTTTGCATGGCTGATCGCGCCGGGCATGGGCGTGCTGTGCGTGGCAGCACTGATAAGCCATGCTATAGGCCGCATGCGCCATACCGTCCGCCGGAACAGGACCTTTTCATGACCGAGCAAGCCCCTCCTCCCGCCCCGGCCCGCACGGAAATGCTGGACCCCCGTTACGACAGGCTGGAGCAATGGCCCACCACCACACTGCTTTCCGCCCTGCTGGACAGCCAGCTTGATGCAGCCGCCAGCGTGCGGGCGGCCCTGCCCGCCCTTGAAACGGCCATGGCTGAGGCGCTGCCGCGGCTGGAACGGGGTGGGCGTCTTTTCTACATAGGGGCCGGTACATCCGGCCGCCTTGGATTGCAGGATGGGGTGGAACTAATCCCAACCTATGGCTGGCCACGCGCACGGCTGGTGCTGCTGCTGGCTGGGGGCGATGCCGCCCTTTTCAGCCCCGTGGAAGGAGCGGAAGATGACGAGGCCGAGGCCATCCGCGCCATGCAGGCCCATGCTCCCACGCCTGATGATGTCGTTATCGGTATCGCCGCCAGCGGGGGCACACCCTATACCTGCGCCGCCATTGCCCATGCCCGCGCTGCCGGCAGCCTGACCATCGGCATGGCCTGTAGCCCGGACAGCCGCCTGCTGGCTGAAGCGCAATGCCCGGTTCTGACATGGACCGGGTCGGAAGTCATTGCCGGTTCCACCCGGATGAAGGCAGGCACGGCCCAGAAAATCACCCTCAACCTGTTTTCCACCGGCCTGATGGTGCGGCTGGGCCATACATGGCGCGGCCAGATGGTGGATATGCGCCTGTCCAACATCAAACTGGTGCGCCGCGCCCACCGCATGCTCCAGCATCTGACCGACTGCACGCAGCCTCAGGCCGAAGCCGCTCTCCAGCAGGCCGAAGGCAGCATCAAACTGGCAGCGCTGTTGCTGCAAGGCCGTCATTCAGGCCTGCAACCCGCTCAGGCCCGCACCCTGCTGGCCTTGTGCAACGGGCGGCTGGGGCTGGCGCTGGAGCGGCTGGGCCAGACAAGCCCCATGCAGGCATGAAACAGGACAGCCACACCAACAGGGCAGACCCCACCATTCTGGCGCTGGATGGCGGCGGCACCTATACACGCGCAGTTATCATAACCCGCGAAGGCCATGTCAGCGCCCGTGCGGAAGGCCTCGGCTGCAACCCGTTCGACCGTCCCGACTGGGCAGAATGCCTGCGCACACTGCTAGAGCGCCTGCCACACCATAGCCTACGGGCGGCTGGTCTTGGCATGGCAGGGTATGATGCCGAACGCCCGTCCTGCACAGCGCAGGACAACCTCGTACGGGCGGCTCTGGGGCCGGATGTTGCCCTATGTCTGGAAAACGATGTGGAAACCGCGCATCGCGGCGCGTTTGCCGATGGGCCCGGTATTTTTATTCTGGCGGGCACGGGCTCTGTCGTCATGGTCCGTGGGGCGGATGGCCGACCGGCCCGCGCAGGGGGCTGGGGTTGGCTGCTGGGAGATGAGGGCGGAGGTTACTGGCTTGGCCGCAAAGCCCTGCGCCATGCCGCGCATTATCTCGACACCCCCCATGCGCCAGACCCCGCTTTTGCCCATGCGCTCTTGCACAGGCTGGGCCTGCCTGCGCCGGATCATGCACCGGGCTCCCACCATGCCACCACCACACGAGCCAATGCCGCCAATGCCCTGCGTGAATGGCTGCGCACACGCGCGCACCCCCGCTCCGCCATAGCGGAACTAGCGCTGTTCGTAGGTGAGCAGGCCGATGCAGGCAGCCCCACAGCCACGGCACTGCTGCACCATGCTGCCCACCATCTGGCCGAACAGGCACAGGCCGCCACCGATCAGCTAGGCGAGGCCGCCCCCCTGCCATGGAGCCATGGCGGCAGTGTCATGCACAGCCCCATTCTGCTGACCGCGCTAACGACCCTGCTGCACCGCGCGCCTCTGCCACCACGACTACCCCCACTGGGCGGGGCGGCCCTGCGCG
>NZ_BAIN01000051.1 GCF_000613285.1 Acetobacter papayae JCM 25143 | reverse complement strand
CCACGCGCACCACCGCGGTTCTCGCCCGCGGCCCCCGTGCCACGGCCTGCACCACCACGGGTATCGGCGTTTTTCTCGGCTCCGGCCTTCAGGGCGGGAGCGGCTGCCAGTTCCGCTTCAAGCTGGGCAATGCGCTTGCGCACGCTCTCACGCAGTGCAGGCGCGGTGTGAGACTTCATGGAAACAAGCGTTTCCTTCAGTTCACGCAACTGCTTCTGCTTTTCCGCCAGTGAGCGACGAATGGGCTGGTTGTCCGACATCTGACCTTGAAACGCACGCATCGTTCTCTCTTCCTCCATACAGAGGCCGCGCGCATGGGTACCGCACGGCAGATTATTGAAAAATACCGGATTCTCCGCCCTTTTACGCATAGGCGGCACAGCCGCAGACCCGCACAGGCCGCCGGCTGAAAAAACCGACGGTGTTGCACGAAGTGCGACCGTTTTATGAATTTCGGTGCAGGATCTCCCGCAGCGCATCCAGCAGTGCCTGGCACTGCCCATCCGTTCCGACCGTGATACGAAGCCACGCTTCGGTGCGCTCACCCTTAAGGTGACGGACGATAATCGCTTTCTCCCTCAGTCGGGCAGCCAGTTCGACTGCCTCGCGGTTCGGGTGGCGAGTGTACACAAAATTCGCACAGGACGGCAAGACGTCAAACCCAAGAGCCTCAAGCCCGGCACTCAACTGCGTCCGGCTGGCGATAACCTGCTCGACACACTGCTTCAGCCACGCCTCATCCTCAACCGATGCCTGCGCCCCGGCCTGCGCCAGACGGTCCAGCGGGTAAGAGTTAAAGCTGTCCTTGATGCGGGTCAGGCCTTCGATCAGCTCCGGCTGGCCAAAGGCAAACCCGACGCGCAGCCCCGCCAGCGCCCGCGACTTGGAGAAAGTCTGCACCACCAGAAGGTTGGGATAGTCAGGCACCAGACTGGCCGCACTCTGCGCGCCGAAATCGACATAGGCTTCATCCACCAGCACCACCCTGTCGGGGTGGCGCTCCAGCAGGCGGCGGATTTCAGCCAGATCAAGCGCCATGCCGGTGGGTGCATTGGGGTTGGCCAGTACGATACCGCCGCATGGCCCGGTATAGTCATCCACCCCCACACGCATGCCGCCATCAAGCGGCACAAGACGGTAAGGCAAGCTGTAGAGGCCGCAATACACCTTGTAAAAACTATAAGTTACATCGGCAAACAGCACCGCTTCGCCATGGCCGAAAAACGCCTGAAAGGCATGGGCCAGCACTTCATCCGACCCGTTGCCGACAAACACATGCGAAGGGTCCAGCCCCACGCGCTGCCCAGCGCCGTACGCAGGGCCAGTGCTTCGGGGTCTGGGTAGAGGCGCAGCGTGTCATCCGCCGCCTCACGCAGGGCCGCCAGCGCACGGGGCGAGGGGCCATACGGCAGTTCGTTCGTGTTCAGCTTGATCAGATTGGCGATACGAGGCTGCTCGCCCGGCACGTAAGGGGTGAGGCGATGAACGAGAGGGCTCCAGAAACGGCTCATATCCGACGCAATCCAGCAAAAAACGACACACGGCATTTTGGCGGGGTCGCCTGTTGCGCCGCGCCAGTCCTGTCAGAAAAAAGAAAGCAAACGCGCCCTCAGGGCTTTTGTGGCTCCTGAGCCAGCACCTGCGCCAGTGCGGCACCACCCTGCCTGCGGGCCAGTTCGATGGCGTTCAGGCCCTCGCCATCGCGGCGATACGGGTCGGCACCAGCGGCCAGCAGCAGGCGCGCCATATCCTCGCGGCCGAACATAACCGCAAACATCAGCGGCGTACGGCCCACGGCATTGGCAACATCAACCCCCGCCCCAGCCTCCAGCAGCAGGCGTGCGAGCGCCAGATCGCCCTTGAAGGCAACCCCGGCAAGGGCCGTTGCTCCCTTTTCGTCCTGCGCGTCCACATCCGCGCCATGGGCGAGCAATACGCGCGCGGCTTCAAGATGGCCGTTATAAGTCGCCAGAATCAGGGGCGTGTAGCCCTTGTCCGTGCGCAGACTGGCCTGCATGCCCGCATCGAGAAAGCGGGCAAGCAGTTCGGCCTCGCCTTCACGCGCAGCATCAAGAAACAGGGCTTCAACCTGGGCGCGGGTAAAATCAGGCGCGCCCCCGCTCTGGCCCTGGCCCGTGCTGTCGGACCCGTGCGGAGTCCGGGCAGACTCTTGCGTCATCATTGATCTCCGGCAAACATGAGTGAAGGACAGACGGCAAAACCATCCATATCGCACAGCATATCCTGCACGGAGCCAGACGGCAAACATGGCTGCAAACGCCCCCGCCAAGGCCCATACACGCGTACATTATGCCCCGCGTAGCAGAATTCTTGCACATCAAAGCAGCGCTCATGACTTGCCGAAAAACCCGGAACCATGGAAATGTGCCCCGCATGTTGTGGGGCTGCCAGCAGACCCCCTATTATTTATGGGCGTCACAAAGGTGAAACTCAGGTGAAGGACAGGTCTGTCATGCGCGTTTCTCTCCCCTCCCCCGCTTGCGCGCCGGAAGGTGTTTCCTCAGGGGCCGCGCACAACGGCGCGCTGGATACGACGTGCATCAACACCATGCGCACGCTGGTGATGGACGCCGTGCAGAAAGCCAATTCCGGGCACCCCGGTGCCGCCATGTCCATGGCGCCGGTGGCCTATACGCTGTGGCAGAACGTCCTGCGCTACGACCCCGCCGACCCGCTATGGCCCAACCGCGACCGCTTTGTGCTGTCCATCGGCCATGCGTCCATGCTCCTGTATACCCTGATCCATCTGGCGGGCATCCGGCAGGTCAAGGATGGCAAGGTCACGGCTGAACCCGCCCTGAGCGTGGCCGACCTTGAGCAGTTCCGCCAGCTTGGCTCCAAAACCCCCGGCCACCCGGAATACGGCCACACCACGGGTGTTGAAACCACAACAGGCCCGCTGGGGGCTGGCTGCGCCACCTCCGCTGGCATGGCCATGGCCGAAAAATGGCTGGCCGCACGCTATAACCGCCCCGGTTTCGAACTGTTCGACCACGCGGTTTACACCCTGTGTGGCGATGGCGACATGATGGAAGGCGTGACCAGCGAGGCAGCCTCGCTCGCGGGGCACCTGAAGCTGGGCAACCTGATCTGGATTTATGATTCAAACCGGATTTCCATCGAAGGCTCGACCGATGTGGCCTTTACGGAAAACGTGGCCGAGCGCTTTGCCGCCTATGGCTGGCAGGTGCTGGACCTGCCCGATGCAAACGACACCGCCACCCTGCAAACACTGCTGACACAGGCCCGCGCCGAAACCGCCCGCCCCACGCTGATCATCGCGCATTCCGTCATTGCATGGGGTGCACCCCACAAGGCGGGCAAAGCTTCTGCCCATGGCGAACCGCTGGGTGCGGAAGAAGTGCGCGAAACCAAAAAGGCGCTCGGCTGGCCCGAAGACAGCCAGTTTCTGGTGCCCGATGGCGTGCTGGAACACCTGCAGGCGGGCCTTGGCACGCGCGGCGGTGCCGAACGGGCACGCTGGTACGCGCTGTTTGAAGCCTACCGTGCGGCCCACCCGGCGGAAGCTGCGGAACTTGATGCGATTTTTGCCAGAACCCTGCCCTCCGGCTGGGATGAGGCCCTGCCCACCTACCCCGCCAGCGCCAAAGGCACGGCCAGCCGCGCCAGCTCGGGCGAGACACTGAACGCACTGGCAACCCGCCTGCACTGGCTGCTGGGCGGTTCGGCCGATCTCGCGCCCTCCACCAAAACGCTGCTGAGCGGGCAGGACAGCTTCCAGCCACCGCAGTGGGGCGGGCAGTATAGCGGGCGCAATTTCCATTTTGGCGTGCGTGAACACGCCATGGGCTCCATGGCCAACGGCATGGCGCTGTATGGCCTGCGCTCTTACGCCGCGGGCTTCCTGATCTTTTCCGACTACATGAAGGCGCCCATCCGCCTTTCCGCCCTCATGGGTCTGCCGGTAACCTATGTTTTCACGCACGACTCCATCGGCGTGGGAGAAGACGGGCCGACACATCAGCCGGTGGAGCAGCTTGTCCAGCTTCGCGCCACACCGGGGCTGACCACCCTGCGCCCGGCAGACGCCAACGAGGTGGTGGAAGCTTGGCGCTTTGTCGCGACCCATAACGGCCCCGTGGCTCTGGCACTGAGCCGCCAGAACCTGCCCACGCTCGACCGCGCGCACTATGCCCCCGCCAGCGGCGTGGCGCAGGGCGGCTACGTGCTGGGTGGACATGAGGCACAGCCCGCCGTTATCCTGATCGCCTCGGGCAGCGAGGTTGGTCTAGCTGTCAGTGCATATGAAACCCTGCGGGCTGAAGGCATTGCCGCCCGCGTGGTGTCCATGCCGAGCTGGGAACTGTTCGAGGCCCAGCCACAATCCTACCGTGATACGGTGCTACCGCCTGACGTAACCGCAAGGGTAGTGGTGGAAGCCGGCTCCCCCATCGGCTGGGACCGCTACGCGGGAGCCAAAGGCGAAATCATTGCCATGCGTGGCTTTGGTGCCTCGGCTCCGGCGGGGCAACTGGCCGAGCAGTTCGGCTTTACGGTTGAAGCCGTACTGGCGGCGGCCCGCCGTCAGCTCACCCACGCGGGCTGACAAAACCCGGCACGGATTCCGGCATGGATCACAGCCATGCCGGATGGCCACAGGACAGAAGACCACGCCCACCCCGCCCCCCGGCAGGCTGCCCGACAGCACGCCAGCCGGGCGCACGGGAGCGGATGACAAGCAAGGACAGGTGCATGACAGCCTCCGCCACTTCCGCCACCAACCCGTTGCAGGGTCTGGCGACATTCCAGCAATCCCCCTGGCTGGACTTTATCCGGCGCGGTTTTGTGCAGGATGGCTCGCTTGAGCGTCTGGTGCAGGCGGGCGATATCCGGGGCGTGACCTCCAACCCCGCCATTTTCCAGAAAGCCATGGGCGAAGGCACGGAATACGATGCGCAGATGCGCGACGTGCTGGCCCACACCACCCCCACGCCGGGCGGCCTGTACGAACAGCTTGCCATTAGCGACATTCAGGCCGCCGCCCGTGTGCTGGAACCTGTCTACACCGCCAGTGCCGGGCGCGACGGCTTTGTAAGCCTTGAGGTTTCGCCCTATCTCGCGCGTGATGAAGACGCCACGGCCGAGGAAGCCGCCCGCCTGTGGGCTGCGGTGGACAAAGCCAACCTGATGGTAAAAATCCCCGCGACACCGCAGAGCGTGCCCGCCATCCGGCGCAGCATCGCGGCCGGGATCAATGTCAATGTCACGCTTATTTTCTCGCTCGCTGCGTATCGCGATGTGGTGGAAGCATGGCTAAGCGGGCTGGAAGCGCTGCACGCACGCGGAGGCGACCTGTCGCGCGTGGCCTCGGTGGCCTCGTTCTTTGTCAGCCGTATTGACGCCAAGCTGGATGCCGCAATCGACCGCCGCGTGAAAGCGGGCGACAAGGACGCCACGGCCCTGAACAGCCTGCGCGGACAGGTCGCCATCGCCAATGCCAAGATGGCCTATGCTACTGGCAGGAAATCATGCAGACCCCACGGTGGAAAACGCTGGAAGCCGCTGGCGCGCAGACCCAGCGCCTGCTCTGGGCTTCCACCGGCACCAAGGACCCCGCTTACAGCGATGTGCTGTATGTGGAAACGCTGATCGGCCCGCACACGGTCAACACCCTGCCCCCCGCCACCATGGATGCCTTCCGCGACCACGGCACCCCGCGTGAAACCCTGACAGCGGGAGTAGATCAGGCCCGCCACGTCATGGCGGAAGCCGAAAGGCTCGGCCTTGATCTGGATGGCGTAACAGCAACCCTGCTGGATGAAGGTGTAAGCGCCTTTGAAGAGGCGTTTGACGCGCTGCTGGGCTCCGTGGCCGCCAAGCAGATCGCCCTGATGGGCAACAGCCTGACGGATATGAAAACCTCCCTGCCCCCCGAACTCAAGGCCGTGGTGGAAAAAGGACTGGAGGAATGGCGGCGCAGCGGGGCTATCCGCCGCCTGTGGGCGCATGACGCCAGCGTATGGACCAACGGGCCCGAAGGAAGCTGGCTCAACTGGCTGGGTGCCGTGGATGCCGGGCTGAACGGCCTTGCAGAGCTTGAGGCCTTCCAGTCCGAGGTCAAAGCGCGCGGGTTCAGGCATGTGCTGCTGATGGGCATGGGCGGTTCCAGCCTTGGGCCGGAAGTACTGGGCATGACCTTTGGCAAGCATGAAGGCTTTGGCCACCTGTTCGTGCTCGACAGCACCGACCCCCAGCAGGTCGCGCATTATGCGGGCCAGATCGACCCGGCGCACACGCTGTTTATCGTGGCCTCCAAGTCCGGCACCACGCTTGAGCCCAATATCATGCTGGCCTACTTCCTTGATCTGGCGCGCAAGGCGCTGGGCGAGGCCGCAGGCGCGCAGTTTGTGGCCATTACCGACCCCGGCTCCAAGCTGGAGGCGCTGGCGCAGGCGGAAGGGTTCTGGAAAATCTTCCCCGGCGACCCGCAGATAGGCGGGCGCTACTCCATCCTGTCCAATTTCGGGTTGGTGCCTGCCGCAGCCATTGGCGTGCCGCTGCGCCTGTTCCTGCACGATGCCCAGCGCGGCGCACATCTGTGCGATGCCTCGGCCCCGCCCGCCGTCAATCCCGGCGTGCGTCTGGGTGCCATTCTGGGGCTGGCCGCACGCGACCTCGGGCGCGACAAGCTGACCGTGATCGCCACCCCCGAAATTGCTGATTTTGGCGCATGGCTGGAACAGCTCGTGGCCGAATCGACCGGCAAGCAGGGGCGCGGCATTATCCCGCTGGATAACGAAACCCCCGGCGGGCTGAAGCATTACGGCAAGGACAGGCTGTTCCTGTACCTGCGTCTGGCTCCCTCGCACCGCCACGAGCAGGACGAAACCGTGGCGGCACTGGTAGAGGCCGGCCAGCCGGTCATTACCATTACGCTGCATGAGCGCCGCCAGATTGCGCAGGAGTTCTTCCGCTGGGAGATTGCCACCGCCGTTGCGGGCGCTTTCCTTGGCATAGACCCGTTCGACCAGCCGGATGTGGAATCCAACAAGGTCGAAACCCGCAAGCTGACGGAAGCCTTTGAAAAAAATGGCGCACTCCCGCCTGAAGAACCGTTCGCCCGCTTTGGCGCTCTGTCCTTCCTTGCAGACCCGGCCAATACACAGGCCCTGACCAGCACCACGCCAGACAGTGCCGCCGCCCTGCTGCGCACGCATTTCAAGCGCCTACAGGCAGGCGATTATGCCGCCCTGCTGGCCTTTATCGTGCGGGACCGCCACACCATGGAATGGATGCAGCACAACCGCCTGCATGTGCGCGATGTGTGCAATGTGGCCACCACCGCACAGTTCGGGCCGCGCTTCCTGCATTCCACCGGGCAGGCCTATAAGGGCGGACCGGATACGGGGGTGTTCCTCCAGATCACAGCGGATGATGCACACGACCTGCCCGTGCCCGGCACGCGCTACACGTTTGGCGTGGTCAAAGCCGCACAGGCGCGTGGTGATTTTGATGTTCTGGCAGAGCGCAAACGCCGCGCCCTGCGGGTGCATATCCATGGCGATCTGCATGAAGGACTTGCGGCACTGGCCACAGCACTGCATGACGCCCTGCAGGCAATAGCAGCGGAGAAATAAAAATGCGGATCGGCATTGTCGGACTGGGCCGGATGGGGGGCAATATTGCCGTCCGCCTGACACGCCACGGACATGAAGTTGTGGTGCATGACCGGGATGCGGCAGCGGTGGAAAAAACCGTGGCCCGCGCGCAAGGCTCACTGGCCACCCCGGCCGCAAGCCTTGCGGAACTGGTAACGCTGCTGGGCGAAGGCAGCGCAGAAGGCACCCGCCGCGTGGTGTGGTCCATGCTGCCCGCAGGCGAAATCACGGAAGAAACCGTAATGTCCCTCGCCGGGCTGATGGGCCGGGGCGATATCATCATCGATGGTGGCAACACCTACTACAAGGATGATATCCGCCGCGCTCAGGTGCTGGCCGAGAAAGGCATAGACTATCTGGATATCGGCACATCCGGCGGGGTGTGGGGTCTGGAACGCGGCTACTGCATGATGTACGGCGGCGACAAGCAGGCGGCTGATTACATCGACCCCATCCTGTCCGCTCTGGCTCCCGGCAAGGGAGATATTCCCCCCACGCGCGGTCGTGAGCGCGACGGGCTCGACCCCCGTGCCGAGCAGGGCTACCTGTATTGCGGACCTGCGGGCTCAGGCCATTTTGTCAAAATGGTTCATAACGGCATCGAATACGGCATGATGCAGGCCTTTGCCGAAGGCTTTGACGTCATGCACCGCAAGGATTCGCCTCTGGTTGCCGAGGGCGAGCGCTTTTCGCTCAACATGGCCGATATTGCCGAAGTGTGGCGGCGCGGCAGTGTTGTGTCCTCCTGGCTGCTGGACCTGACGGCCGAAGCCCTTGCCCGCACGGGTGACATGTCGGAATTCAGTGGCGAAGTATCGGATTCCGGCGAAGGCCGCTGGACGATCGAAGCCGCAATTGAGGAAGCCGTGCCGGTGCCGGTCATGACGGCAGCGCTGTTCACGCGCTTTCGCTCGCGCAGTGGCAATACCTTTGCTGAAAAAATCCTGTCCGCCATGCGCTTCGGCTTTGGTGGGCATGTAGAAAGCAAGGACTGAGAAGCATGACCGCCAGCCACCCCACCGCCGCTACTGGCCCGCTCAAGGTTTTCCCCGACAGCACAGAACTGGTGCACACGCTGGCGGAACATCTGCTCACACTGGCGCTCGACACGCTGGCGAAAGAAGGGGCTGATCGTCCCTTCCGCATCGCACTCAGCGGCGGCACTTCCCCGCAGGCCCTGTACAAACTCATGGCCAGCCCGGCTTATGCCAGCCGCTTTCCATGGGCGCAAACGCAGTTCTTTGTGGTGGATGACCGCTTCGTGCCGTATTCCCATGAGGACAGCAATGGCGGCATGCTGCAACGTCTGCTGTTCGAGCGCGTGCCGCTACCAAAGGGCAACGTCTTTCTCATGCCCGATAGCGGCGAACCAGCCGAGGCTGCCCGCAGTTACGAAGCAACCCTGCGCCAAGTCACGGGCCTGACCCACCTGCCCGCAGCGGGTGATGCCACAGCCCGCCCCCTGCTTGATGTCAGCCTGATGGGCATGGGCTCAGACGGCCACACGGCCTCGCTGTTTCCGGGGCAGGACGTGCTGACCAACCATACGGACTGGGTGTCTTACTGCACGCCCACCACGGCCCCGCATACCCGCCTGACCCTGACCTACCCCGCCATTGCGGCCAGCCGCCACGTTATTTTTCTGGTAACCGGGGAAGACAAGCAGACCATGATGGCGCGCGTGCGGGCACAGGATTTAAGCCTGCCCACCACCGCCATTGCCGCACTGCGCGATGTCACATGGTTTATGGATCAGGCAGCGCTCCCCCCCGCTGCCTGATACCATTTCC
Source organism: Acetobacter papayae JCM 25143 (assembly GCF_000613285.1). GTDB lineage: Bacteria > Pseudomonadota > Alphaproteobacteria > Acetobacterales > Acetobacteraceae > Acetobacter > Acetobacter papayae. Next base: position 7,359 of record NZ_BAIN01000051.1, on the reverse strand, counting down.
TTTGCGTTACAATTTTTTCGGCATAACCTTGTGGCATCCGGCCACGCGGAACGGTATCGTGCGCGCTGTCGCAGGTGATGGTCTCATCCTTGCCAAAAGATGAACGATTCTTCATATCCTTGGCAGAACCAAATCAGGACAGCCACATGACCGCCACACCGCCCGACCCCGCCGCCGCCTTCAAGGAACAGGCCGCCATAGCCGCCGCCGCTCTGGTAGAGGACGGCATGGCCGTTGGTCTGGGCACCGGCTCCACCGCCCGGTTTGTGGTGGCGGAACTAGGCCGCCGCGTGCGTGAGGAAGGTCTGCGGATCTGCGCTATTCCTACCTCCATCGTGACGGAAAAGCAGGCACGCGAGGAAGGGATTCCGCTCACCACCTTCGGGGCGCATCCGGCACTCGATATCGCCATTGACGGCGCGGATGAAATCGAACCCGGCACGCTCAACCTGATCAAGGGTCTGGGCGGGGCGCTGCTCTGGGAAAAAATCGTGGCCTCCGCCGCCGCGCGTTTCGTCATCGTAGCAGATGCCTCAAAATATGTTGATCACCTTGGCGGGCACTGCCCCCTGCCGGTGGAAGTCATTCCCTTCGGGTGGGAAAACGTGGCCCGCAAACTGGCGGCGCTGGGCGCGCAGGCCACGCCCCGGCGGCAGCGCGATGGCAGCTTTTTCCTGACCGACGAAAAAAACCTGATTCTGGACTGTGTGTTCGGCCCTATCATGAACCTGATGCCCTCAGCACCGCTCTGGCGGAAACGGTGGGCGTGGTGGAACACGGGCTGTTCCTGCACATGGCCACACAGACCATTACCGCAGGCCCCGAAGGCCTGCGCGTGCTCGAACCGCATAAAAACTGATCCCACCCTAAGGAAAACCACCATAAGGGGCCACGCCAGTGCCGCAGAATGCCTCCACCATATCGCCAGACCACACCCTGCCCAGACAGCCTGCCGCCCGCGGCATTGCCCCGCGGCTGGTTGTGGTGATGGGCGTTGCTGGATCAGGCAAAAGCACCATTGCCGAAGGACTGCATAACGAGCTGGGCTGGCCATGGCAGGATGCCGATACCCTGCACAGCCCAGAAAGCCGGGCACTCATGGCAGCAGGCACCCCGCTGGACGACACCTTGCGCGTAGACTGGCTGACCCGGTGCCATACATGGCTGGCCGAACATGCCCGCCACGGACAGGGGGCTATTCTGGCCTGCTCAGCCCTGCGCCGCAGCTACCGTGACCGCCTGCGCGCAGGGGGTCTGCGCCCGCTGTTTATCGCGCTGGAGGCCGACCCGGCCAGCCTGTCGCAACGGCTTGAAAAACGCCCCGGCCATTTCATGCCCGCCAGTCTGCTGCCCAGCCAGCTTGCCACACTGGAGCCGCTCACCCCGGATGAAGACGGCATAGCACTCCAAAGCCTGACACAACCGGCGGAAACCATAGCCTTGGCCCTGCACGCGCTAAAAATCGCTGGTAGGATCTGACACAAAGGCGGGGGGAGACACGATATGGGACATAACTACGCCAGACCGCTGACACCCGGCCAGAAGCTCGAACGCCTTCTGGAGCGTATTCCCCCCTCTTGGCATATCAGAATGGAACGTCAGGCGGGCGAGGCAGGCTGGCGTGCCCTTGCCCACCCACCGGGGCAGGAAGGCCAGTGGAGCGACCCCGCCCCCGACCCGGCGGATGCTCTCGAAGATAGCTGGCGGCGCAACCGCACCGTGCTGGCCTGAACGCATGACCGCCCCACAGCCCCCCATCGCCCAGCCGCACCACGCCAGCCACCCTGCACGCCATACCCCTCCGCGCCCGCGCTTTTCGCATCGGCCCCTGCGCCACGCTGCCATTACCTTGCTGGCTGGGCTGCTGGCCGCCTCCACCTTACCTGCATACGCCGACACACCGCCCCCCCGCATGGTTACGGACATGGGTGGGGCCGTTGTGAGCATCCCGCAGGATAACGGGCCGATTGCCGATCTGTGGTACGCGCATAACGAAATTACCGTCATGCTGGGTGGGGCCGGGCGTATTGCCGTCAGTGCGGAAAGCCCGACGGAAAGCCCATGCTGTTCCGTTTCTTTCCCGCCCTGCTACAAGCCCACACGGGTATCCGCCCCGATACCGCCAGCGCGGAAGACCTGCTGGCCCGCCATATCGCCCTTGTGTTCGTTTCATCGCGCGCCAAGGCGGAGGAACTGCGCCGCGCGGGCCTGCCTGCCTGAGTGCTGAATACGCCACGCAGGCCGACCTGCTGCGCTCGCTCGATATGACGGCGCAGGCCCTCGGCACGGATGAAGCCGCCCGCACCGCCGCCCTGTATCATCAGCGGATGGCAGAAACCCTCACCCTGCTGCACACACGTCTGGCCAGCCTGCCTGAGCAGAACAGGCCCCGCGTGCTGCATATTGCCCGACTTGAACCCCTGCAGGTCGATGGCGGCAATACGCTGGTGGATGCCTGGATTACAGCAGCGGGCGGACGCAATGCCGCTACGGTTTCGGGCAACCACCGGCCTGTTTCCGCCGAGCAGATTCTGGCGTGGAATCCCGATATCGTCATCGTGGATGCTTCCGCCGGGGCCTTACCGGCCACATCTCCGCTGATGGCGCTGCCTGCGTTGCTGGCTGGGCGCTGGTGGCGCAACCCGCGCGGTATTTTTGCATGGGACCGTTACGGCTGCGAAGACCTGCTACAACTCTACTGGGCTGCCACACGCCTGCACCCGGAACTGTTTGCCGATATCGATATCCGCTCGGTCGCATTCACATTCTATCAGACATTTTTCCATGTGAATCTGACGGATGATGAAATGACACGTATCCTGTCAGGCAATCCCCCCGCACCCGATAACGCACAGGAAAGAAAGGAAAACTCTCATTAACCCGTTATCCCATGCCCATGAGGCGGGCATAAAAATGGTTTCCAAACCATGACTATGGAAACCCGGAGCTAACGCACGGTCTTATTTCTCATACGTTACTTTTATCTCTGCATAGCCTCTGCCTTCATCCTCTGCATGTCATGGATCGCGAACAATGACTTTTTCATCCTCCCTTTCCCATACGTCCTCCGATGAAGCCCTGAACGATACGAAGCAGCTTCTCGATTTTTTTCAGCTAGACGACGCTCAGTGCCGCGCCATCCGCTCCATGCGCGATGTCATTGATCAGGCCTTGCCTGAAGCATTGGACAAATTTTACGTCCAAGCTAAAAAAACACCGCAGACAAAGCATTTTTTCTCATCTGAAGATCATATACGGCATGCACGCACCGCTCAGATCGCGCATTGGAAAAACATTTCCAATGCTGATTTCGGCGAAGATTACAACAAGCGGGTGCGGGCCATCGGCACCGTGCATGCGCGCATAGGGCTGGAACCGCGCTGGTATCTGGGCGGATACGCCCTTGTCATGGACTCGCTCATTCGCTCCGCGCTGGCAAAAGCCAACACACGGCGAGGCCTCTTTGGCCGCGGTATGGACGAAACCTTTACAGCCGGGCTGAGCGGCCTGTGCAAAGCGGTGCTGCTCGATATCGATCTGGCTATTTCCATCTATCTGGAAGAACTGGAAAAAGAGCGCGAAAAAGCCCGCGCCGAAGTACAGGCCCGCCAGAACAGTCAGGAAGCCCTGATCGAAAACCTCAAGGCCGGGCTGCTAGCACTCTCGCAGGGGGATCTGGGGTTCCGGTTCGAAAACAGTTTCGACCCCGAATTTGAAGAACTGCGCGAGAACTTCAACGCAGCAGCCAGCGCCCTGTCGGGAGCGCTGGGGCAGGTCTCCAATGCCGTAACCCATCTTGAAACCGGGGTGGATGAAATTGCCATTGCCGCCGAAGACCTTGCCCACAGAACAGAGCGGCAGGCTGCCAATCTGAGCCATGCGGCGGCCTCGGTGCGGACAGTTTCCACCGGGGTGGAACAGACCGCCCAGATCACACTGGCAGCCTCCAAGGCGGCAACCAGCGCGCGCGATGCGGGCCACAAGTCCAACACCGTGACACAGGAAGCCATTGCCGCCATGCGCGATATCGCGGCATCTTCAGAAAAAATGTCCTCCATTGTCGATCTGATCGATGAAATATCGTTCCAGACCAACATCCTCTCCCTCAATGCCGGGGTGGAAGCCGCCCGCGCGGGCGATGCGGGGCGCGGCTTTGCGGTAGTCGCAACCGAAGTGCGTATTCTGGCGGAGCGTTCGGCGCAATCGGCCAAGGAAATCCGCAAACTCATCAGTTCGGCAGGCCAGCAGGTAAACCTTGGCGTGCGTCTGGTCGGTAATGCCAGCACCACGCTGGCGGATATGTCGCGGCAGGTGGAAGATATTGCGGATTTTGTAAACCGGGTGAGCACCCTCGCTCAGGAACAGGTTTCAAACCTGAACGAAATCAACAAATCCGTAGCCGAAATCGATCAGACCACGCAGCAGAACGCAGCCATGGTAGAGCAGTCGAGTGCGGCAACTCACACCCTGCGCAACGAAACGCAGTCCCTCACCCGCACGATCAGCCATTTCAGGCTGGAAAGGCAAAGCGCCAACCTGCCGGCACGGCTTGGCAATACCAAACCCAGATCATACACTCGGCCCGGGCTGGTCGTGAACAACGGCTAGACCGGTCAGGAACGAATATGGGCCACGCCCACGCCGCATCAGGGACAGAATGACACAATCAGCTCTGACAATTGTCAATGTGGGGGATTTTCCTACCGGGCTTCGCTCCAACACCCAGTATTCTATCCAGATAAAGCTTTCCAACGGCTTCACGCGCCTTGGTCATCTGGTTCTCAATTTTTCCGACAGGGACATGGCGCGGGCACGGTCATGGCTGAAAAGCCGCAAGCTCGGACGCCGGGCTGTGAATACGGCCCTTATCGAATTCTGTCGCCATCACCGGCCTGACCTGATGTTCTTAGGCCATGCGGACATGATCAACCCGCAGACTTTGGACATCATCCGTGAGAGCCTGCCCCATCTGCGGATTGCACAGTGGAACGCGGACCCCCTATTCGAGCCCGACAATGTAAGGCGTATCCGCGCCAAGCTCGCTCAGATAGATGTTACCTTCATTACCACAGCGGGGGAACCGCTGGCCCTCATGCGCGAAGGGGGGCGGTACGCCATGAGCTTCATGCCCAACCCGGCCGACCCCTCCATCGAACGCGGGCGCGCTGACCTGATTCGTGACCTGCCCTATGATCTGTTCTACGCCTGCGGCAACCCCCGCGTGCCATTACGCACCATCTGCGGCAAACAATGGGACATGGACCGCTTTATAGCCATGCTGGCCGAACACCTGCCGCAACTACGCATGAAGCTAGCTGGGCTACAGGGTATGCCGCACCTGAACTCCACCAACTACATGCAGAATGTTTCGGCCTCCGCAATCGGGCTTAATATTTCACGCCGCGCCGATCATTTCCTTTACAGCTCTGACAGGCTCGCCCAACTAGCGGGCAACGGCACTCTGGTGGCCATAGAGCGCCAGACCGGCTACGATACCTATTTTGAAGAAGACGAAATGCTGTTCTTCGCCACACAGGAAGAACTGGAAGAAAAACTGGCTCGCCTTGCCGCAGAACCCGCCACGCGCATGCGTATGGCTGGTGCCGGACGGGCGCGTTATTTCGCCCGGTTCAACGAACAGGCTGTGGCCGCACATCTGATCGCAGTTCTGCTTCAGGAGCGCGCGCCCGAAGACATGCCATGGTAAATTTTGTAACGGACTTGCCCGATAATCCGCGCATCATGGACAGTCTACGCCTCTCCACCCGACGCCTGTGGGTCAACTTCACCACCCAATGGCGCGACACACCCCGCGCGCTGCTACACAGTGTTACGCTGCTCATACTCGCGGCAGGATTTATTCTGCGCCCCGAGCCGATCTGGGCCAACCTGTTCTATATCCTTATGCTGCCACTCGCCCTTCGCACCCTATGGCACGAACAGGCCAAACTGCGGCTGGGTATGCCCCCCGGCAAGTCTGGGTTGGCCGCAGGACGCGACCTGACAGTCTGCTACTGGCGCGCCCTCTCCCTGCCAGTGCGGCTAGCCGTGGCCATTATCCTGTGGTTTGCCACCTCCCTGACATGGGATGCGAAAATTCCTTCCTCCCCCAGCCTGATAGCCCTGTGGACCCTGAACGTGGTGTGTACGCTGGTCTTTGTTCTCAGTCTGGCTGACGGACTGCGCCATGGCCGAAATTTTCGCGACCGGCTGGTTCGCACACTTATCAGCGCTGGCATGATCAACCTCATCATCACCTTTGCCCGGTTACCTTTTCTGATTTCGACCTTCTGGGCATATGGTCAGTTGCGCATGACAGGATGGGCTGCCTCACGCCATCAGATCATCGGGGCGATCATCATCGGCCTTGTCGTGCTGCTGGCTCTTGACCGGCTTTGCCGCCGCCCATCGCCGCCCCACATGCCGGGTGCCCCGCGCGTCGATCGTGGCCTCTGTATGTCGGTCTGCTGCGCGGGGCTGGCATTCATGGTCATGACCGGCAGCCGTGGCCCGGTCGGTAGCATGGCCATCGCCGCCCCGCTGCTGGCTTTCTGGGTCAATCCACGCTTTGCCGTTAAGCTGGCAGGCGCGGCGCTCCTGATTGCCACCGTAACCGTGCTGCTGGCTTTTCCCACCATACAGCATGTCTGGCAGGTAGCGATGGAGCGTGGAGATTCAGCCGTCTGGCAATCTGGCAGACATCATGGGAAGCCATCCGCCAACACCCATGGCTAGGCTATGGCCCGACCTATCATCTCGCCCGCATTCACAATGAATCCTTTCCACATAACTTGTTCTTGTCTGCCTGGCTTTATAACGGCGTAGTAGGCTGGTGCTGCTCGTAGCTTCATGCTGTCCGCCCTGCGGGCCGCACTGGCCTCCACTGCAACCGAACGCCCGCTCGCGGTCGTTGTGCTCCTGTTCACCTCACTCTGCGCCATGACGGATATGAGCCAGATCGCCCGTGGCCCCAGCATGATGTGGTACCTGTTCTGGCTACCGCTCCTATTTTCCGCATTAGCACCCCCACGCCCGGATATCCCCCGTCGGCCCTCAGAGCATTCCACCGGTTGAACCCGTGGTGGCCCTGCTGGTAAGACTGGCGGCATGACAGCCCTGCTGGAGCACCTGCGGAGTCACCACACCCCCACACGCCTGCTGGCCGCCCTGCGCGCGCTGGTTCGCACGGATTTTCTGTGGTTGGTTTTCCTGTCTGCCCTATCCGGCGTGCTGGCAGGGCTGTGTGTCGCGGCCATGACGCAGGCCACCCTTCTTGCACATCGCTTGATAGCACCGGATAGCGGGCGGCTTTCGGGGCTTGCCTCCGTCAGCCCGTGGCGCGTGCTGTGCGTGCCGGTG
>NZ_BAIN01000052.1 GCF_000613285.1 Acetobacter papayae JCM 25143 | reverse complement strand
CACTGGCACTGGCACTGGCACTGGCACTGGCACTGGCACTGGCACTGGCACTGGCACTGGCACTGGCCAGCACCCCCATTATGATCAGGGCAAGGGAAAGTTTACTCCGCAGCCCGTGCATGAACCGTGGAAACATTGTTTACAGTTCAGCCATTGTCTCAGCAGATTATGATAGGTGGCCGTCAGCCCCAGAACCGCCGCATGATCATCTGGCAGGGCCTTGCGGGTTTCCATGATCGAGAGATCGAACTGATGGAGCAGGGTTCTCTGTCCATCATCCTTGACGAGTGACTGCGACCAGAAAAAGGAAGCCCAGCGGCTGCCCCGTGTAATCGGACTTACGGCATGCAGGCTGGTAGAAGGGTAGACCACCATATCCCCCGCCGCCAGCTTGACCTGCTGGGTGCCATAGGTGTCCTGAATGACCAGTTCACCCCCGTCATATTCATCCGGCTCGCTCAGAAAAAGGGTGGAGGAGACATCCGTGCGGATTCGCATACCCGTGCCCGGCAGGGGGCGAATGGCGTTATCCACATGCATGCCAAACTGCATGCCAGTATCATAGCGGTTGAACAGGGGCGGATACACACGCAAAGGCAGGGCTGCGCTATTAAACATGGGATTGCGGCCCAAAGCGCGCAAAATCAGTTCCCCCAGTTCGCGGCTAGCCTGACTGTCCTGCGGAATCTGAAGGTTGGTTTTGGCCTTGGCAGACTGCTCGCCCGCCGTAACCTTGCCGTCTACCCAGTCCTGCTGTTCCAGCACGCTGCGGCAATGTGCCACTTCATCCTGTGTCAGTACACTGGAAATACATACCAACATGCTGGGCCGTCCCTTTCCTGAGATTTCGGCCCTTATAATTGATAGTGATTATTAAAATCAAGAATAGGCGACTAACAGCAAAGCCCCCAATCACGTGGGGGCCCTGCAATCATGCCATTCAGGCAGCTTCGGCTCCTTGCGGCTCCAGTGCCAACACCACCGGTTCAACTCCCATATGTTTGAGTGCGGCTTTCAGGTCAGGCACCGCCATGGAAACCGTGCATGTATTCACCATGGGGTGGCATGTCACAAAATCCGCATTCCACAATGCCTCATCAATGGCAAACGTAACCTGATGCTCCGTATCAGCCAGCATACTCAAAGGCCCGAGCGCACCGGGCTGCGTTTGCAGGCATTCCCACATCAATTCAGGTTTGCCGAATGAAAGCTTTTTGCTGTTCAGGGCTTCTGGCAGCTTTTTCATGTCCAGCGACCGCCCTGCCAGACAGGTCACAACAAACAGTTTGCCTTTGGCATCCTTGAGAAACAGATTCTTTGTATGCAGTCCCGGCAGTTGCTGCCAGTACGGCATGGCCTCTTCCACCGTATGCACTTGCGGGTGAAAAACCGTCTGATAGGACAGGCCATGTCGTTGCAGAAAATCTGCCACAGCAGGCGGAATCTGGTGCTCCATATCTTGTTGCATCCTTTGTCTTTGCGCGCAGCCCTGTGTCAATCAGCGCTGATGGGTCTGCCAGTTTTCCGGCACGTAATATGGCGCGTTGGACGCCGGGAGCGGAGGCTTGCCCATAATATGGTCAGAAGCTTTTTCCGCAATCATGACTGTGGGTGCATTCAGGTTACCATTGGTGATCCGGGGCATGATGGAAGAATCGACAACCCGCAGACCTTCCACGCCAATCACGCGCGTTTCAGAATCCACTACAGCCATGGGGTCATCCACCCGACCCATTTTACAGGTGCAGGAGGGGTGCAGCGCACTTTCCACCTTGTCACGAATAAACGCATCGATCTGTTCATCCGTCTGGCAGTCGGCACCGGGCTGGATTTCACGCCCGCGGAAAGGATCGAAAGCCTCCTGCGCAAAAATCTCGCGCGTCAAACGCACGCAGTTACGCATATCCACCCAGTCATCCGGGTGGCTCATGTAATTGAAGGCAATCAGCGGTTTGTCTTCCGGGTTGGAAGAACGCAGACGAACCCAGCCACGACTTTTGGACCGCATAGGCCCGACATGAGCCTGAAAACCATGCTTGAGGCCAGTCCCTTGCCATCATACGTCACGGCCAGCGGTAGGAAGTGGAACTGGATATCGGGGTATTCGATTCCCGCCCGGCTGCGGATAAAGCCACAGCTTTCAAAATGGTTACTGGCTCCCAGCCCGTCCTTGCGCGCAAGCCAGCGCAGGCCGATTCCCAGCTTGGCCAGTGGCCCCATGGCGGAATACAGGGTGATGGGCTGCGTGCAGGCGACCTGAAAATAGAATTCCAGATGATCCTGCAAATTCTCGCCAACACCCGGCCTGTCCGCCAGCACGGAAATACCATGCTCACGCAGTTCCTGTGCAGGCCCGATACCGGAGAGTTTGAGCAACTGCGGCGAGTTGATGGAACCACCGCTCAGAATCACCTCACGCCGCGCCCGCACCGTGAACTCCTGATTACCCTGCCGGTAAACCACGCCAACGGCCCGCCGCCCCTCGAACACAAGCCGCATGACGCGGGCATGGGTTTCAAGGCTGAGGTTTTTGCGCGACAAGGCCGGGCGCAGATAAGCATTGGCCGTGCTCCAGCGCACCCCATCCTTGACCGTCATACTCATCCGGTCAAAGCCTTCCTGACGGTAGCCGTTATAATCTCCTGTCCGCACATAACCGGCCTGCTCACCCGCCTTCATCCAGGCTTCATGCAGGGGGTTATCAAGCGTGCCATACTGGGTCTGCAACATGCCGTGCCGACCACGGTATTCGGCATCGCCCTCATCACACCCTTCGGCGCGGCGGAAATACGGTAGAACATTCGCGTAGTTCCACCCGGTTGCTCCCATTTGCTCCCATTCGGCAAAGTCCAGCGCATGACCACGCACATACACCATGCCGTTGATAGAGGACGACCCACCCAGCCCCTTGCCACGCGGCGTGTGCATGCGCCGTCCGTTCAGGTTCGGCTCGGGTTCACTCTCGTAAAACCAGTTGAAGCGCTTGTCGTGCATGGGCATGGCCAGCGCGGAAGGCATCTGTACGATAATGGATTTATCGCTTCCGCCGAATTCAAGCAGCAGCACCGTATCCTGCCCGCTTTCGCTCAGCCGGTTAGCCAGGACGCACCCGGCCGAACCAGCCCCGATAACGATGTAATCGAACTCAGACATGCGTTTTCTTCCGCTTAATAAGGGGCATCCACACCGCCAAGATTCACGTAAACGCTCTTGACCTGTGTGTAATGTTCAACAGCCAAGCGGCTGTTTTCACGCCCAAGGCCCGACTGCTTGTATCCGCCAAACGGCAGCTCGATCGGGGTGATGTTATAAGTGTTGATCCAGCATGTGCCGGCTTCAAGCTGATGAATAACCCTGTGAGCACGCGCCAGATCGGATGAGAACACACCCGCCGCCAGACCAAAAACAGTTGCATTGGCGCGAGCAATGACCTCGTCTTCCTCAACAAAGTCAGAAACAGCCATAACAGGGCCAAAAATTTCTTCACGCATGATGCGCATTTCATCCACGCAATCGGCAAAAACCGTGGGGGCAACAAAAGCCCCATGCGCCAGATCACCTTCCTGCACACGGTATCCGCCAGTCAGAAGCCGCGCTCCTTCCTGTTTGCCGATTTCAATATACTCAAGCACTTTTTCCATATGCCCCTGCGAAATCAGGGAACCCATCTGGGTCTGCGGATCAAGCGGCGCGCCAACGCGGATTTTTTCAACGCGCGCCTTCAGTGCTGCCAGAAAACGGTCACGGATGGAAACATGGACAAAAACACGCGTACCGTTTGAACAGATCTCACCCGCTGAATAAAAATTGGCCAGCAGGGCGGCAGATACGGCGTTATCGATATCCGCGTCCTCAAAAACAATCAGTGGCGATTTACCGCCCAGCTCAAGCGTAACGTATTTGAGCGTTTCAGCCGCCCCTGCCATCACGCGCCGCCCGGTTCCGACTTCTCCCGTCAGGGACACCTTGCGGATGGCGGGTTCGCTCACCAGCATACGGCCCACATCGGCCGCCCCCTGCACGACGTTGAACACACCATCGGGCACGCCAGCCTGTTTGTAAATCCGGGCTAGATGCACGGCTGTCAGTGGTGTCATTTCCGAGGGTTTGAACAGCATGGCATTACCGCAGGCCAGCGCAGGCGCGGATTTCCAGCATGCGATCTGGATCGGGTAGTTCCACGCGCCGATACCTGCGGTAAGGCCCAGCGGCTCACGGCGGGTATAGCCGAAAGCCTGCGGCCCGAGGTCCACGGCTTCACCATTCAGATTGGCTGCCACCGCACCGAAATACTCAACCGCATCTGCACCGGACAGGATATCCACGGCTTCGGTCTCGGCAATGGGTTTGCCGGTGTCCAACGTTTCCAGCCGGGCGAGCTCGCTATTGTTTTCACGTAGCAGGTCAGCCGCGCGCCGCAGAATACGACCGCGTTCGGCCCCAGTCATAGCAGCCCAGACCTTCTGCCCGGCCCGCGCCGTTTCCACTGCGGCGGCCATGGTTTCCGCCGTGGCACTTTCGGCCTGTGTCAGTACCTCTCCGGTGGCGGGATTTATAACCGGAAAACGCTCTCCGGTTGACGGCAGGGGCTGCCCGCCCACCCAGCTACGGCAAATTTCCATAAATTCCTCTTTAATTCGTCACCGGACAGGACGCCGCATACGGGCGGCTCGTCATTTCACACAAGAAACCATATTCTCTTATTGAATGACATGGACATTCGTTTGAAGAAAATGCCACCTGCTGAAAATATTACATCCACTTGAGTTATTTACAAAAAATTCCTTCTTTTTCTCCGTATTTCCCTTGCACTTCATTTCATTTTTTATTCAGAATGATCCAGCCTGTGAATCAGACGCATACCAGCTGGAGAACACCGCCGATGAAAAAGCTACTCCTTGCCGCCTCGGTTCTTATTTCTTCATCCCTTGCCGCCCTGCCCGCCTCCGCCGCCGACCCGGCCTCCTGTCAGACCGTTCGCCTCGGCGATGTCGGCTGGACAGACGCCACCGCTGTCACGGCACTAACAGCCAATGTGCTGCATGGCATGGGCTACAAGACCCAGACCCCCATGGTCGCCCTTTCGGTTGTCTACCTGTCACTTCAGATCAAGAAGCTCGATGCTTTCATGAGCGACTGGGAGCCGTCCGGCGCATCGGTTATCGGACCCTATCTGGAAAAAGGTGCTGTCGAGCGTATCGCCACCAACCTGTCTGGTGCACACTACACGCTGGGCGTGCCGGACTACGTGGCGGCACAGGGCGTGCATGATTTCAAGGATATCGCGGGCTGGGCTGAAAAGCTGCACGGCACCATTTACGGAATCGAACCCGGCAATGATGGCAACCGGATCATTCTGGGCATGATCCAGCACAATGAATTCGGTCTGGGTAAATTCCACCTGAACGAAAGCAGCGAACAGGGCATGCTCTCGCAGGTGGCGCGGGCCGTTGCCGCCAAGGAACCAATCGTGTTTCTGGCATGGGAACCCCACCCCATGAACATGCATTTCAACATCACCTACCTGACCGGTGGCGAGAAAGCCTTTGGTGCCTCGGCTGAAGTCGATACCATCGTGCGCAAGGGCTACGTAGCTGAATGCCCCAATGTCGGCCGCCTGCTCAAGCAGCTTGCCTTTACCGTATCGGCTGAAAACGAAATGATGAAAGCCATTTCGGAAGACCATGTTCCCGCCCCCGAAGCAACCAAGCAGTGGCTGAAAGCACATCCTGACGTGCTGGATAAATGGCTGGATGGTGTCACCACCTTTGACGGCGCGCCTGCCCTGCCGGCGGTTCGTGCATCCCTGGGTCTTTGAGGTTTAGATCACAATCCTATGCTAAACGCTGCGAATGACTGGATCACATCCCATAAAATCCCGCTGGGTCTGTGGATGTCGGATCTTGTCGATCTAGTCCGAGTCCACTGCACAGGTCTGCTGGATGTCATCAGCGGCAGTATCACATGGGGCGTGGACTCGTTCACGACCCTGTTGCAGGCCGCCCCTCCCATCATGCTGATCGTTCTGGCCGTTGCCGGTACCGCCGCACTCAAGCGGCGGTTTCTGGCGCCGACACTGGTGGGGGTCGGCTTACTGTTCATTCTCAATCAGGGCTACTGGGATGATACGATGGCCACGCTATCGCTCATCCTGTTTTCCACCCTTATTTCCATGCTCATTGGTGTGCCGCTGGGTATTGCCGCGGCACACCGCCCCTGGTTGAACAAGGCCATGCACCCGCTGCTGGATCTGATGCAGACACTGCCTACCTTTGTCTATCTGATCCCGACCCTGATCCTGTTCGGGCTGGGCACGGTGCCGGGGCTTATTTCCACCATCATTTTCGCTATTCCTGCCCCCATCCGCATGACGGAAATGGGCATTGCCTCAGTGTCCAAAACTTTTCTTGAAGCAGGGGAAGCCTTTGGCGCAACGCCCCGCCAGCTTCTTTGGAAAATCGAACTGCCTGCCGCCCTACCCATGATCCGTGCAGGGCTGACACAGTGCATCATGCTCAGCCTGTCCATGGTTGTTATTGCTGCCCTTGTGGGTGCCGGGGGGCTTGGGGTGCCTGTCGTACGGGCTCTTAACACCGTGCAGGTGGATGTCGGGTTCGAAGCGGGCTTCGCCATCGTTATTCTGGCCATTATCCTCGATCGTGTCTGCCGTTCTGGAGACTCCGGACAATGAATTCTGCTCTGTCCTTCCGCCATGTCGATATCATGTTCCCCTCCCGCAAAGGGGGAGGACTGGTGGACAAAGCCATTGTACTGGCCCGTGAGGGGAAAAGCCGGGCCGAAATTCTTGAAGCCACCGGCGTTGTTCTGGGCGTGTCCGACGCCAATCTTGAGGTTGAACGCGGCAAGATCAGCGTGCTCATGGGGCTGTCCGGTTCTGGAAAATCCACCCTGCTGCGCGCAGCAAACCGGCTGAACAAGACGGTCAATGGCGAGGTGCTGATCGGCAATGGCGTGGCGCATGTCGATATCGCATCGTGCAATGATGATACGCTGCGGGACCTGCGCAAAACACGCATTGCCATGGTGTTCCAGCAGTTTGCCATCCTGCCTTGGCGCAGTGTGCGCGAGAATGTCGGCTTAGGTCTGGAACTGCGCGACATAGCGCCCGCCATCCGCCGTGAAATGGTCGATGAAAAACTGGAGCTTGTCGGGCTGGACAAATGGGCCGATGCCAACGTCAAGGATCTCTCCGGCGGGATGCAGCAGCGCGTGGGGCTGGCCCGCGCCTTTGCCACCGATGCCGATATCCTGCTGATGGATGAGCCGTTTTCTGCCCTTGATCCGCTGATCCGGCGCAAGCTGCAGGATGAGCTGATGATGCTTCAGAAAAAGCTCAAGAAAACCATCCTCTTTGTCAGCCATGACATTGATGAAGCCATGAAAATTGGCAACCAGATCACGATCATGAAGGAAGGCCGTATCGTTCAGACCGGCACACCGCAGGAAATCGTGGCAACCCCAGCCAATGATTATGTGCGCGACTTCATCAGCCACATGAACCCGCTCCCCATTCTGAGCGCTGACTCTTTCATGAAGCCGCTGGCACCTGATCTGTCGAACCTTAACCTCGCGGGGAGCGGCCCTTACAGGCTGGAAGCTGCAACCGGCAAGCTCGTATCCGATACGCGAAATTTCTCCACGCTTTTTCTGGCAGAAGGGCAGCCTGCACCGCAGACACTGGCCGAAGACTGCATTTTATGTGTACATCAAACAACGTCTTTGAGTGAAATGGCAGCCCTGAGCCAGCAAAGCCCGTGGCCCCTGCTCGTGCATAACGGTAGCAGCATTATTGGCCTGTGCGATGAGCGCAGCATTATCAGCGCGGTTGTGCAGGTCAGCCAGGATGCGGCCTGAAACCACACAGTGCCCGATATAGTACTGGAGCAAACAAACCAGAGTGCATCGTCAATCACTTCCGAAGAGAGCCGCAACGGCTTACCTTGCTGCACGGGAAGTGGATTGCGGCTTGCCATAGTCTGCGGCGAGGCCTCTGGACCGCTTTAGCCCACGGTTCTTCAATCCCTTCAGGTGCGGCCCTTAGTCTGTTTACCTTGCGCTGCACACTCATACTGAGTGCGGTATAGGCTCAGCCTTTGTCACGCAACTTTCACACTGCTTAATCCATGCAATTGCTACATGCCTGCCAATCAACCACACTGGCGGGCAGAGGGTTCGATTGTTCAACAATTCAGACCAGTGCAGCATCTGGCTGGCCACTCATATTCTCCCGCACGAAAACCATATCCGCGCAAGGCTCCGGCGCTATGCGGATATCGATACAGATGACATTATCCACGAAGCCTATGTGACCATAGCGGAGGCCGACTGGGCAGGCATTGCCAACCCGCTCGCATATTTTACGTCCATCTGCCGCAATCTGGTTATGCAGCATTACCGGCGCGCACGTGTAGTGCCGGTGACAAGCCTTGCCCTTATGCAGGCCGATACCATGCCAGATGCCATGCCTTCGGCCGAGCAGGTTGTTCATGCGCGGCAAGAAATGCGCTTTCTGGAAAAAGCCATAGCAAAGCTACCAGCCCGTTGCCGGGATATTTTTATTCTACGTAGGGCACGGGGTCTGAGCCAGAAGGAATGCGCTGCGCAATTAAACATTTCTGAAAACATTGTAGAAAAACAGCTTGCTCGCGCACTTGTTTTTTTGTCGAAAGAATATTCAGAATCAGAAAGGGAGATGACCGTTGATGAGGAGAGACGCCCGCGTCTCGCCCACTCTCGCAAGCGCCACCCCTGAAGAGGCGGCAGCAGGATGGACGGCCAGATTAGACAAAGGCCCCCTTTCCGCAAGCGAACAGCAGGCACTGCAAAACTGGCTGGATCAGGATAGACGACACAAGGGAGCCTTCCTGCGTGCAAAGGCCATCTGGCAGGCAAGTGGCAGGCTGTCAGCACTGCATGGCCCCGCAGCACCCCCTATTGCTCACACCACGCCTTTACCGCCCCTGCCGCGCCGTCGCTTTTTTGCTGCCGCAGCGACAACCGCCCTGCTCCTTGCTGCTCCCAAGCCGCAGGGCAAGGCCAATAGTCTTTACGTAACAGCTAATGGCGTTTCCGCCCCTCTGCACACGGCTTTTGGCACCATTACGCTGGATTGTTACTCCCAGCTCAAAATGGGATTGGAGAGCAGCCGTCTTGTTGCCGGGCGCTGCTGCGTGCTGGGCCGCACAGGTATGATTGTCAAAGCAGGCAACCTTATTTTTGCCCCTCAGGGCCGCCTGCTTTTATCCTGCTCCCCAACGCAGGTTACGGCCACGAGCATATCGGGCAGCGTGCGCTTGCGCAGGCACCATTCGAATGAGTGGTGGACCCTAAACGCTGGCTCACAGATTAGCCTGACCGGGAATCTCCCCCCCGAAGTGCGCAGTTTGTTACCCGAGGAAATGGCAACACAGAACGCATGGAGCCTTGGCCTCCTAGAAGCGCGGGACGAAAGCATTTCCAGCATTGTCGGCACATTCAACCGCTACAACCAAAGGCAACTCCACGTCTCCGCAGATTTTGCCAACCGTAAGCTGACAGGTGTTTTCAACCTAAACCAGCCGGAAGTTTTTGCCATGGCAGCACAAACCATTCTAGGAGCAAGGCTGACGCAAACCCCACAAACACTTTTGCTGTATTAAACGGAAAACCGTCTTATTTGTGTAACAAAAAAAACCAGCGGAAAGTGCAGCAGCTTTGACTCTTAACGGTATGTTCCGTCACAAGCAGGGCAACTACCGTGCATTTTTTTTCTGTTCGTATTTCTTGTCTTACGCTGTGCCTGTGCAGTGTATCCGTGCTGTCTGCTTCGCATGCTTTGGCGGCTCCGGTTCATTTTGCCATTCCACCCGGGCCTCTTAATCAGGCAGTTGTAACCTTTAGCCGCCAGTCGGGGCAGCAGGTTGCACTGGATAGCGCTCTGGCTGCCAAAGCCACAGCCTCCCCGGTTTATGGCACCATGGAGCCAGAAGACGCGCTGACCCACCTGCTACAGGGCACGGGGCTGGATGTCGATGCGCACCAAAAAAATATGCTGATCGTGCGCAAATCCACGTCAGCACCCGCCAAAACTAGAACCCATAACGACAGCACAAAAAAAGAGAAGAGTGCAGAAGAACATATTACTGTTCTAGGGCGAGCCATGCGCCTGTCACCCGCAGTAGTGCCGCTGGATATTACGGAACCCACATCGCGCATCCAAAGCAATTTTATCAATAACAACATCATTCCGCTCGCCAGCGTGGATGATATTATCAAATTCCAGCCCAGCATATGGACTCAAAACCCCAATGGGCCCGGCATGGGCAAAGCCGAAACCATGAGTCTGCGTGGTTTTCAGGACGGACAGTACAACATGACGTATGACGGCATTCCATTTGGCGATGCCTCTGACCTGCACCACACAACATCATCTTTATTTATCTCGCACTTTCTGGGTGAAGCGCAGATTGACCGTGGCCCCGGAACGGCCTCTACTATTGGCAATGCAACCTTTGGCGGCACGGTAGGCTTTCGCTCCAAAACACCACCGAGCAAAGCTGGTGCCCAGCTTTATGGCACATATGGCAGCTTTAACACCCGGGCAGGTGGGCTGGAGTTGGATAGCGGCAAAACCCGCTTTGGTAAAATCGTTCTGGACATGCAGCATGAAGAAACAGACGGCTACCTGACCAATTCCTATGAAAAACGCAGCAACATTTTGTTCAAGGATGAAATCAAGCTGGCGGATGATACCATCCTGACCATCCAGACGACCTATAACAAGGAGTGGCAGTACACCACTCAAGGGGCAACGCTGGAAGATTATGCCAAATACGGCAACAACTACGGCCTGTGCAAAGACCCGACCAGACAGTGCTATTATGGTTACAACCCCAGCACCTATACATCAGACTTTAGCTACATTGCCCTCAAAACCCGCCTGAACAACTGGCTTAGTCTACACAACTCACTCTACACAACCGGGTTTGAGCATGAATATACGGAATCAACCGATTCCAGCCAACGTTCGCTCGATGCCAATGGCGTAACGTTTTACAACGCCGCAGGCAAAAAAGTGGCAACGTATAAATCGGATATTCCTGGAAAATACGCTGATGCCCATTTCCGCAATTATGGTGACACACTCAACCTAACTGCAAAAACACACTATGTGGACGTGCAGCTAGGCGTTTGGGCCGACGTGCAAAAAGACAGACGTATCAGCTATGCTGTAGATCTTTCCAAAGGATCTATCCCTGTTCCCGGCAAAACGGGCAGCCCGTACAGCTACAATATTTCGGATACAAACACCACGCTCCAGCCTTATCTGGAACTGGACATACACCCGCTGCCGGGTATGACCATCAAACCCGGCATCAAATACTCATACTTCCACCGTGATTATGATGCGGCACTGAACAAATCCACCAAACAACCTCTGAACGCCACACAGACCTTTACATCATGGCAGCCATCCATTGCCATAAACCAGCGTATCATGAGCCAGTGGAGCGCTTATGCACAGATTGCCCGCGGTTTTCTGGCACCCCCCATTTCCGTTTTTCAGGTCGGGAATGTTGGCAATGTAAAGCCCGAAACAACCATGAACTACCAGATCGGTTCCGTTTACCGAGATAAAAAATGGATGCTTGCAGCAGACGCCTATTATATCAATTTTTCAAACTATATTGCGGCCGCACAGATTTCCGTTCCCGGTTATGGCACCACGTCCACCTATGTTAACAGTGGTGGTGCAATATACAAAGGACTGGAACTGGAAGCACAATATGTTATCGGTTATGGGCTCTCCCTTTATGGCAATTACAGCGTCAATAGTGCCAAATACAAACATACCGATGTAGACGTTGCCTCAACCCCTAACATGCTGGCCTCCTTTGGGCTGCTTTACGAGAACGAACGGGGAGCTTATTTTTCTATTATTGGAAAATATGTCGGAAAACACTGGGGGCTGGACAGCACCACCAATGCGGCAGGCAATACGCAGTTTGCAAACCAGTATAAAATAAACAGCAACGTCACTGCCGATCTTGCTCTGGGCTGGCGCATTCGTAATGCTGGCAGCATCTTCCGCGAAATCACACCCAGCCTTAAAATTGGCAATCTGTTCAATAATCAGGCTATTAGCAACTTTGCTGGCAACCAGAGCTATGGCGATGCCCCTCTTTACTGGCGCAATCCCGGGCGTAGCGTGTTCTTTAACCTTGCGGTGACCATGCCATGAGACATCTAACCCTGCTATGCGCGCTGCTTGCAAGCACACCGGCTCTTGCAGCCCCTCCTGCCTCTGCCACACAACAAGATCCCGTGCTGGAGCGGGTCGTGCTGGTTGCCCGCCACGGCGTACGCAGCCCAACCAAGCCACCGCAAACCCTGCAAACCCAGACAGGCCATGTCTGGGCACAATGGCCTGTTGCGCCGGGGGAGCTAACAGACCACGGTAAACAGGCACTGGAGCAGATGGTTGGCATGGTACGCCAGCACTACGTTAAGGCGGGCCTGCTCCCGGCCACAGGCTGCCCGACACCGGGGAGCGTGACCATCTGGCTGATTCCAAGGATCACCGCACGCGTGAAAGTGGAGCCATCTGGGCCGAACATCTGGCTCCCTCCTGCAAGCAGCAGTCCCTCTCGCTTGAGGCGTCACAGGAAGACCCCATTTTTGCAGGTCCGGCCACACCGCTGAATGTGCAGGAGCAAAATGCCATTACGCGTGAGTTCAACCAGAGGGCCAGCGCCATCCCCCCTACTGTTAGTAGCAGCATGAACACGTTGCAGGCCGTGTTGGCACCAACCGCCTGCACCACGGACAAGCCGCATTGCCTCAGCACCAACACAGCCATACTGGCATGGAAAAACGACAAACCCCATCTTGAAGGAGGTATTGCCACAGGAGGAACAGCGGCGGAAAATCTGCTTTTGGAATATGCACAAGGAATGCCCGTGCATGCTGAACCTTTTGGCCAGAAAAACCCGGCAACCCTGATTGAGCAGGTTTTCCCCCTCCATACAGAGGAAAGCTGGCTGATCCGTCGCCTGCCCACTCTGGCCGCCCACAAAGGGGCGACTATGATATCGGTCGTGCAGGATGTGCTAGCAGGCAAACCCAGCACCGCGTTGCCCGCAGCCACAGAGCAGACAAGACTGCTGGTTCTCTCGGGGCATGACACCAATCTGGATATGCTGGCCACATTCTACGGGCTGGACTGGTCCTTTACCGATCAGCCCGACCCAACTGCGCCTGACACAACTCTGGCCTTTGAACTCTGGCGCTCACCCAACGGGTCATACGTAACCGTGAGGCTGTTCCATCAGAGCTTAGAGGCACTGCGCACACTGGCGGCACCAAACCCTGCGGTGAATATGCAGGTCATTGCCAGCGGCCCGTCTCTGCAAACGTTACACCCCACAACCATGCACTAAAGTGCCGGGGTAGATGCCTCGGCCTTTAGTCTGTTGTTTTAGCAAGCCTGTCAGTCTGGAAAAACCACCGTCCTGTCATCATTCAGGAAAACACGGCCATCCAGATGGTAACGAACAGCACGAGCCAGAACCCGGCGCTCGATATCGCGGCCCTTGCGCACCAGATCTTCTATCGTATCGGTATGCGTAATGGGCTCGATATCCTGTTCTATAATCGGGCCTTCATCCAGATCAGTCGTCACGTAATGAGCGGTTGCACCAATCAGCTTCACGCCGCGCTGGCTGGCCTGATGGTATGGCTCCTGCCCTCTGAACCCCGGCAGGAAAGAGCGATGGATATTGATACAGCGCCCTTCCACATCCCTGACAAACCGATCAGAAAAAACCTGCATATAGCGAGCCAGAACCAGAAGCTCCGCCCCACTCTCCTCCATGATCCCGCGCAGGGCCTCTTCCTGCTCGTCCCGCCCTTCCTCCGTTACCGGCAGATGATGGAACGGAATATCACCCAGATGCACCCGGCCGCAGGCCACAGGCAACGGATGATTGGAAACAACCCCCACAGGCTGCATCATCGACATCTCGCCATTACGCCAGCGGTAAAGCAGATCATTCAGGCAATGGTCAAAGCGGGATGTCATGATCAGCGTGCGCACAGGCTGCTGGCGCTCACGCAACTGGTGATACGCCCCTAGCCTGCCTGCGACACTTTCAAGTCTTCTGGACAACAGGGGCATCTGCGCCGGACGCACCGTGCAGGCCATGCGCATAAAATAGCGATCCTGCATACGGTCGTTAAACTGATTTATATCCTTGATATCGCCTTCACATTCCACAACCGCTTGTGAAAATGCGGCAATGATACCCGGTCTGCTCTGGCATTTTACCGTAATGACCGCAGAATGCGCCATATCAGCTGACATGTTCCATCTCTTCAAAAAGTCTCACACCCGCATAATTGTCGTTAAAGACAGCGGGCTCTTCATAACTACCGCCAGACGCCATCAGGCGCAGCTCCGTTGGTGTCAGACCAAAACGGGCCTTGAACTGGCGTGAAAAATGTGCGCAATCGGAAAAACCTGTTTCTATGGCTATTTCCGTAATCGACATATCTCCCTGCCGGAGCAGGGCCCGCGCATAACGCAGGCGGATCAGTCGGTAAAAATCGGTCGGCTTCATCCCGATTTCTGTCTGGAACAACCTTACGAGATGCCTTGGCGACAGGCCTAGCTGTTCGGCAATAACCCCGATAGCTACAGGCTCGTTCATGTTCTGCTCCATAGCCATGGCCGCGCGCTTGACATGCGGGTTGGCTGTCAGCCTGATTTCACCCATCAGCGGCGGAGTTGGCTGGAGCAGGTTCTGCTGTCGCACGGCCTGGCGTTCCAGCAACAGAACATGGCTAGCCTTCTGTGCTGTGGATTTACCGAAATGCTTTTCCAGAAGATAGCTGGCCATATCGGCTGTGCCCGCTCCACCCGAGCAGGAAATACGGCTGCGATCCGCGACAAACAGGCGATCACTACTGACATTATGGTCAGGAAAAGCTTCCATGAAATCCTGACGATGATACCAACTTACGCAACACAGGCGGTTTTTCATGACACCGGCACGACAGAGCACAAACACCCCGGTACAGACCCCAACAAGCGCAACGCCCTGTGAGGCCGCCTGCCGGAGATAGGCAAGGGTCTGCTCACCCACCTGCTCGCGGCCCTGCAACAGGCCGCCGACCACAATAATATAATCGAACTCGGATGGAGGTAGCAGGCCCGCATCCCGCTAACTGGAATGCCACAACTAGAGCGCACGGGCTCGGTCTGCTCCGCAATAACCTGCCACTGGCAGCGGATCGGGCGGCTGTTGTCGTTGCGATCCGCTGCGAGCCGCAGGTGATCGACCAAAAGGGCAAACGCCGAAAGTGTGAACTGTCTTGCCAGAATGATGCCAACCCGCAGGTTGGGCGTTTTATCTGATCCGGGAGTCGTGCCGCGCATAACCTGTCCCCCATCCCTGCTCTGCCAGTCTGGCAGAGCATCGACATACCCTGCCGGGTATGTCTGATATATTCAAGGATGGAACTTTTGTACCGGCATCGTTTTCGTCAATGCGACATTTTTTTACATTTACGCACAATAAAGCCGTCAGCCCGCAACCTGCTTAAGCCAGTCTTCGAGGTTGTAATAATTGCTGATCCTGCTCACCTTGCCGTCACGCACTTCAAAAAAAGCACCGGCTGGCAGAATGTAGGTCTGGCCCTTGGCTTCAGGCAGGCCTTCATCCGTTTTCAGATATTTGCCATGCACGATAAATTCAGCGGCAGCCCGGTTACCGCTCTCATCCGCCATGATGACGATATCCTTGAGCTGTTCAGCATAGGCACTGTCCATCCGCTCCAGAAAGCGCCTGAACGCATCACGGCCAATCTCGCGCCCACCCTGATTGATGTCGTGAATGACATCATCGGCCAAGAGCGCCAGAAACCCTTCCCGGTCTCCCGCATTGAATGCGGCATAGTACCGCCCGATCAGATCAAGTGTATCCTGCTGCGCCATGTCTGTTGTTCTCCCTGCCATGAATTGCCGCCCTGCATGCAACCCCGGCACCATTGTCACTACCCGCTAAACTGCATTGCGGCCCACCCCATCTTTGCAGCGGAGCGGGCCTTGCACGGTATTTTTTATTTCTAACGCTGTTATCTTTTATAGATAGGGAAGCGTGCGCACAGAGCCTTGACGCGGGTATGGACGGCCTGTTCCACAGCCGCATCGCCCTCGCCACCGGAGGCGGCCAGCGCGCTCAGCACTTCGTCGATCATCTCGCCAATCTCGCGGAATTCCGCCTCACGGAAACCACGCGCCGTCGCCGCCGGGCTGCCAAGACGCACACCGGAGGTGATTGCAGGCTTTTCGGGGTCAAACGGAATGGCGTTCTTGTTGGCCGTAATGCCCGCACGTTCCAGCGCATGTTCCGCTGCCTTGCCCGTG
>NZ_BAIN01000053.1 GCF_000613285.1 Acetobacter papayae JCM 25143 | reverse complement strand
CCGCCGCGCGCCATTCCGCAGCCAGCGCCTCGGCCAGCGCGCGCGAGGGCACGCAAAGCGGCATTCTGCCCGGCAGCCTGACACCCCGGCCATCAAGCTGCACGGCATAGCCATCTGCCTCCTGCACGACATCCACCTGTTTCCAGAAACGCTTGCGTGCGGATGACTGCTGCGGCGCGCTCATCGGAACAGCCCCAGACCCTGCAGAAGGTTCATGATCTTTTCTCCCTTACCGCTCTTTTTTGGCGGTGCTGCTGGCCCGGCAACACCCTCCCGCACGGCGGACAGCAGAGCCGGGCAGGAATCCGCGCTGCCATCATCACCACCTATTGTCACACCATAACGCCCGCCTGCATCCGTATCCAGCGCGGGAAGTGGCGCGGACACCGTTCCACCCACCCGTATGCGCGAGGCGGCGGAAGCGGCACCAAGCTGGATACGGGGTGAAAGATGCAGGTCCAGCGCGCCGGAACCCATGGCAACACTGCCATTACCATCAAGCTGGACAAAATCGCTTTGCAGACCCAGCGGATTGATATGCGCAACATCATCGCCAAACTGCATATGCGCACCAAAGCAGCGCACCGGCATCCAGCCATTCAGGCGTGGAGCCTGCGGGCCCAGCAACGCCTTGATAAGCGTTGCGCTAACCCCGCCATCCACCACGGAAGCACCAATATGCCCAGCCAAGGTCTGCCGTCTGGTTGCCGTGTCACGACCCTGAGCCGAAACAGACCCTACAAGCAACAGATTGCCCCGCATATCCTGCGGCAGGCCAAGCCATGTCTGCACGGCGGGAAGCGGCAGCATGACCGGGTTGAGTTGCACCGCAAAATGCGGCCCGTCTGCCGCAGGCGTAATATCCACCCGGGCCGCCTGCGCAATACCGCTGCCCTGCGCTGTCAGCGGCGCAAGGCTGAACTGGCCCGCCTGCGCGACAACATGCGCCACCACCCCGCTCCAGCCCGTGCCCTGCCATGTCAGGCTGCGGGCACTGACATCGCCCACACCTGAGACAGCGGCCAGAACCTGCTCCGCATCCCGCGCGGCCAGCAGCCTGAGCGTATCCGAGCTATCCACATGCGCGTTTACGCGCACACCCTGCAGGGCAGGCAAAGCGGCATCGGGGGCAAGATCTTCAAGCTCGCCCTGCATATCCAGAGCGGAATGCCCAACACCAGCCACACCGCTGACATGCAGATGCGCCGCCCCCTGCTCCAGCGATAGATCAACCGGCAGTTCCTGCGGCCGCACAGTCAAGCTGCCCAGCACACCAGCCGAACCCGCGATGGAAACCGGCTGTCCGCCAACCTGCCCCACAAGATGCAGGGCCACGGGGTCTGCCGGGCTATTCGCATCCACGCTCAGGCTTGTCAGGGAGGCCCCTTGCAGCCAGCGCCCTATATCCAGCGCCCCAATACGGGCGTGCAGCCGCTGGATACCGCTGATCGCCCTTTCCATCCAGCGCCAGATCGACCGAGACATTCTGGCCCGCAGGCAAATCCGCATGGGGAAAAAACACATTGAGGTCCGCAAGCTGGGCAAGCGACCCGCCCACCGTCAGGCGATACCCCCAGCCAGCGCCCTCCTGCCCTCCCGAAGGACAAGGCACCATCCAGATGCGCCATACCGGCATCACGCCCATCCACCTTCAGGGCAAGACGCAGGGCCAGAGGCAGCGGGGCCTCGCCCATGGAAAGCAGCGGGCCGGTCTGCCCGGTCAGGACAAAATGGCCGTGGCCCTTTTCGCCTTCCACGTTCCAGTCAGTCATTGCGCCATCCAGCCCGGTCAGGCGTGCCTGACTGAGCTTAAGCGCACCGGTAAGATGAGCCTGTTCATCGTCCCAACTGATATCGGCCTGCGTGAACGTGCAGTCCGACAGGCCGAAATTCCAGTGCAACTGCCCCTGCGTCGGGCCGGATGCAGCCTGAGTATCATCGCCCTGATCCTGCGCCACGGCCTGCGCCGCAGCACCATCGGCAGGTGATGCAGCCGCACCCGGGGCTGCACGATACTGACCGAGCGAAAGATTACCCTGTGCGAAAACAGCGGCAGCAAAGAGAGGCGCGCACGCACCTGCCCGATGGCCAGCACGTCCTCCCCCAGCCCTCCAGCCCCTGAAAGGGTTACGTCACGCGCCTCCACCCAAGGGTATGGCAGTATCCAGACATGCAGGGCACCAATATGGAGGCTACGCCCGGTTTTGATCTGCACGGCATCCACCAGCCGGGTGCGCAGCCAGTCCGCATCCTGTGTGGCGGACACGATGCTGCCACCGCCCACCAGCAGAACCGCTGCCCCGGCCAGCAGGCCGATTTTCCGTTTCAGACCCATCAGTGCCTCTCCGTTACTGGAACTACCCAGCCTTAACCGCCCCGCCGCACGGGTGCCGGGGTGCTACCCGCCGTAAAGCCCAGATCGCGGAAGGTGCCGCGCATATGGGCGGGCAGTTCCGCCGTAACCGTCAGCCTGCCCCCAGCCGGGTGCGGAATTTCGAGCATGCGCGCATGCAGATGAAGCTGGTCGGTAAAACCGGAAGGATGCGCCGTCTCGCCACCATATTTGGGGTCACCCAGAATAGGTGTGCCGAGTGATTCGCAATGCACACGCAACTGGTGAGTCCGCCCCGTCAGCGGCGAAAGCTCGAGCCATGAGAACCGGCGCCCCGCCGAATCCAGAACCTGATAGGCCGAACGTGCCGACTGGGCATCCTTGTCCGTACGGTCAGCGGCAACGGTAATCGCCCCCGGCCCTACACCAAGGCGCGCCAGCGGCTGGTCGATCTCGCCCGATTGCGGGTCCGGCCTGCCTACCACTACGGCCCAGTAAACCTTGTGCACGTCACGCCCCCGGAAAGACGCCGCCAGCCGCGCCGCCACACCGGGGGTGCGCGCCAGCAACAGCAGGCCCGACGTGTCACGGTCAATCCGGTGCACAAGGCGCGGGCGTGGGTCATCCACTTCGCGTAGGCCATCGAGCATCATATCGACATGCTTGGTAATGCCCGGACCGCCCTGCACCGGCAGCCCCGCAGGCTTGTTCAGCACGATAACCTGCGCATCCTGATAGATGACCATGCCCCGGATTTCGCGCACCAGACGCTCATCAAGCGGGCGCGGCACATCGCGCGCGGGTTTGGCCGCCATGGGAATAGGCGGCACGCGCACGCTCTGCCCGGGCTCAAGCCGGTTGAAGCCTCAACCCGGCGGCCATCCACCCGGATCTGCCCCGTGCGGCACAGTTTCTGCAGCCCGCCCTGTGTCAGGTGCGGGTAATGACGGCGGAAATAACGGTCAAGGCGGATACCGGCCTCATCTTCCGTTACGCTCAAAGTGACAACGCTCATGCTGCGATATTCACGACTGGCGCCGTTCGCGCAAGCGTGACCATGCTTCAAGCCTGTGGCGGACATCCCTTTCATACCCCCTGTCGGTAGGAACATAGAAGGTCTGCCGCCGCATACCCTGTGGGAAATAGTCCTGACCTGAAAAGCCTTCTTCGCTATCGTGGTCGTATTCATACCCCTTGCCGTAGCCAATATCCTGCATGAGCCGCGTGGGGGCATTGAGAATATGGGCCGGGGGCATCAGGCTGCCGGTTGCGCGTGCTGCACGGCGCGCCACGTTATAGGCCTTGTAGGCGGCGTTGGATTTGGGAGCGGTTGCCAGATGCACACAAGCTGCGCCAGAGCCAGTTCCCCCTCCGGCGAGCCCAGACGCTCATATGTCTCCCATGCCGAAACCGCCAGCGGCAGGGCATGCGGGTCGGCCATCCCCACATCCTCGGTGGCAAAGCGTGTGAGCCTGCGCGCCAGATAACGCGGGTCCTCCCCGCCTTCGAGCATGCGGGCAAACCAGTACAACGCTGCATCGGGGTCTGAACCGCGCAGGGACTTATGCAGCGCGGAAATCAGATTGTAATGCTCTTCGCGGTCCCGGTCATACAGGATGGCGCGGCGCGCGAGCAGTCTGGCCAGAGCCTTGGAATCCAGCACAGCTCCGTCCCTGAGGCTGAGAATCTGCTCCACCATGTTCAGCAGGTAACGGCCATCACCATCCGCCATGGCGCGCAGGGTGGCGCGGGCATCTTCTGTCAGGGGCAGGGTCACGTTTTCGGCCTGCTCGGCACGGGCCAGCAGGGCTTCCATTGCTGCATCATCCAGCCGGTTCAGCACCATCACCTGACAGCGCGACAGCAGGGCGGAGTTGAGGGCAAAGGACGGATTTTCCGTGGTCGCTCCCACCAGAACCACCGTGCCATCTTCCACTACCGGCAGAAAGCCATCCTGCTGGGCGCGGTTGAAACGGTGGATTTCGTCCACGAACAGCAGCGTGGCGCCTCCGGTCTCGGCCCGCCTGCGGGCTGTCTCAAACGCTTTTTTAAGATCAGCCACACCGGAGAACACGGCGGAAAGCTGCACAAAGGTGAGCCCCGCAGCCTTGGCCAGCAACCGGGCAATGGTGGTTTTACCCACACCCGGCCCGCCCCACAGGATCAGGCTGGCCAGCGAACCGCGCTCAAGCATGCGGCTGAGTGCGCCCTCCGGCCCGAGCAGGTGCCCCTGCCCCACCACATCCGCCAGGGTGGCCGGGCGCAACCGGTCGGCCAGAGGCTGTGTGAGGCTGAAGCGGTAGACTCGGCACCAGCCGCGCCTTTTTCCTGCGGGAGCACTTCGGCACCGAAAAGGTCATCTCCCGCCAGAGGGGTGTCGCGCCGTGCCGCCATGGCTGAAGATCCTGCTGCCTCTAAAGTTCAATCCAGACATACCATGCCAGCCGGTACAGGCATGGGCCTCGCCCCTTCTATATCACAATGCGAGACCGGTTTTTCCAGTACCCTTGCGGCCTAAGCGCCTAGTCCGGCTGCTGTGGCAGCACGAACAGGCTGTCTGCCAGCGTCAATCCCGAGCGGATATCTGACAGGGTTACACGGGTCTGGCGCGCCTGCGCATCGGTCACGCTCCATGCCACAAGGGCCAGCGGCTTTTCGCGGAAAACTAGCGTCAGGCTACCATCACCCGGGGCAGAGGTGCGCACCAGTGTCACCTGCACCAGCCCGCTATCGCGGATGAAATCCGTAACCGTCACATCACCCGACAGGCTGATATGCTCACGCAGCAGCAGCCCCAGCGGCGTGCGGTCGATAGGGATAACCGTTGTCTGGTCAAGCTGGTTGTCCCGGAACACGACTTTGCCATCTGCCGCCACCAGCAGCAGTGGAGAGGGCGCATCATAGGCCAGACGCATCCGCCCCGGTCGCCTCATCCATACCGTGCCGGTTTCGGTCTTGCCCGTGGAATCAACCTGACGGATCCGCGCCTGAAAGGTGCTCTGGCGGTTCAGTTCCTGCTCGATTTTATCCAGCAGGGCCTTGTCCTGCGGTGACAGCACAACACTGACCGGGCCGGAAGGAGCCGCCATGGCCGGACTGTCTACGGTTGAAACCGCAATACTGCCCTCATCAGCCCCGGCCGCCAGTGCGGACGTGCCGCTGGCGGCCAGCAGGGCGCACAAGCTGGCAGGCAGAAGCCAGCGCTGCCGCGTTGCGGGCAAGGCAGGAGCACGGGCGGAAAGAAAAGAAAATATGTCCACGCGGTTCGCTTCCTTACCGTCTGTCTTGAAGCTGTTCCAACTGGCAGCCTTATGCACGCCACAGCCCTGCAAGCAGGGCAAGAGCGACCGCCAGACCGATTTCCCGGTTCGCACGGAACTGGCGCAGGCACAAGGCCGGGTCCGCCGGGTTAACCCGCAGCGCCTGATACCCCAGCAGGCAGGCAGGCAGCAGCAGCACAGGCCAGAACAGCCCACCCAGCCCGGCCAGAAAACCCGCAACACCCAGCAACAGCACCATGCCCGCATAACAGGCGGCAATAAAGCTACGGGCATGCCCTACCATAAGCCGGGAGGTGGATTTGACGCCAATGCGGGCATCATCCTCCATATCCTGAAAGCCGTAGATCGTATCGAAACCAAGCTGCCACAGAATGGTGGCCCCATACAGGGCGGCCTGTGCCCATGAGAGAGAACCCGCCGCCGCCGCATAGCCCATGGGCGCGCCAAACCCGAAGGTAAAGCCCATGACAAGCTGCGGCCACCATGTCAGCCGCTTGGCCAGCGGGTAAAACGCCACCAGCGCGAGAGAAGACACCCCCAGCACCCAGCTCAGCGGATTGAGCTGCACCAGAACGGCCAGCCCCGCCAAAAGCAGAAACGCCAGAAACGCCACAGCCTGTTTCATGCCCAGCGCACCACAGGCCAGCGGTCGCCCCGCCGTGCGGCTGACCTGACGGTCGATATCGCGGTCCCACATATCGTTGACCACGCACCCTGCCGCCCGCATGACCAGACTGCCGATACCAAACAGCACGATCAGCCGCAGCCGCTGCACTGGGGCAAGCCCTGCATTCTGGGGCAGCAGAATACCCCATATACCCGGCAGCCAGAGCAGCCATGTGCCAACCGGCCTGTCCAGCCGCGCCAGCAGGGCATAAGGGCGCATGCCGCGCGGCAGGCGGGAAATCCACCCTGTAGCCCGTATATCGGTATGCTGGTTCATGGCTGATACGGCATGAAAGCCCCTTTCGGCTGGCGTGTGAATGCTGCCCCCCTCTATGCCATAAAGAGCCAGCATGCCATAAGCATGCGGATCATGACCGGCTTTACCCAGCTTCCGCGTCTTTACACGCCCCCTGAAGTCCTGCCCCCCGGCGGGCAGGAGGCGCTGTGCCCGATGCCTGCCGAACAGGCGCGCTATCTGGGCACGGTTCTGCGCCGCACGGCAGGCGATACGGTGCGCCTGTTCAATGCGCAGGCAGGCGAGTGGCTGGCCAGTATAGCCGATATCCGCAAGGACAAGGGGCACTTCCGTCTTGAGCGCCCTCTGCGCCCGGCTCTTGCACAACCCTCTCTTATTCTGGCCTTCGCACTCCTCAAGCGCGATGCCACCGATCTCGTGCTACGCATGGGCACGGAACTGGGTGTGACGCAGTTTCTGCCGGTCATAACCGAACGCACCAACAGCCACCGCGTCAATCTGGAGCGACTGCACGCCATCGCCACCGAGGCGGCCGAACAGTGCGAGCGGCTGGATATACCCGCTGTTAGCGCGCCAGCGCCCCTTGCCTCGCTCATCGGGTCATGGCCTGCGGATCATACGCTGTTTGTCGCCATGGAGCGCATGAACGCGGCCCCTGCTCGCACTCTGGCAGAGGCACGCGAGGCCGATGGCCTACTGATCGGCCCCGAAGGCGGCTGGAGCGAGGCCGAAAGCCAGATGCTGGCAAAACGCGCCTTTGTCGCCCCCATATCGCTCGGTTCTCTGGTACTACGAGCCGATACCGCGGTTGCCGCCGGGCTGGCCCTCATGGGGGGTGGCTTGCGCTCGGGAACCGTTTTGTCACAATAACGTGTCAGTCATGCCTTGCGCGTCCTGCTGCGGGGCTTTTTCTTATGCAGGCAATTTTAGGGAACTCTCATGTCCAACCCCGGCGCGGCAGACGAAACCCCCATCCGCTCAGTCAGTGCTCTGGCCGAACTTCTCGCGCAGGGCTGCAAACCGCGTGAGGCGTGGCGCATTGGCACCGAGCACGAGAAATTCGGCTTTATCCGCCCTGAAACGGCGGCCAGCGAGTCTTCTCCCTATCCCGGCCTGCCTGCCTATGCCACGCCCCCCTATGCCCCCGAAGGTATTGAGGCGTTGCTCAAGTCGTTACAGAAATCCGAGCCCGATGACTGGACCTCGGTTCTGGATGGCTCGCACATTATCGGGCTGAAAGGCCGGGGCGAACTGGCAGGAGCCGCCATTTCGCTTGAACCTGCGGGACAGTTCGAGCTTTCGGGCGCGCCGCTGCGCTCCTTGCACGAAACCGCGCGGGAACTGCGCGCACATCTGGACAGCACGCGCCCGCTGGCCCGCAAGCTGGGCCTTGGCTTTGCCCCGCTCGGCTTTCACCCCACCGCCACCCGCGCCGAAATGCCATGGATGCCCAAGTCGCGCTACGCGATCATGCGCGACTACATGCCCAAGGTCGGCAGCATGGGGCTGGACATGATGCAGCGCACCTGCACCGTGCAGGTCAACCTCGATTTCGGCTCCGAGCAGGACATGATCCGCAAGATGCGCGTGTCCATGGCGTTGCAGCCCGTTGCCACGGCTCTGTTCGCCAACTCGCCTTTCAAGGAAGGCAAGCCGAACAATTTCCTGTCCAACCGCGCGCAGGTCTGGACAGATACCGACAATGCCCGCTCCGGCATGCCCGCCTGTGTGTTTGAATCCGATTTCGGCTTTGAGCGCTATGTGGAATGGGTGCTGGACGTGCCGATGTATTTCGTCATGCGCGATGGCAAGATGCACAACGTGGCAGGCCGCTCCTTCCGTGCGTGGCTCAATGGCGACAGGCAGGACGGTCTTGAAGATTTCCGCCCCACCATGGGCGATTTTGAAGACCACCTGACAACCGCCTTCCCCGATGTGCGGCTCAAGCAGTTCCTTGAAATGCGCGGGGCCGATGCTGGCTCCCCCGATATGATGCAGGCACTCTCCGCCCTGTGGACAGGACTGCTCTATGACGACGCCTCCCTTGAGGCCGCATGGGAGCTGGTTCGTTCCTACCCGTGGGAAGACTATGTTAAGCTGCGTAGCCTTGTGCCGATGATGGGGCTTGATACGCCCTGGGGCGAAGGCACCGTGCGCGACCTTGCGGCCCAAATGATCGCCATTGCCATGGACGGCCTGCAAAGCCGTGACATCGTGGATGAGGAAAGTCAGGCAACGGAGTGGATTTACCTCGCTCCGCTGACAGCACTCGTGGCCGGGGCTCCCACGCAGGCCGAGCACTGGCTGGAACGCTATTACGGCGCGTGGCAGGGCGATACGAGCCGCATTTTCCTAGAAAGCGAAATCTGACCTCAAAAAAAGCCCGGCTACCTGCCGGGCTTTTTCATAACTATCCATGCACAGGCAAATCCCGCATGGACAGGGCTTTCAGGCTTTTTTCACGAACTCGGATTTCAGGTTCATTTCACCCAGTCCCGTAATCCGGCAGGCAATGTTGTGGCCACCGCCGCCATCCACCAGACGGATGCCGCGCACCTTGGTACCGCCCTTGATAACCTGCGATGCCCCCTTGATTTTGAGGTCCTTGATAACCGTCACGCTATCACCGTCTGCCAGAACCGTGCCGTTGGCATCTTTTACGACAGCCTCAGCCTCGTCCTCTGCCTGATCGACGGGCGCATTCGCGCTCCATTCATGCCCGCATTCGGGGCAGACCCACAGCCCTCCGTCCTCATAAGGATGTTCAGACGAGCAATGTGGGCAGTGCATTTCCATGATGAAAACAAGCCTTCTTTCCAAAGAGAAAGAAACACCCTACAGGAACGCGGCCTGCCGGAAAATCCCTGCCCCGTATCTGAATGAGCCCTTACGCGCAGTTCAGGCCGATACCCGGACCAAAAGACGGCTGGCGCTAATCAAGGCTGCTGTCAGCGCCACACAGGCGGCCATTAGCAAGCAGTCATGGGTTGCTGAGGTTGTGAACAGGCCAAAAAATGCCGCCACCCCCATAGCCCCAACTGTCTGCCCCGCCTGCCGCGCCACCTGCACCATACCACTGGCCCCACCAGCGCGCAGGGCGGGAGCCGATACCATCATGGCGCGATTGTTCGGAGGCTGGAAAAAACCAAACCCCCAACCCGCAATCGCTGTTCGCCACACAATATCCCACACAGCCGGGTGGGCTGGCAGTTGCCAGAGCAGCAGAAAGCCACAGGCCGTAATGCTGAGCCCGATGGAAGACAGCACACCAGCCTCATACCGATCCGCCACACGGCGGATTACCGGGGCGGAAAGCAGAATACCAATCGGCCATGGTGTAATGAGCAGCCCTGTCTGGGCCGAAGACAGACCCAGCGTATCATGCAGCATGAACGGCATGGAAACGATATAGAAATTGGATGCCACAAAACCGGCAAAACCACTGATAAACGCCAGCGTAAAAGCAGGAGTGCCCAGTAGATCCACCGGCAGGATGGGATGTGGCACATGCCGCTCACGCCGTGCCAGCACCACCCCTGCGGCAATCCCGGCCACCAGCAGCAGGCAGGAGAGCAACACCCCCTGCTGGTGCGCCAATGAATCCCCGCCCATAACGCACAGGCCAAATGCCAGCATGCACAAAAGACTACCGGTTCTGTCAGGCATGGCATCGGTACGGGGGGTGTCCGGCAAGGCAAATGCCGCAACACCCAGTGCCAGCGCGCCCATAGGCAGATTGATCCAGAACAGCCATGGCCATGAACCCATGGTCAGGATAACAGCCGCAGCCGTTGGCCCCATGGCAACGCCCAGCGCCACCACTACACCATTAAGGGCAACCCCTCGCCCGATTTCCGCATGGGGATAGATAAAACGCACCAGAGCAATATTCACGCTCATAATGCACGCACCGCCAATGCCCTGCAAAACCCGTGCCATGGCCAGAAAAGGCAGGTTGGTGGCCACCGCGCACAGCAGCGAGGCCAGCATGAACAGCACAATGCCCGCCCGGCATAGTCGGGCAAAACCCACACGGCTACCCAGTGCTGCCAGCGGCAGCAGCGTAACCAGACTGGCCATCTGATAGGCATTAACCACCCAGATAGACGCGGAAGACGAGGCATGCAGGTCGCGCGCTATATCGGGCAACGCCACATTGGCTATGGCGTAATCCAGCAGAGCGAGGAAAACCGACAGCGCCACAGCGAGCATAGCCCAGCCACGAGCCGCACCGTACAGACCACTGGAGCCTGAAGCCGCACCGGGTTGGGCGGGTGTCGCCACGTCCTGCGTATTCATGCCTGATTTCGCCTCCTGCGTTGCGTGCCCGCATAACCAGAGCCCGCGTCAGGCTTTTCCTGCGCGCCGTATGGTCTGATCAGGGCGGAACAGGGTCAGGCGGTTAAAAAACCTGACCCCGCCGGAACGGCTCAGCGATCCGCGTAAGGGTTTTTAGTGCCTCGGGTCTGCAGGCGGATAGGCACGCCCGGCAGGTCGAAGGTCTCACGCAGGCCATTGACCAGATACCGCTTGTAATCCTCAGGCATCTGCTCGGCCCGCGTGCCGAAAATGACAAAAGTGGGAGGCCGCGCCTTGACCTGCGTCATATAACGCAGCTTCAGCCTCTTGCCGTTAACGAGCGGCGGCTGGTGGCGTTCCTGCATATCCTCAAACCAGCGGTTAAGCTCGCCGGTGGGAATGCGTGCGTTCCAAACGGTCCACGCCTCCCGCACGGCGGGCAGCAGCTTATGCACGGCTACACCAGTCAGGGCCGAGAATGTGACCACCGGCACGCCACGCATCTGCGCCAGCGAAATGCTCAACCGATCCAGAATGGCCTTGCGGGTTTCCGCCCGGTCTTCCACCGCATCCCATTTATTGAGGGCGAGAACACAGGCCCGTCCCTCACGCTCGATCAGCCGTGCGATCTGGAGATCCTGTTCCTGCACACCCAGCGTGGCATCCAGCACGAGAATGGCCACTTCCGCCATTTTCAGTGCCTCGATGGAAGCCGAGACGGACATTTTCTCCAGCGTTTCGTCAATACGGGCCTTTTTGCGCAGGCCCGCCGTATCGACGATCTCGAACGTGTCGTCCCCATCATGCAGGGTCACGGCGATGGAATCGCGTGTCAGCCCCGGTTCGGGGCCGGTAATCATACGCTCCTCACCCAGCAGGGTATTGAGCAGCGTGGACTTGCCCGCATTAGGCCGCCCCACAATCGCTACGCGCATCGGCCCCGGCGGGCGGGCATCGGCCTCGGCGTCCGGGTCTTCTGGCAGTTCCTCTTCCTCCGGTTCGCTGCTGGCGAACTGGGGCAGGCGCTCGGCAATTTCCCACATCAGGTCTGTCACGCCTTCGCCGTGCTCGGCGGACAGCGCTACGGGCTCACCCAGACCAAGGGCATAGGCTTCCAGCGCAGAGGCCGTGCCCTGCCGCCCTTCGGCCTTGTTGGCCAGCAGCAGCACCGGCCGGTTCTGGCGGCGTATCCACTGGGCGAAGTGTTCATCCGCCGGGGTAATGCCTGCACGCGCATCGATGCAGAACAGAACCAGATCCGCCTCATGCACCGCACTTTCTGATGAGGCACGCATACGACCGAACAGGCTGTCCGGGGCGGCTTCTTCCAGACCAGCGGTGTCGATCAGGCGTATATGCCGCCCGCGCACCAGAGCCACCCCTTCCTTACGGTCACGGGTGACACCGGGCGTATCCGCCACCAGCGCCTGCCTGCGGCCTACCAGTCGGTTGAAAAGGGTCGATTTACCCACATTAGGCCGCCCCGCGATAACCACCACCGGCAGGTCTCCGGTAGGCAGCGGCGCCGGGGGGCGCATGGGTTTGTAGCGATCAGCCATAGGAACGCAGATATCCTTCATTCGTGGCGATCAACATCTGGCCGTCCACTATAATCGGCGCCATGCAGGCCGGGCTGTCCATGGCATCCACTGAAATAATCCGGCCGGTTGCCGGATCAACCCGCACCATGCCGTTTTCAGGCAGAGTGCTCAGACATACAAGCTGGCCGCCCGCCAGAACCGGGCCAAACCAGGTGACGATATCCTTATCCGTATCCAGCTTGCGGAAACGGCGGAACTGCGTGATCCAGCGCACATGGCCGGACAGCCGATCGAGACAGGCAAGCTGCTGGTCGAGCGAAAGCACGAACAGCCAGTCACCCACGATCAGGATATTGTTCAGGCTGGCAACCGAGCGCTCCCACACGCGCCGCCCGGTGCGGATATCCACCGCCGCCAGAACCTGCGCCATGCTGACCGCATACACCACGCTGCCCACGATAACGGGCAGGCCGCGCACACAGGACAGATTGAGCGTGCTGGCCTGACTGTTCACGTTGCCAAGCATTTCAGACCAGACAACCTCGCCACTTTCCGCACGGAACGCGACAAGATCACCCCCGCCGAAACCAGCCACCACCACGCCATTGGCAAAAGCCGGAGCCGGCTGGCCAAAGACCGTGGTTTCGACCGTTGTGGCCGCATAGCTCCAGAGCTGGCGGCCTGTCGCGGCATCCAGCGCAAAAAACCGTTCGTCTATGGTCCCGAAGAACACACGCCCTTCGGCAATGGTGGGGGCGGAACGACCGGGTGTGCCGATATCAGTACGCCACTTGACCTTGCCGGTGGCAACATTCACCGCCAGCGCCTGAGACACGCCATCGACAATATAGAGCGTATCACCATCGACACCCAGACCGCCGCCCAGATTGCTGGACTGAAGCTTTTTGGGCCGCGGGTTGAATGTCCATTCATGGCGCATGCCGGGCCATGAAAACGCCCGGATAACACCCTGCGCATCCATCATGAACAGGCGGCCATCATGCACGATGGGCTGGGACTGAATAATACCCCGCCCGAGCGAGCCCAGTGCTGCCCATGCCAGCAGGCTCGGTTCGGAAATACCGGCCCCGATGCTCCTGCGCCAGCGGGCATGCAGCCCACCCCATGCGTAATTGCTGCTGGTATGCTCAGGCACGCGGCCATTGATCGGCCATTCCGACACCGTGATGGGGGCCGGAATGGTAATGGCGGTCTTGTCTTCCTTGTCCACCACCAGCGCCTCGCCGGAGGACAGGATATCCGTCCTGTGGCCAACCAGCGGCACTTTCTTATCGTCATCATCGCAGCCTGTGAGAACAGGAGCGATGGCACCAGCCACCAGCAGGCCGCGGCGAGTCAATCCATTACGGTGGGGCTGGCCCGGCATTGTTTTGCTGCTCATGCTCTTATCCTGCTGACGGGTCGAGGGCCTGCATCATGTCCTGCGCGCGGCTCCGCACGCCTCCGGGCAGATCAGGCTGGGCCATTAGGGCCGCAAATTTCCGGCGCGCATCGTCAATATGTCCTTCGCGCACATCCAGCAGAGCTAGTGCCTCGGTGGCCAGACCGTACCAAGGCTGATCCTTGCCGGACAGAACGGACAGGCGCGAGCGCAGTTCCGCCGGGTTTGCGGTGTCGAGCTGCTGGCGGCACCACAGGAGCGAGGCCAGATCACGCAGCAGGCGCGGTGCGTTTTCATCGGCCTGCACGCTATCCCATGCAGCAAGGGCTGCTTTTGTATCGCCCCGTGCTGCCTGCATGCCCGCTTCCTGCAGGCGGGCCATGACAGCCACACCATCCGGAGCCTGTTTAGCGAGTTCGCGCAGGGTATCGAGCCCCGTCTGCGCCGTCTTGCTCAGGGCAACAGGGGCCGTTGCACCATCCATCGGGGCAGGAAGATTGCTTGTCTGGTTCAGGGCGGTCAGATACGCGCCTGTCGCTTTCTGGCGCTCAACCTTGAGTTGGTTCACATGCCATGCCCAGCCGCCGCCTGCAGCAGCCACGGCCACAACCGCCGCCGCAGCCAGCCCGGCATATCGCCACGCCACACGACGCAGACGCTCGGCCCGCAGAGCGTCATCCACTTCCCTGAAAAGATCCTCTGACACGTTCCGGCCTGTCCTGTTTCCTGAATCCGCGCTGTCGCTTCGCGCAGTACTCGCCTGATACCCGCATATCTGCCCCAGCCAGCGACATCACACAAGGCGCAAAGCCCCATGCGCGGCAAAGCAGCCCACGCTCCGCCATGCCAATAGGGGCTTTCCACCCAAGGTCAGAGCTGTTTTGCCCCGGCCATGCTTTCAGCCCAAAAGGCGGATCAGGGGCACAGGCCGAAGCGTTTTTTTCGTTACTGCGCGGCTTTCTGCAGGCGCGCACTGCCTGCCTTGAGCGTTGCGGTCAGTTTTTCAAAATTGCCGGCAATCCGCTTCTGCACAGCAGAACTACTGTCATGCACGAACGAGATGCGGTCCTTTGCATCCTCGCTGATGGCGGTTTCTTCATGCAGGGCTGAACGCACGACGCAACTGTTATAGGCGCGGGCTTCCTTCTGGTACGCGCTCACCTTATCCACGGAGGCGTTGTAACGCTCCACGGTGGAAACATCTACGGCGGGGGCTGTTGGCTCATCGCCGCAGTTCTGCGGCACCCATACATGCCCGGCGGCCTGAGCAGGGGCCACACCCCAGCCACAGGCCAGAACCACGCCAGTAAGCAGAGCAGTCTTTTTTTTCATGATCCCGTTTTCTCCACACATGATCGGAGGCTTTTCCAAAGCCATACAAGGCCCCCTGCCAGCACGTGCCGCCGAGACCGAACCCGATTTTTCTCTTCTGGCACAGGCCAGGCAAAAGTCCAGAGACCCCCATGCGCGAACGCTTGGACAAGGCCCGCAACCCGGTATAAACCTGTTGTGATGCACATGCTTTTCATTACGGCCACACGGCTGGGCGATGCGGTAATTTCGACCGGCATTCTGGCCGAACTGCTGCGCCGCCACCCGGGCGCGCGCGTGACCATCGCCTGTGGGCCGGTGCCCGCCGAACTGTTCAGCCATGTTCCGGGACTCGAACGCATCCTGATCATGGAAAAGCACCAGTATGACCTGCACTGGCTGAAACTGTGGAAAGACTGCGTAAGCCAGCGCTGGGACATAACGGTGGACCTACGCGGTTCCGCCACCACCCTGCTCCTGCGCTCGGACCGACGCCTGATCATGCGTGGCGGCAGACGCCCCGGCCGCAGGATTGAACATCTGGCCGCCCTGCTGGGGCAGTCTCCTCCCCCCCAGCCCACCATCTGGTGCAGCGAGGCGGAACGCGCGCAGGCTCAAGCGCTCATCCCCACCACACCGCCGATTATTGCGCTTGGCCCCACGGCAAACTGGACAGGCAAAATCTGGCCGGTGGAGCGCCATATCGCTCTCTGGCAGACCATCAGCACAGCATATCCGCAAGCACGCCCCGCCATTTTCTACGGCCCCGGCGCACAGGAAGCCGCACTGGCCCGCCCCCTGCTGGACGCACTACCCCACGCACTGGACATGGGCGGGCGCTTTGCCCTGACCCAGACCGCCGCCCTGCTGGCCTGCTGCGCCTGTATGTGGGCAACGATTCCGGCCTGATGCACATGGCCGCTGCTGCTGGCACACCCACGCTGGGGCTTTTCGGGCCTTCGCGCGCTTCGGAATACGCACCCGCAGGCCCGCAGGCGCACTGGGTCGCGGCCCCCGGCCCGGAGGGGGAAGCTCCGATTGCAGGACTGAGCGTGGAAACAGTCGCCAGCGCCGCACTGGCCCTGCTGAAGGACCTACGGCATGACAACAGACACCGTATTACCCCGCGTCGCCCATGTCATGGCAGGAGCCGCCGCTGGGGGGGCCGAACTGTTTTTCGAACGTCTGTGCATGGCGCAGGCCGCGCAGGGGCTGCCGGTTT
>NZ_BAIN01000054.1 GCF_000613285.1 Acetobacter papayae JCM 25143 | reverse complement strand
CCGCGCATGACCCCAACGCACGCAGCCTGTTCGGTCGTGTTACGGGGGCCTTCCGCCGCAATCCGGCCCATGACGACCGGCAGGAACCCGCTGTGCAGAGCCACCCCACGATCAACCTGCGGATCAGGTCAACGGCACACGCCCCGGCGAGCCCGAAACCGGACTAGAAATCCCCGCTTTCCTGCGCCGCTAAGCGCTCAGGCCTTTCGTTCCCTCATGACAGGGCGCGAAAGGCCTGAAACACAACGCAATAATCAGTGACTCGCCTCAGCCGCAGGCAGGCTTTAAGCGTTATCGTAGACGTAACTGCCACCTGAAGCTATGAGGATGCCCGCAGCGATGGACACCCTGCTGAGGAACACTGAAGTGACCGCCGAACCTTCGGAAACGAAGCGTTCCCCCGCAGCGCGCCGTCAGGATAACACCGGACGCGGAACAGGCCGGTCTTTCCAGCACACGCTCGGGCAGCCGATTTCAGCAATCGGCATTGGCCTGCATAGCGGCCAGAAAATCAGGCTTAGCCTCCTGCCCGCCCCAATCGGCCATGGCATTGTCTTCCAGCGCACCGACCTGCCACAGGCAACCGCCATTCCCGCGCATTACGACTGGGTGGTGGATACAAGACTGAGCACCACGGTGGGTGAGGCCGCAAACCCTATCAACCGCATTGCGACAGTCGAACATCTGATGGCGGCCCTGCGTGGCTGCGATATCGATAATGCCCTAATTCTGGTCGATGGCCCCGAAATTCCGGCTTTTGATGGCTCGGCGCAGGATTTTGTTTTCCTGATCGACTGCGCGGGCAAGCAGGCCCAGACCGCCACACGGCGGATTGTGGAAGTTATTCGCCCCATCCGGGTCGAACAGGGCGAATCCTTCATGGAACTGCTCCCCAACCCCACTTCCGGGCTGGGGGCGGCTCTTGATCTTTCCCTGAGTATCGATTTTCCAGCTCAGGCCATCGGGCGGCAGACCCTCTCGCTGGAACTGAGCCGCGCCAGCTTCCGCAACGAGTTGTCCCGCAGCCGCACCTTTACCCTCAAAGCCGAAATCGACGCCCTGCACAGCATGGGGCTGGCTCTTGGCGGTTCGCTCGACAACGCGATTGTGGTTGATGGCGACAGTATCCTGAACCCCGCTGGCCTACGCTGCGCGGATGAATTCATCCGCCACAAGATGATGGATGCCGTGGGCGATCTTTCCATGCTCAACGGTGCGTTGCGAGCACGGGTCCGCGGGCACCGCCCCGGCCATACGCTCAATAATCTGCTGCTGCGCCGCCTCTTTGCCGACCCGCAAGCCTGGCGGGATACAGCCGAGCGTCAACCAGCCGTCGCCGCCGCCTGAACGGTTATTTTGTGGTTGGGGCCTGACAAAGGCCCATCCTCGCTTTGCTTGCCGGGACACATGCTCTATAAGGTGTCGTCCTTAGGTGAAGAGCCGGTATGTCTGAAACATTTGTAAAATCGTTCACGACCCGTCATGTCCTGCCGCGCCTGCTGGCAACCTCACTCCTGAGCAGCCTTGCCGGGTGCGCGCTTCTCAACAGCCCAAAACCTGTTCCGACGAGCCCGAAGGTTTCTTCACCTGAAACGCTCTATAATAACGGTATAGACGCCCTGCAGGCCCGCCGCTTTTCGGTAGCAGCCAGCCAGTTCGAAACCCTGCAGCAGAACTACCCGTATTCCGGCTATATCGCCAATGCACAGCTTATGCAGGGCTATGCGTATTATCTGCAGAACAAATACCCTGAAGCCGTTCAGCAGCTTAATCGCTTCATCAGCCTGCATCCCACAAGCACCGATGCCGCCTATGCCTACTACCTGCGCGCCTGTGCTTTTATGAGCAGATTGCCGATGTGCGGCGCGATCAGCAAGGCACGGTCGAATCCATGGACGCACTTGAAGAAGTCGTGACCCGGTTCCCCCAGTCCAAATATGCGCGTGATGCCCAGCTCAAGATTGATCTGTGCCGCGACCATCTGGCAGGCAAGGAAATGCTGGTGGGCCGCTACTATCAGGTGCAGAAGAGTTACGAAGCCGCCATCAACCGCTATCAGCGCGTTGTGCAGGACTTTCAGACAACCAACCATGTTGCCGAAGCCCTCGAACGCATGGTGGAAGTGTATCTCGACCTTGGCCTTGTTGAGCAGGCCCGTAAATCCGCCGTGGTTCTGGGGTATAACTACCCCGGTAGCGAGTGGTATGCCTATGCTTACGACAAGCTGAAACACCACAAGCTGCTTGATGGCAAACTGCCCCTGCCCGGCAAACCCGCAGGATCGAGCCTCAAGCTAGACCAGGCAGAGCCGGGCACTGGCGTAGGCAAGAACAACGCGCCACCACCACCTGCTCTGGCTAGTGGGCAAAAAGCTGCTGCACAGCCCATGGCTATTCGCACGGCCCCCGTGGCACCGGTCAAGGCCGAGCCCGTCACGGAACAGCCCGCAGCGGATCAGGCTAAAAAATCCGGGGCACAGGCACACCCCTAAGGGGTTTGGTTCTCCCCG
This sequence comes from Acetobacter papayae JCM 25143, assembly GCF_000613285.1. GTDB lineage: Bacteria > Pseudomonadota > Alphaproteobacteria > Acetobacterales > Acetobacteraceae > Acetobacter > Acetobacter papayae. Next base: position 12,946 of record NZ_BAIN01000054.1, on the reverse strand, counting down.
TCGGCACAGGCCTGCTTCATCGGGCTGTGCCGACAAAAAATCCGGCTTTTCTGATTTTTTCCTTGAAACAAGAACATAGAGAGAACATACAGTCCTGACCCCTACGGCTTTCAGGCTGTAGCCGGGCTATGCTCAACGTCGCCCTGGCGTGCTGCCATGGCAGACAAGACTACCCAACGCCGGGTGATGTGATGCTGACAAGTCTTTCCATCAGGGACGTGGTTCTGATCGAAGCGCTGGATCTGTCATTTCATGACGGGTTCACCGCTCTTACGGGCGAGACCGGGGCGGGTAAATCCATTCTGCTCGACAGCCTTGGTCTGGCTATGGGAGAGCGCGCGAATACTGGGCTAGTGCGCGCAGGGGCTGCGGAGGCCCGGGTCAGTGCCTGTTTCGAAGCGCCTGCGGGCCATGCAGTATTTACCCTGCTGAGTGAGCAGGGCATGCCCGCAGATACAACAGACCCTATCGTGCTACGCCGGGTTATTTCGCGCGAGGGACGTTCTCGCGCATGGGTCAACGATCAGCCGGTCGGGCTCGCGCTGCTACGTGGCATTGCCACCAGCCTGATAGAAATTCAGGGCCAGCATGAGCAGATGGGCCTGGCAGACCCCGCCACCCATCGCGGCTTGCTGGATGCCTCGAACATCCCCACTGCCCTGACCGATAGCGTATCCACCGCCTTTGCCCTGTGGAAGGAACGCGCGGCAGAACTAGCCGCAGCCCAGCGCGCTCTGGACGAAGCCGCGCGGGAAGAGGAATGGCTGCGCCATACGGTAGATGAGCTGACAACACTGGCCCCCCAGCCGGATGAGGAAGAAAGCCTCGCCCGGCAGCGCCACAGCCTGCAACAGGCGGAGCGACGGAATGAGGCCGTAGCCGCGGCTCTGGCAGAACTCACCCCTCGCGACCGCCGCACTGCAGCACCCGCCACAGCCCTGCGCGCAGCAGGGCGCGCCCTGCACCGTTTGCTGCCCGCACCGGGCAACAACACTGCTCGGCAGGCAAACGAGCCCGCTTCTGCCGAACAGGACAGCGCACTGGCAGAAGCGCAGGCGTCGGAAGCGCTGGCGACAGAGGCGCTCGCAGCACTTGAAAATGCTGAGAACGCTCTAGCTGAAGCTGAAAACCTGCTCTCCCGACTTTCGGCTGAAACCGATGCAAACCCCCGCATGCTGGAAGAAACGGAAGAGCGCCTGTTCTCCCTACGCACCATGGCGCGCAAACATGGCGTAGCGGTCGATGCGCTGGCGGATCTTCTGGCCACACTCTCTGCCCGGCTGGCCGGTCTGGAAAGCGGGGTTCAGCACCTGCATACCCTCAGAGAAGCCGTTGCCGCCGCACAGGCCGCTTACCAGACCCACGCAACAGCCCTGACAGCCGCACGCGAGCGGGCCGCACGCGCACTGGAGCAGGCGGTTTCCCGCGAGTTGAAACCTCTCCGGCTGGAAAAAGCGCGCTTTGTGGTGGAAATCCAGCCCCTGCCACAGGAACAATGGAGCCGACAGGGCATGGAGCAGGTCGCATTCCTAATTGCCGCCAACCCCGGCCAGCCAGCGGGCCCGCTGGCGCGCGTGGCCTCGGGCGGGGAGCTTTCGCGGCTGATGCTTGCCCTCAAGCTGGTGCTGGCGGGACAATCTGGTATCGGCACCCTGATTTTTGATGAAATCGATGCCGGGGTCGGCGGCGCTACGGCCGCAGCCATTGGTGAGCGCCTGCGCAGGCTTGCAGGCAAGGTTCAGGTGTTGGCCGTCACCCATAGCCCACAGGTGGCCGCCAGTGCGCACGCCCATCTGCGGATTGGCAAAAAGACACAAAACGGGCAAACCGTCACACACGCAACACCGCTGAGCACCACAGAACGCACTGAAGAAATCGCGCGGATGCTCGCGGGCGACACCATAACCGATGCAGCCCGCGCCGCCGCGGCAAGCCTGCTGGGACAGACATGACACAAACACCCGCCCAAACAGACCCGACGGAACTCGATACCGAAACCGCCCGTGCGGAACTGACCCAGCTTGCTGCCCAGATTGCGCACCACAACGAAGCCTATTACCGCGAAGCCGCCCCCGAAATTACCGATGCGCAGTACGATGCCCTGCGCCGCCGTTACGAGAGCATAGCAGCAGCGCACCCGCAGGCCGTACCGGCAGAGAGCGCTGCACAGGCCGTAGGTGCCGCTCCTGACAGTGCTTTTGGCAAACACCTGCACCTTGTGCCCATGCTCTCTCTGGACAACGTGTTCGACAGGGCCGAATTCGAAGCTTTCGTCAGCCGCGCCGCGCGGTTTCTCGGGCTTGATGGCGAGGCTGCGCAGGAGCTTGTGTTTATTGCGGAGCCCAAGATCGATGGCCTGTCCATCAGTCTGACCTATGAAAACGGCGTATTCACACGCGGCACCACACGGGGCGATGGTGCAGAAGGGGAAGACGTTACCGCCAACCTGCGCACCCTGCGCGATATTCCCGCCCGCCTGCCCGAGCCATATCCTGCGCTGATTGAAATCCGGGGCGAGGTTTTTCTCTCAAAGGAAGATTTTCTGAGCCTGAACACGGCACAGGAAGCCGCGAACAAGAGACTTTTCGCAAACCCACGCAACGCTGCCGCCGGTTCGCTCCGCCAGCTTGACCCCACGGTTACGGCATCGCGCCCGCTCTCCCTGTTTGCCTATGCGCTGGGCTACAGTTCCGAGCCGCTGGACACCAGCCACTGGGCGTATCTTCAACGCCTGAAAAACTGGGGCTTTCCGGTCAACCCGCTTTCGGAACAGGTCAAGGGCGCGGCTGAAGCCGAGAGTGTTTTTGAACGGATCAGCCAGAACCGGGCCTTGCTGGCCTATGACATCGATGGCGTGGTTTACAAGATAGACGATACCACCCTGCAGACCCGGCTTGGCTTTGCGGGCCGCGCGCCGCGCTGGGCCACAGCATGGAAATTCCCTGCCGAACAGGCCACCACGCTCCTGCGCGATATTGAAATTCAGGTTGGCCGTACTGGCGCGCTCACGCCGGTTGCCCATCTGGAACCCGTCAATGTCGGCGGGGTGCTTGTCACCCGCGCAAGCCTGCATAACGAGGATGAAATCACCCGCAAGGATGTGCGTGTCGGCGATACGGTGTTCATCCAGCGCGCGGGCGATGTCATTCCGCAGATTCTGGGGGTAGCGCCCCCCGTCTCGCAAACCTTTGAACGACAGGCTCCTTTTGTTTTCCCCGATCACTGCCCCGCATGTGGCGCTCTGGCCATTCGGCCGGAAGGGGAAGCCATCCGCCGCTGCACCGGCGGGCTAACCTGCCCCGCACAGGTGGTGGAGCGGTTGATCCACTTTGTCTCCCGTCAGGCTTTCGATATCGAAGGGCTGGGGGAAAGAAGTATCCGCGAGTTTCACGAAGCGGGGCTTATCAGCACGCCGGTAGATATTTTCCACCTTCACACCCATGCTGCTGAACTGACCCGCCGCGATGGCTGGGGTGAACAGTCCGTGGCGAACCTGCTGCGCGCCATTGAGGAACGCCAGCATATTACGCTCTCGCGTTTTATCTACGCGCTGGGTATCCGCCGGGTGGGTGAAAGCAACGCTCGCCTGCTGGCGCGCCATTATGGTTCATGCACGAACTGGATCACCCAGATGCGCGCCGCTGCCCTGATCGGCTCGGATGAACGCCTTGAACTGGGTTCGATCACCGGGATTGGCAGCGCCATTGCCGAAGAACTGGTGGCCTTCATGGCCGAGGCGCATAACTTGGAAACCCTGAACGCCCTGCAGGCCGTTCTGAGCATTGCCGATGAAAGCCCGCAGACCAGTGGGGGCGCGCTGGCGGGCAAGACCATCGTATTTACCGGCACATTATTGACCATGACGCGGCCAGAGGCCAAAGCCACTGCCGAGAGAATGGGGGCCAAGGTTTCAGACACCGTTTCGCGCAAGACCGATCTTGTCATTACAGGCGAGAAAGCAGGCTCCAAAGCCCGTAAGGCTGCTGAGCTGGGCATAGAAACCATGGATGAAACCGAGTGGAATGCTTTCTGTGCCAGCCAAGGCACAGGCACGCCGTCTGCCGAAATTTAAGGAAAACGGGGATTGCCCGCAAACAGGAAGTGCGGCATGCTAGGGCGAGGCGAAAGGATAACTTTTCGCTGTTGAGAACCAAGAATAAAAATCTGTGCGCGGCTGACCTGTCGTCCTAAATTTTCTCTCATCTGCTTTCTGGTCGTCAGGCTGGCCCAATGACACTCCATCAACGAAGCGAACGGTAAAAATGACCAAGTGGATCTACAGTTTCGGCGCCGGCCAGAGCGAAGGCAACGCCGGAATGCGCAATCTTCTCGGCGGCAAGGGTGCCAACCTGGCGGAAATGGCCAATATCGGTCTTCCCGTGCCTCCTGGGTTTACCATTACCACTGAGGTCTGCACCGCCTTTTACGAAAACGGACGCAAATACCCCGGCGAGTTGGAATCGCAGCTTGAAGCCGCCATGGCCCAGATCGAAAGCGTCATGGGCCTGCGCTTTGGCGATGCCGAATCCCCGCTGCTGGTATCAGTCCGTTCGGGTGCGCGTGTTTCCATGCCGGGCATGATGGACACCGTTCTTAACCTGGGTCTGAACGACACCACGGTTGAAGGCCTTGTCCGCTCCTCTGGCGATGCCCGCTTCGCATGGGACAGCTACCGCCGCTTCATCCAGATGTACGGCTCCGTGGTTCTGGGCGTTTCCCACCACCGCTTTGAAGACCTGCTCGAACAGACCAAGCGCGCTGTCAGCAAGGAAGACGATACCGACCTGACCGCCGATGAGTGGAAGGAAGTCGTCAAGGGCTACAAGCAGATCGTGGAAAAGGAAACCGGCAACGCGTTCCCTGAAACCCCGAAAGACCAGCTCTGGGGCGCCATTGGCGCAGTGTTTGGTTCATGGATGAACCGCGCGCCAACACCTACCGCAAACTGCATGATATCCCGGCAAGCTGGGGTACGGCTGTTAACGTCCAGTCCATGGTGTTCGGCAACATGGGCAATGACTGCGCCACCGGCGTGTGCTTTACCCGTGACCCCTCCACGGGCGAAAACATTTTCTACGGCGAATACCTGATCAACGCTCAGGGCGAAGACGTGGTGGCCGGTATCCGCACGCCGCAGCCCATGGCCGAGTGTCGCTCGAGCGAAGGCCAGGTTTCCATGGAAAAGGCCCTGCCCGGCGCCTACCAGGAACTGCTGAAGGTTCGTGACCTGCTCGAACGCCACTACCGCGACATGCAGGACATCGAGTTCACGGTGCAGGCCAACAAGCTGTACCTGCTCCAGACCCGCTCGGGCAAGCGCACCGCCGCCGCCGCCCTGCGCGTGGCCATCGACATGGCCAAGGAAGGCCTGATCACGCAGGAAGAAGCCATTACCCGCGTGCCGCCGGCCTCTCTCGACCAGCTTCTGCACCCGGTTCTTGACCCCAAGGCCGAACGCGTACTGCTGACCCGCGGCCTACCCGCGAGCCCCGGTGCCGCAACCGGCGTGATCGCTTTCTCCGCCGAGGATGTGGAAGACCGCGCCGCCAAGGGTGAAGATGTCATTCTGGTGCGTATCGAAACCTCCCCCGAAGACGTGCATGGCATGCACGCTGCCCGTGGCGTTCTCACCACGCGCGGTGGCATGACCTCCCACGCCGCCGTTGTGGCGCGTGGCATGGGCCGTGTGTGCGTGGCCGGTGCAGGCAGCATTGCCGTAAACTACGAAGCCCAGACCATGACGGTTGACGGCCACACCCTCAAGGCTGGCGACTGGCTGACGCTGGATGGCGGTTCGGGCGCTGTTTACAAGGGCCGTGTTCCCACCATTCCGCCCACCCTGTCGGGCGACTTCGCAACGCTTATGGGCTGGGCTGACGATGTGCGCCGTCTGGGTGTGCGCGCCAACGCCGAAACCCCCGAAGATGCCGAAACTGCCCGCCGCTTCGGCGCGGAAGGTATTGGCCTGTGCCGCACCGAGCACATGTTCTTTGGCCCTGACCGCATTGGTCATGTCCGCCAGATGATCATGGCTGATAACGAAGCCGCACGCGCCAAGGCCATTGACGCACTGCTGCCGTTCCAGCGTGGGGATTTCAGCGAACTGTTCCGCATCATGGCGGGGCTGCCGGTAACGATCCGCCTGCTCGATCCGCCGCTGCACGAGTTCCTGCCGCATGGCGAAGCCGAGCTGCAGGATGTGGCCAAGGCCCTTGGGCAGGATGTGGAAAGCCTGCGCGCTCGCCGCTCGGCCCTGTCGGAAGCCAACCCCATGCTGGGTCATCGCGGGTGCCGTCTGGGCATCAGCTACCCGGAAATCTACGCCATGCAGGTGCGCGCCATTGCTGAAGCCGCGCTCGACATTTCCGCTTCGGCGGGCAAGGCCGTCATTCCGGAAATCATGATCCCGCTGGTTGGCACCAAGGCCGAGCTGGATCTGGTGCGCAAAGCCTGTGAGAGCGTGATTGCTGCTGTTCTGTCCGAACGCAAGGCAACACTCTCCTACAAGATCGGCACCATGATCGAACTGCCGCGCGCTGCCATCACGGCCGACCAGATTGCGCAGAGTGCCGACTTCTTCTCCTTCGGCACCAACGACCTGACCCAGACCACTCTGGGTCTGTCGCGTGACGATGCTGGCTCCTTCCTGCCGGAATATGTGGAAAAAGGCCTGCTGCCGCAGGACCCCTTCGTTTCCATCGACCGTGAAGGCGTAGGCGCCTGGTGCGCATGGGCGTGGAAAAAGGCCGGGCCGCAAAGCCTGACCTGAAGCTGGGCATCTGCGGTGAACACGGTGGTGATCCGCTGTCGATTTCCTTCTTTGAGGAAGTCGGGCTGGATTACGTTTCCTGCTCTCCGTTCCGTGTGCCTGTCGCCCGGCTTGCGGCGGCCCAGTCCGCGCTTGCCAAGCAAAACAACAAGGCTGTCAAAGCCTGAAGAAAAAAATGGCCGCATCCCTTGGGTGCGGCCATTTTTAATGAGACGCCATGCAAAACACACTCACCCTGCATCTTGTCTCCGAGGCAACGGGCCAGACGCTGGATTCAGTCGCACGCGCCTGCATTGCCCAGTTTCCCAATACGGAGGTCAAGCTCCGCCACTGGAACCTGATCCGCACCCAGATCCAGCTCCGGCGCGTGCTGCGCAATATTGCAGCGGATCGCGGCCCGGTCATGTCCTCTCTGACAGACCCCACGCTTCAGGCTGACATGGAAGCTGGCTGCATCAGCCTGCAGGTCCGCCTGCTGGATGTGCTGGATAGTGCCCTGCACTTTCTGGCCGATGAAACCGGGCAGCAGGCCACTCGCCATCCGGGTGGCCAGTACATCATGGATGACAGCTATTACCAGCGGATTGAGGCCATGCATTATGTGCTGGCCCATGATGATGGACAGGAAACACGCGGGCTGAATGATGCCGATGTGATTCTTGTTGGCGTCTCACGCGTATCCAAAACCCCGACCTGCTTCTATCTGGCTAATAGAGCATAAAGGCCGCCAACGTGCCGTTGGTTATGGGAATAGAACCGCCTACCCCGCTTTTTGAAACCACCAAACCGGTAATCGGGCTGACTATCGACCCGGAACGGCTCATTGAAATCAGGCGCAACCGTCTGACACAGATGATGCCAGACCGCAGGCCGATGGAAAGCGCTGCGGACTACGCCTATATTGATCTGGAAAAAGTGCAGGAAGAACTGCACTGGGCACGCAGGCTGTGCCGCCGCCATAACTGGCCGGTTATTGATGTAACCCGCCGCTCGATTGAGGAATCATCAGCTGCCATTCTGGAACTGATGGAAAGCCGTTAAGGCTGCTTCCTCAAGCCCGGTACATACCAGATATAACGCCCATGCCCCTTTTTGGTGGCATGGGCGTTTCTTTTACTGGTCCTGCATTTCTGCCGCACTCAGGCGTTGCACGCGCACGGCTACCCCTTGTGCATTGTAATAGATAACACTGCTGCCCCGGCGCTGGGCATACCCATCTGGTCGACCATCCGGGGTCCAGAACAGCAGACGGTTGGCATCTGCCTGTTCAACAACCTTATCGCCCGGCGGGGTAAACTTGTATTTGCTGAAATCCTTGTGCGCACGCGGCAAGGGCGGTTTGCCCGCCAGCTTGTGCATATCCGGGCGGCTATGCCCATCAATATCGTCGCCCGGATCGTCTTCCGCATGGGCCGGGGCTCCCGCCAGACACAGCGCCAGAACGCCGAACCCGGCCAGAAGCGACCATTTTCCACGAAATAACGGCAGCATATCAGCCCGCCCTCCCCTGTTTTTCCACGGCAAGCCGTTGTCAGCCCTACCGCAGCCCAGTTCTTTTCCTCAGCAGCGTATAGCCTGCGCTGTTCCTGCTTTCCTTCTAGCACGTCCCCGGCACACGGACAGGCACAAAGCAACACGGGCCAACCTCAGCCTTTTGGCTTTCCCGGCAACTGAACGGGCTGACACATCCCGTCATCAACAAAAAATGCTCAAAATAACGCCGCGCTATACTCCTTGTGCCTCGTCAGACAGCCGACCGCTTGCCGGAGCCATATCTCCCCCTGTATCGTGCAGCCATGACACAGATGCTGACCGGCTTTTTTTCACTGGAACGGGACATTAAAAAAAGCCGCTTCCTTGCCAGTGCGATGCCTGTCGCCAGTGTGGAGCAGGCAGAGGCATTCATTGCAGACATTGCCGCTGCCGGGCCCGACGCCACCCACCACTGCTGGGCATGGCAGATCGGGCCGCACTGTCGCTGCCATGATGCGGGAGAGCCCTCAGGGACCGCAGGCAAGCCCATTCTCCAGGTTGCCGTGGCGCAGAAAATAGACCGTGTGGCTATTGTGGTGTCGCGCTGGTTTGGCGGGATCAAACTGGGCGCTGGCGGGCTGGTGCGGGCCTATGCGGGCACGGCCGCCGAATGCCTTCGGGCAGCGCCCAAGGAAGAGCTGATCGAACGGGTGCGGCTGACATTCCACTGCCCGTTTTCACTCGTGGGCCTTATGCAGGCCCGCCTGCCCGAATGGGGTGCTGGCCTAGAAACCCCGATATTTGATGCCGAAGGGGCACGCTTTCTGCTCACTCTGCCTGCCACCAGCTGCGAAGATATCTGCGCACGCATTACAGACCTGACAAATGGACAGAGCGCCGTGCAGATTGTGGAGGAAGGCGTGCTCTCCTGACCCGTTCATACCCGGGCAGGGAATAAGCCCGGCTGAGCCGGGCCTGTTTTCAGCGGGGGATAACCCACCCGCTACCTGTGGAATCACCCACCTGCCCGGTGCCGAACGGGCTGGAAGCCTGATAGGCCGAACCGTATTTGCTGATATCAGCGCCGGTTACGGGATCGCGCTGCACCTTGGCAAGCTGGTCAGGGTCATCACCATGCTGGAAATCCATGGATGGAGCATCCTGATAGCCGGGCGGCAGGTTACGGTGCCCATGCACGGTTTTCTTTTCTGTATTGGTCCTCTGCCCGCTGCCCGTATCCATGGCGGCATTGCCTTCGGCAAAGGAAATGGAATCACCCGGCGTCAGTGCGGGGTCAGCCCATGCGGCACCTCCCGCCATCACAATACCGATACCGGCGGCGCACAGGGCGCTTACAACAGATTTACGCAGCAGTACCATCGCGCATCCCCAGCAAGACTTGATAATTAAGATGGCCAACCCAGCACCGCGCATCATGTCACGACACCTTATACCGTGACGGCATTATGACACATCCCGCCAAGATTCCAAATTACCTTAGCGCTTACCAACCGTGCAGGCCGGGGCGGAATTTGCCTAATCCATGAGTTTTGGACATAAAGACACGCTTGGAGAATGCGCAAGGCCTGTCAGGCCGGGTTGTCATTCGCCTCTTTCTTCACCATCTCAACCATAATACCAGAATTGACAGGGAACTTTCGTTATGAGTGCAACACTCACCCAGCCCAACCCGACGTCTGCGCCATGGATGCCGGAAAGCTGGCGTTCGTTTCCTGTCAGGCAGATTCCCACCTATCCTGATGCGGCGGCCCTTGCCGCCGTGGAAGACCGCCTGAGCGCCTACCCGCCGCTGGTCTTTGCCGGAGAGGTGCGCCGCCTGCGCCAGCAGCTTGCGCTGGCAGGACAGGGCAAGGCCTTTGTGCTGCAGGGCGGCCCCTGCGCCGAGAGCTTCAGCGAATTCAAGGCCGATATCGTGCGCGACACTTTCCGCGTGCTGTTGCAGATGGCGGTGGTGCTGACCTTCGGCGCCAAAGTGCCGGTTATCAAGATGGGGCGTATGGCCGGGCAGTTCGCCAAGCCGCGTTCGGCTGATATGGAAACCATCAACGGTGTCAGCCTGCCTTCTTACCGGGGTGATATCATCAACGGGCCTGCGTTCACGCCTGAAGAGCGCATTCCCGACCCCGTGCGCATGGAAACCGGCTACTTCCAGTCTGCCGGCATCCAGAACCTGCTGCGTGCCTTCTCACGCGGTGGCTATGCCAACCTGCATGAGGTGCATCGCTGGAATCTGGGCTTTGTCGAGCGTTCGCCGCTGGCCGGGCGTTACCGCGCCATGGCCGAACGCATTGGCGAAACGCTGGCCTTCATGCAGGCCTGCGGCATCAATGCCGAAAGCTCGGCTCAGGTAGATGAAACCGAGTTCTACACCTCGCACGAAGCGCTGCTGCTGCCGTACGAACAGGCCCTGACCCGTATCGATTCGACCTCGGGCGAATGGTATGACTGCTCGGCCCATTTTGTCTGGATCGGTGACCGCACGCGCCAGCCGGATGGCGCGCATGTGGAATTCCTGCGCGGGGTGCGTAACCCCATCGGTATCAAGGTCGGCCCCACCACCAGCGTGGATGACATCCGCCGTCTGACGGAAATCCTCAACCCCACGAACGAGGCCGGGCGCATTACCCTGATCTCGCGCATGGGTGCGGACAAGATCGAGCAGTTCCTGCCGCCGATCATGCGCGCGGTTAAGGAAACCGGCCGTAGCGTGACATGGCTGAGCGACCCGATGCACGGCAACACGATCTCGACCCAGCAGAAAATGAAAACCCGTTCGTTCGACGCCATTGTGGGTGAACTCAAGGGCTTCTTTGCTGTCTGCGCTGCCGAGGGCGTACCTGCTGGGGGCGTGCATCTGGAAATGACCGGCCAGAACGTGACTGAATGCGTGGGCGGTGCCCATAAGCTGACGGAAGATGATCTGGCTGATCGTTATGAAACCTTCTGCGATCCGCGCCTGAACGCCGAACAGTCGCTGGAACTGGCCTTCCTGATCGCACAGGAACTGACCGGACGGGCGTAACAGCCCGGCCGCTTTTTCATAATCGTGACCGGGAACGACCTGGGGGCCGTTTGGGTCATGCGTGGTCTGCCTGCCTGAGCGGGCAGGCCATGCGCTGGCAGAAAGAGCACCACGGATGACATCCCCCACCAGTCAGCCCACCCACCCCGGCGTGGATACGGCTCAGGTCACTGCCCCCCTGCCCGATGCGGCTATCCGTTCCAGAACGGATTCCTACTTCAACCGCACGCAACGGATTGTCAGCGCTTTTGGCGACTGCATCGTAACTTACGCCTTTTTTATCCGCACACCTGTCATTTCGGCTCCGGCTCTCATGCTGCGCTGGCTTGAAAATGTCATGGCCGAGCGTAACAGCCCCTGCACGATTGAAATCGTCCACCCCGAGGGAGAGTGGGTGGGTGCGGGTGAGCCGCTTGTTTACGTTACCGGCTCCTTTACCCATCTGGCCGATCTGGAAACGCTTTTGCTGCAAAAGCTCGGTAGCCCCTGCGTTGCCGCATTGCGGGCGTATCAGATCGCGCTTTCCCTGCCACGCACGCAGTTTCTGGCCATGGATGCCCGGCACTGCGCGGGTTTTGAAATGCAGGAACTCATGGCCTATGCGGCATCGGTCGGTGGGCGGGCAGCCCGCAGGGATGGCGCCATTGGGTTTGTCGGCACGGCAAACGATGCCGTAGCCGCGTTTTTTGACACACCCCACGGGCTTGGCACCATGCCCCATGCCCTGATTGGCTATGCGGGATCGACCGTGCGGGCCGCGGAGATGTTCCACGAGACCTTTCCTGAAACGGATCTTGTGGTGCTGGTGGATTATTTTGGTCAGGAAATTACCGATGCCCTGGCGGTCTGCCGCCGCTTTCCCGAACTGGCTGCCGAAGGCCGCATGGCCGTGCGTCTGGACACCCATGGCGGGCGGTTTATGGAAGGATTGAACCCGCAGGAATCCTACGCCGTTCTCAACCGGCACGCTCCGCAGGCCCTGCGCCGCTACCGCTCGGACAAGGAACTGCGCTACCTGATTGGCACCGGGGTTTCGGCCGCGGCTGTCTGGTTCATGCGCGATGCACTGGACGAGGCGGGCTTTCCCCGTGTGAAAATTATCGGCTCATCGGGTTTTGGGGTAACAAAATGCGCCTGCATGGCCGATGCCCGGGCCCCCCTCGACGTTGTAGGCACCGGTTCCTATATTCCCGAACGGTGGAACGAAACCTACGCAACGGCAGATATCATCGCCTATAACGGGCAAGAGCGTGTGAAAACGGGGCGGGAGTTCCTTCTGCCTTCCATACGCGCGGCCCAGCGTATCCGCACGTCCACCGACAGAACCGCCCAATCCTGACAGGAACACTATGACCGATACGACCGAAACCCCACAGCCCGCCGCCTCGCAGGAATGGAAAGTCCGCATCATGGACCTGTCCGGCGCGAGCGAGGACAACATCGTGGAGGAAGTCGGCGTTTTCCACGATCTGGCGCATGCCAATGCCTTTGCCCGCGCCTATGTGCGCGACAGCATCGAGCGCTGCCGGGTGCCGGGCGCTGGCGCGCGCGAAGTGCTGGAAGCGTGGCTGAGCTTTGGTGAAGACGCGGAAGTGATCGACGCGGGTGAAGATGGCTGGCGCTCGGCCAACGAACTGGACGACTTTACCGCCACCCCGCCA
>NZ_BAIN01000055.1 GCF_000613285.1 Acetobacter papayae JCM 25143 | reverse complement strand
CAACGCCCGAGGCGGTTCTGCCTTTCCTGAACGAACGCGCGCTGTACCAGTTCCAGTGGGGCTTTCGTAAACAGGGCCGCTCGCTTGACGATTTCCTGATCTGGGCCCGGCAGGAACTGCGGCCGATCCTGCGCCGCATGCTCGACCTCGCGGCAAAGGACAACATCCTGCGCCCGCAAGCCTGCTACGGCTACTGGAAAGCCGCGGGCGACGGCAACGATCTGGTGCTGTTCGAGGAAGACGGCACCACTGAAGCCGCCCGCTTCAGCCTGCCCCGCCAGCCCCGTGCGGATGGCGAGTGCATTGCCGATTTCGTGCGCGATATTAACGACCCCGTGCGCGATGTCGTAGGCCTTCAGGTTGTCACCGTAGGGCAGAAAGCCTCGGATATTGCCCGCGACTGGTTTGAGGAAAACCGGTATCAGGATTACCTGTACCTGCACGGTCTGTCGGTGGAAATGGCGGAAGCCATGGCCGAATACACGCATAAGCGTATCCGTGCGGAGCTGGGTTTCTCCGCTGAAGACGCGCGTGAGATGGACACCCTGCTGCAACAGGGCTACCGGGGCTCGCGCTATTCCTTCGGCTATCCGGCCTGCCCGCGGCTGGAAGATCAAGCACCCCTGCTGCGCCTGCTGGGTGCCGAGCGTATTGGCGTCTCCCTGACCGATGGTGACCAACTCCACCCCGAGCAGTCCACCTCCGCACTGGTTGTTCTTAACCACCACGCCAAGTATTTTACGGTCTGAACCACCCCCTTTGGGGGGAACACCCGCCATGCCACGGGGGGCAGATTTGCCTTTGGCGGCAAATTTGCCCACCATGCCCCTTCAGCAAACGCCGAGAAGGAGCTGTGGACATGACCACTCCCCCCATCCCGAACGTCGCTCTCAATGACGGCGCTACCATGCCCGCCATTGGATTTGGCACCTATAAACTGAACGGTGCGCAGGGTGTGACCGACATGGTCAGCGCACTGCACACTGGCTATACCCTGCTCGATTCCGCCTTTAATTACGAAAACGAAGGAGCCGTGGGCGCGGCTATCCGCAAAGCGGGCCTGCCGCGTGAGACGCTACGCGTCACGTCCAAGCTGCCAGGGCGGCACCACCATTTCGACGAAGCGATCGCCACCGTCGAGGAATCGCTCTACCGCGCGCAGCTTGACTACTACGACCAGTATCTCATCCACTGGCCCAACCCCAGCAAGGGGCTGTATGTCGAAGCCTGGACCGCACTGGTGGAAGCCCAGAAACGCGGTCTGATCCGCTCGATCGGGGTGTGCAACTTCCTGCCTGAACATCTGGAGGCCATCATCAGCGCCACGGGTGTCACACCTGCGGTCAACCAGATCGAACTGCACCCGTATTTTCCGCAGGATGCCCAGCGCGCCTTCAATGCCAAACATGGCATTGCCACCCAGTCATGGAGTCCGCTGGGCCGCGCCAGCAGCATGCTGCAAGACCCCCTGTTGCAGGAAATCGCCACACGGACCGGCCGCAGCATTGTGCAGGTAATCCTGCGCTGGCACGTGCAGCTTGGCGCGGTGCCGCTGCCCAAGGCGTCCTCCCCTGAGCGGCAGCTTCAGAACCTGTCGGTGTTCGATTTTGAACTGACAGCGGATGACATGGCCAAAATCGCAACACTGGCCCGCCCTGATGGCCGCACCTTCGATCAGGACCCCGCCCGTTACGAAGAGTTCTGATCCACGCGGCATCCGCCGCTGACAGACCCTGCCCGCGCGTTGGTTTTAAACCCCCAAAACCGCGCGCGGGCATAACAGAACGGACAAACCCACAGGAAAGGTGCCACCCCTCTTACTTGGGTGATTGACCCACCCGGTCGATACGACGCATCATGAGATAATGGCACCAACCCAACCCGCGCAGTCCTCCTCCGCCTCTGGCGGCACACCGGCCCCCGCCACCATGCGGGTGTGCCAGAAAGCAGGACTGCACGCCACGAACTGCACGGCGGCCTTTATCGCAGGGCGACGGCAGGACATTATCCGCGAAAGTGCCCAGTTCCTGCTCGCACTCGAAGAGATCTGGCGCGCACAGGACATG
The DNA here is from genome assembly GCF_000613285.1 of Acetobacter papayae JCM 25143. Lineage (GTDB taxonomy): Bacteria > Pseudomonadota > Alphaproteobacteria > Acetobacterales > Acetobacteraceae > Acetobacter > Acetobacter papayae. The sequence continues at coordinate 12,652 of NZ_BAIN01000055.1, read as the reverse complement.
CCCCCCGCCGAAGTCTGGACCGAACTGCTGCGCAGGCTGGAAGTATCCGAGCTGCTGCACCGGCTCAACCAGCCCCCACACCGCCGCAAGGCCGTCGGACGGCGCGCGCGGGCATGGCGCATCACCACCAGCAAGCTGCCCTGAGCCACGCGCAGCCCCCCTGACTATGCCTTGGGCCATGCCTAGGGCCTGAACCCTTACAGCCCGGCTACATCACACAAGGCTGGCGGCAGGCCTGCCCGCTTGACAGGCTCCCTGCGGCCCGCCACCAGAGTATCCATCATCCAGAACACGGTAGTCCCATGGCGGCCATAGACGGCATCGCGCTTGCACTCATCACCCTGTCGGTCCTGCATGGCCTGTGGCGCGGGCTGACGCGGGCGGCACTAGGCATAGTGGTGTGGACACTCGCGGGGCTTGCGGCCCTCAGGTTCAACCCGTCCCTGACGCAGTGGGCGCAAACATACATTACCTCCCCCACTGGAGCGCGGGCGGCGGCATTTCTGGGTGTGCTGCTGGTTGCGGCCCTTGCGGGGGGGCTGCTCTCCGCACGCATCGTTCAGGTGGTGCGCGCCACCCCGCTTGATGGCCCTGACCGGCTGCTGGGCGGCGTGTTCGGCCTTGCGCGCGGCGGGCTGATTGTTGTGATCGGCTACATGCTGGCACACTGGCTATTACAGCCGCAGGACATGCGGGCACTGGAAAAAGGCAGCAGGCTCACCCCATATATACAGGCAGCCGCTCATAGCCTTCAAACCTATATGGCCGATTTCAGCGCAAAAGGGGTTGCGCCTTCGCCATCAACAGGTCATGACGCGAGCTTGTAATCCCCTACCGGCTCCTGCCAGCCCATTGCGGAGGCCCTGCGCGTTCCATGCCCGTCCGTTCCAGCCTGTCTGATCCTTCCTGCGCCACCCTGCCAGAACCCGGCCCCGCCCGGCCCGTACTGCCCTCAGACCCGAGCACCTCCGCCTGTGGCCTGGAAGACGACCACCTGCATGAAGAATGCGCGGTCTTTGGCATATGGAACGCCCGTGACGCCGCCCCGCTAACCACCCTTGGCCTGCATGCGCTCCAGCATCGCGGGCAGGAAGCAGCGGGCATTGTCTCCTTCGATGCCGCCACCGAGCGCTTTCACTCGCATCGCGGGCTGGGCCTCGTGGGCGATGTCTTTGAAGACTCGCGCGTTCTGGCCACGCTGGAAGGCACGCGCGCCATTGGCCACAACCGCTACGCCACATCCGGTGCCACGCTGCTGCGCAACGTGCAGCCCCTGTTTGCCGAATTCGCCTTTGGCGGGCTGGCGGTGGCCCATAACGGCAACCTGACCAACGCCAACATGCTGCGCCGCGAGCTGATCCGCCGGGGCTGCCTGTTCCAGTCCACCACGGATTCGGAAGTGTTCGTGCATCTGATCGCCATTTCGCTGTACGCCACGGTGGAAGACAGGCTGATTGATGCGCTCAAGCGGGTTGAAGGCGCTTATTCGCTGGTCGTGCTGTCTCAGGACGCGCTGATCGGCGTGCGCGACCCCATGGGCGTGCGCCCGCTCGTACTGGGCCGCATGCCCAAGGACGACACCGGCAATAGCGGCGCATGGGTTCTGGCCTCCGAAACCTGCGGTCTGGACATTATCGGCGCGGAATTCGTGCGCGATGTGGAACCGGGCGAGCTGGTGATCATCGACGATTCCGGCATCCGCTCACTCCGCCCCTTCGGGCAGACGCAGCCGCATTTCTGCGTGTTTGAATACATCTATTTCGCCCGCCCCGATTCCGTGCTCGAAGGCCTGCCGGTTTATGGCGTGCGCAAGCAGATCGGCCGCGAACTCGCGCATGAAAGCGGTGTAGAAGCCGATGTGGTGGTGCCGGTGCCCGATTCCGGCGTGCCATCGGCCATCGGCTATGCGGAGGCCAGCGGCATTCCGTTCGAGCTGGGTATTATCCGCAATCACTACGTAGGCCGCACCTTTATCGAACCCACGGATCAGGTTCGGCATCTGGGCGTTAAAATGAAGCATTCGCCCAACCGGCAGATGCTCGACGGCAAGCGCGTAATACTGGTGGACGATTCCATCGTGCGCGGCACAACCTCACGCAAGATCGTGGATATGGTGCGCGCCGCCGGGGCCAGCGAAGTGCATATGCGCATTTCCTCCCCGCCCACCAAGCATTCGTGCTTCTACGGGATCGACACGCCTGAGCGCAGCAAGCTGCTGGCCGCCCAGCATGACCTGAAAACCATGGCCGAGCTGATCGGGGTGGACAGTCTGGCCTTTATCTCGCTGGATGGTCTGTACCGCGCCATGGGCCATGAAAGCCGCACCGCTAGCCCCAACCGCTATTGCGATGCCTGCTTTACCGGTGACTACCCCATTCCGCTGACCGATAACGACGCCGAAAACGGCCCCGGTAGCGCCTGAAGTCCAACCCTGTGGCGGCAAAGGCAAGCCCCTGCCGCCACAGGACATTTTTTCTCCGATTTGCGGTTGCGCCCGTTGGGCCTGCGTGATAGTCACCGCTTCGGAAATATTCCAAGCCCGCTTAGCTCAGTTGGTAGAGCACGTCATTCGTAATGATGGGGCCGGTGGTTCGAATCCGCCAGCGGGCACCATTTTCCTTTCCTGACATCGTACTTGATACAAAGCGCCCCCCACGCTCATGGTGCATGTGTTGCTTTGTGCACAGACACAGCCCGTGTCAGGCCAGCCGCATGTCCTCCCCATCCAGCAAAGAACGCTCCGCCATGCGCGAGACAATGCTGCGCGTCATGAGCGAAGCCGCCGTGCCTTCTGGCGTGTCCGTGCGGGTAATCATGTAAATGGGATAGCGGGGCAGCAGGTCATCGGGCAGCAGGGGCACCAGCCTGCCTGCCGCCTCATCCGGGCGGGCAAAATCAATGGGCAGAAAGCCGATACCCACCCCCAGCAGCACGAGGCGTCTGGCCTCGCTCAATGTATCCACCTGCCCGGACACACTCTCGCCCAGCCCGTAACGGCGCGCAGGTCCCGCAGTTCGCGCGGTTCATCCCCACCTGTCAGAATAAAGCTCTCGCCGGTAAAGTAGCGGGGGGCAAAGCGCTTTTCCTCCCCGGCCACACCAAGCTCGGCCGCCGCCAGCCGCGCCAGCAGGGGGGCCTTGTCCACACAGTAAAGCTGCTGGGCTTCCTGCCCTATGGTGACATAGCGCAGGCTCTGACGCCGGATATCGTCGCAGGTAATACCAATATCTGCGTCGCCCCGCTCCACGGCCTCTATGGTCTGCCGCCAGGGCGCAATATCGATATGCAGGGAAACTGCCGGATAGGCGCTGTTGAACTGCATGATAGCCTCATCCACCGCGGGCACCGCCACATCGGGAATCATGCACAGCCGCAGCGTACCTTCCACCCGCCCGGCAGCGGCAGCAGCGTGGAGCGGCATGGCCATGACACTGCCTGCCATATCCCGGCACAGCGCCAGCACGGCGACCCCCATGGGGGTCAGCACCACGCCGCGGCTTGAGCGGTCGCAGAGCGTATGGCCACATGGGCCTCAAACCGGCGCAGGGCGGCACTCAGGCTGGGTTGCCGCCGCCCGGTGGCACGGGCCGCGGCCCCTACCCCGCCATAACGGGCAATGGCCAGAAAATCGCGGCACAGGTTCCAGTCCACCTTGCGCACAAAGGCCTGAAGGCTCTGGTCGGTCCATTCAGGAGCAGTCTCTTTTTTCATGAACTGCCTCCCCCCATGCGTGTCCACGTCTCTGGCTTCCGCCGTGCGGTGCTACTCCTTTAAAGCGGACAGCAAGCCGCTATCGAGATATTTGGACACAGGCTGGGCCGTTTTGTAAACGCCTTCCCTGACATTGGACGCATCCGCCAGCCGCGTTGATTCATACAAAGACATGATATTGTGTGAATCCACAAAGCTCCGGCGGTTGTCTGCGAGCGTCATAAGCCGTGTGCCATCCAGAAGCTTTCTGTAAGTCGCGACATCAACCCCCATCCGCGCCGACATAATCCGCAGCGTATCGTCCTGCGTTGCGGGGTCTTTGATGTAATGGACGACACGCTCCCATATCCGCATGATACCGAGCCATTCCGCCCCGTGGGCCGCGAGACTTTCCGGCCCCACGGCAATGACATCGCACAGCAGTCCGGGAGCCTCGCGCGCGGTAAAGACAGACCGGGCCCGGCGGTTTAACCCTCAGCCCTGCACGGCGCTGCCCCCGCGCCCGTGGCGCGCTTCCTGCCCGAAGACCGATAGGCCGACATGGCTTTCAGGCAGGCTTATCCGGCCTTCCGCCACGCGCTGTTTGAGATAGGTGAATGTCTGCATCGTCTGGGCGGCAAGGTGCTCGCCCGCGATCAGGCTCTGGGCAGGCAGGCCATCCGCCACCGGCACCACGGGCTGAACGCGCACATGATAATCCAGAGAAAAGAACAGCGGAAAAGAGTAGCGTTCCTCTGCCACTTTACGCACCCGGTGCGATGTGGCGACAAAGCTCCCCCCGCTCAGCAGTTCCAGCATGTCGCCGGTATTCACCACAAAGGCGTTTTCAACCGGGGGGGCATCCACCCATTCGCCTTTCTGGTTCATGACCTCCAACCCCGGCGCGGTAGAGCGCAGCAGGGTAAAGCACTCGTAATCGGTATGCGCGCCAATACCTGCCACATCATGGGCATCGGGGTCGAACGGGTAATGAATGAGCCTGAGCTGGCTGGGCGGGCGGGTCAGGCTGGATTCAAAAGCGTTTTCCTCCAGCCCCAAAGCAAGGGCAAATGCCCCCATGAGCCTGCACCCGATCTGGAAGGCCGCATCGTAATACTGGTTTACCACCTGCTTGAACGTGGCATCATCCGGCCATTGATTAGGCCCCAGCAGGAGGTTGCCCGCAAGATATTCCGGGTCGGTGGCTGGCAGATCACGCGAGAGGTCGTAGGCTTCCTTGAGGTCCTTGCTGCCCGCGCTGAACACTTCCTCACCCTGTGGCACGTAACCACGATGGTTTGTGGAATTGCCGATATAGACCTTCATTTTTTTCGTCCAGCGGTTGGGCGAAAAACCGTTTTGTCTGTTCCAGCAAGGCCTCGAACACGGCAGGGTCAAGCCCGTGCCCTGTCACATGCATGAAGCCCACATCCTGTGCGGCGGTAGCCAGAGCCGCCACCACTGCGGCTTTCTCTTCCGCCGTGCCAAAAAGACCCGCGATATCGACAACGGGAATGGAGGTGAAATCCGTGTTCATGAACGCAGTCCTTCTATTTTCCGTCATGCCTTGGGCAGATCAGGCGGCGTGTGAGAGTGGGGGCTGTCTGTCCCACAGCAAGGTGCAGGGCTGGCCATCGGCTTCCTGCCCCGGCGTGGCCAGCGCGCCATCGGCCATGGCCGACAGGTGAAAGGGGCTCCCCACCCGCCAGCAGGGTCGAGCGCATGATAACCGGCAGCCCGTCAGGCCCCTGCACATGCCCAAAGGAGATTTCGCACGCCACAAGTGCGCGCGCCGCCTGTAGCGTATCCGCGCGCTCCACGGCTTCGGCCAGAGTATTGGCCTGTGCGGGCGTGACTAAAGGCGATGTCGCCTGCGCGAACATGAAATACGGCCCCACGCGCAGAGCCATGGCGCTGCCTCCTGCCCCACGCGCACGCAGGCGTAGCAGAATCCCTTCCGCCGCCTGCCAACCACCCGGCTGTGCTTCATCCACCGGGGCGGGTAGCTCTGTTGCGCGGTGCCAGTGCTCCACATAAGGCTGATGCCGCCCTGTTTCCACCAGCATCGTATCCTGCCACGCCAGAAAACCGGAATCCGGCGTAAGCTCGGCAGGCTGGTAATCCAGCTCACGCTCCCAGACAAACGCCGTTCCATCTTCCAGCAATGTGCCGGCAAACCCCTGCTGGGCCGCCAGTGCCCGGCAGTCATCCCATGTCAGATCATTCAGACAGCGCACGGAGGCAAAATCGGGCAGGTCGGCAGGCTGGCGCAGGTCGATATACCCGGCCTTGCCCTGCAACCACACAACCTGTGTTGTCGTATCCTGTCGCCCGTCAGGCCAGGCGATCAGCGAGCGGGTCCATAACCCCTGCAGGTCGGCCAGACCGGGTGTTACCTGCCCGCAAGGCGTCTGCCCTGTGGGTAAAGACACGCTAGCGGCGGATGCAAAACCTGTCATGTCTCTGACTTTCCATTCGTCCTGTTACAGAACGAACTGTCTCACAGACCATAACGGATACGGAACGTCCAAAAAAGCGATGCAGAGCATAGATACAATCTATGGGTGCCCGCATAATGGCGACTGATGGGTTTAGTGCGCCTCGTCCTGCGCTGCTGGCACAGGCGGTGTCTCGGGGGCGAGCGTATACAGGCTGATATCCAGCGTGCGCCCGTTGGAGTAATTCATGCCCTGCACCTGCCCATGGGCACGCAACCGGCTCTGCTGCCCACCCAGCGCATCGAGAAAGCGGGAACGATCGCGCGTGGCCAGCAGCACCGCTGTGCAAGCCGGATGGGCCAACAGGCCTTGCGCCGCCTCAGCGGGGGGAGACAGCACCACCTGCCCACCAAGCAGAAAAACCAGACTGGGCTCGGAAAAGGACACCGAATACACCCGCGTAACCGGGCAGGGTTTTTCCTGCTCCACAAGATCCGCCAGACGCGGCGCCAGCCAGATCGTGTTGAGCTGCGGCACAACAAACGTAAACAGTTCGGCATAGAGCAGGGCCGCAGCCACCAGCGCGCATAACAGGGCGCGTTGCAGCTCCAGCCGCCAGATCAGCACCATGGACAGGCCAATCAGCGGTAAGGCACCACCTGCCAGCACCAGTGCCTGTGGCGAAACCGTGTGCTCCAGCCGGTACAGCAGCACTGGCCCGGCCAGCGCCAGCAGGCACCCGACCAGACACCACGCAACACTATACCCGCCCAGCAGCACACGGCCCCAGCGACTTTGCGGGCCGTTGCGCCATGTCGCCCCGCCACGCCCCAGCAGCCCCGCCACCAGAATGGCTATGGCCGGATAGGTCGGCAGGACATAATGCGGCAACTTGGTGGCAATAGCTTCAAACACCAGCCAGTGCGGCACAATCCAGCACAGCAGGTAGCGCACAGCCGGTGTCGCACGCTGCCGCCAAGCTTGGGGTGCCACCGCCGCCGCAAAATACGAACCCGGCCAGAAGGCCAGCACAAACACCAGCAGGTGATAACCCGGCGGCAGACCATGGGCTTCCTGCCCGGAGGCAACCTTACCCAGAAAATTACGCCCTACCGCCCGGCGGAAAAATTCGCCATGGCTGACAAGGCCTATCGCAATACACCACGCAGCGCCACGGCCACAGCCACAAGCCAGCCCCAGCCGGGCCGCATCCTGCGCCAGAGATCCGCCCGCCGCTCCACCAACGCCAGAGCCAGCGGCGTGCCAAGCGCTGGCACCAGCACCACCGGCCCCTTGAGCATAAGCCGCAGCCTATGGCCCCCCAGTACAGCAGCGCCACACGCAGCGGGGTCGGGCGTTCAGCCTCACGGTCTTTCAGGGCGCGGGTCAGGGCAAGCTGGACCAGCAGGATTGTCAGCAGCAGGCACGAATCAATGGTGGCCATCCGGCCTTCGGCCATGCACAGCACGCTGGCCAGCAGGATAAGCCCTGCCCATAGCCCCGCCTGTTCGCCAAACAGCGCACCACCAATAACGGCTGTCAGCACCACGGATGCCGTCATGGCCAGCAGGGACGGAATACGGTACGGCCACACCGCCCGCTCCTGCGAGGTGCCGGTTACGGCCGAGGCCAGCGCGGTAGAAGCAGATTCAAGCCAGTAAATACCCGCAGGCTGAAGATAGCGCGGTGCATCCTGAAAGCGCACATCTATGAAATTATGCGTCCGCAGCATCTGCGCTGTGGCTTCCATATACCGTGGCTCATCACGGTCAAACGGCGGAATGGAAGCCCGGCCGAACAGCAGCATGACAAAAGCTGCAAGTCCGAGAAAACTCAGCCGGAACAGGCGCGGGTGTTTTTTCAGCATTCCCGAACCGAAGCGGGCAGGCGCGTGCGATTACGCAGCCACATAACCCCCAGCAGATCGCGCACACCAACAACCGCGCGGTTGAAATTGGTGTATTTGGACTGCCCATGCAGTCGTGGCCGGTGCGAAACCGGGTGGCACACCAGCGGCACACCATAGGAGCCCAGCAGAGCGGGCAGAAAACGGTGCAGGCCTTCAAACTGAGGCAGAGCCAGAAAATCGACGCGGCGGAAAATCTTGATTGGCGCACCCGTATCCGGGCAGTGATCCTGTAACAGACGCTGGCGCAGCCCGTTGGCCAGACGGGTCGCTACCCGGCGCGACCAGCCATCCTTGCGGCGGGTACGCACACCTACCACCAGCGGGGGTGCCCCGTTGGCCGTGCGGGCGAGTGTCAACAGGGGAGCCAGTTCACGCGGGTCGTCCTGTCCATCACCATCGATGGTGGCAATCCACACACCCTGCGCCGCCGTAATGCCGGTACGCAGCGCGGCTGATTTGCCGCAGCGCCTGTCATGCTGCAACACGCGCAGGTTCAGAACCCCTTCGGCCCGAATGCGCTGCAGCACGGCCACGGTTGAATCCGTGCTACCGTCATCAACAAAAACAATTTCGGCAGAAGGGAGAACCGCACAGGCCTCGGCCAGTTCACGGCAAACCTGCGGCAGATTATCCTGCTCGTTCAGAACGGCAATGACGATACTCAGCACAGGCCGAGTATCGTCATGAGAAAGCAAAGATGCTGTCTGTTCTACCTGCGTCATGCTCAGGCAGGCCTTGTGGCGCGCGCTATCAGGCCGCGTGCGCCGCCAGCGCCTTGGGCAGATTGGCCAGAGCCTGATCCACCAGAGCGGAGGCAGAATTGGTGTCGAGTGTCTGCGGAATGACATCCTGAGCGGCGTCAACTGCGACATCGATAGCAAGCTGGCGCACTTCCTTGAGGGCTGCGCGTTCGACAGCCGCAATCCGGTCACGCGCCATCTGCTCGTGGCGCTTCACGGCGTCCTCGGCTTCCTGACGGGCTTTCAGGGCGATGTCCTGTGCCTGCTTGCGGGACTGCTCGATCAGGCTACGGGCTTCGGCCAGAGCATGTTCACGCTCACGCGTGGCGTCCTCCAGCATCTGCTCGGCTTCACGGCGCAGATCGGCTGCTTCGTCCAGTTCCTTGCGGATACGATCCGCGCGGTTGTCCAGAATGGCTGCCAGCGGCGTCCAGATCTTCTTGCCAACCAGCACGAAGAACAGAACGAACGAAACCGCGACCCAGAAACCCGCTTCGTGAAAAATGCCGGACATGACGTAAATTCTCCCCGAACCGGATCAGACGGCGCGGCGCGCTGAGGCGCCTTCAACCTTTTGGGCCACAAGCTGGGCATCAGGGGCGAGACCGGTCAGGCGCTGCACGAGAGCCTGCGTGGTGTCGAGCGCAATATCCCTGAGGGCACCCAGCGCGCGGGCTTTTTCAGCCGCGATACGCTCTTCGGCGTCCGCGATTTCCTTGTCCAGACGGGCATTGATATCCTGCATCTGCTTTTCAGCGGCCTGACGTTCTTCGTCGAGCGCTTTCTGCAGGTTGGCCTGAGCCTCCGACATGGCATCCTTGCGGGCCTGCTGGAGTTCGGCCACTGCCCTGTCCGCATCGTGCTTGGCGGCGCGGGCGACTTCGAGATCACTCGAAATGCGATGCGCGCGGTCTTCCAGCACACGGGACACACGCGGCAGCATGGCGCGTGAAAGGACAAGATAGAATACGAGAAAAATCACCGCACCCCACATGACCTGACCGGTCACGAGGGGGTTGGCGAAATCAAGCTGAGGCATTCCCGAGGCGTATGCACCAGGTGCGGTGGCGGCCAGCAGGGAAACACCGCAAGCCGACATAAGCAGTCCAGCGCGAACTGTCTTCGTCATCATACGCACGGAAATGTCTCCTCCCTAAGTTCTGATCTGTCTCAGACGAAGAGGATCAGGAACGCGATAAGCAGCGCGAACAGGGCGATAGCTTCTGTCAGCGCGAAGCCGAGCATGCCCAGGCCGAACACATGCGGGCGCGAAGCGGGGTTGCGCGCGATGCTGCTGACCAGCGTTGAAAAGATGTTGCCGAGGCCGATACCAACGCCGGCGAGGGCGATCACGGCGATACCTGCACCGATTTCCCGGGCTGCAGCGATGTCCATATCAGTCACTTCCTTGTTGCAAGACAGTTTGAAAAGAAACGGGCAAAGCAGCTCCTCAGTGAGCCACGGCCTCCCGCAGGTAGATGCACGTCAGGATGGCAAACACGTAGGCCTGCAACACACCAACAAGCAACTCAAGAGCCATAAGCGCCACGTTAATGGCGATAGGCCCAATCGCGAACACGTCACCCACCACGCCAAAGCTGGCGAGCATGATAACGAAGCTTGCGAAAATATCGAACATGACATGCCCCGCCACCATGTTGGCGAACAGTCGGATGGACAGGCTCACCGGACGGGACAGAAAGGACAGGATTTCAATCGGAATCAGCAGCGGCGCAAGGAAGGGGCTGGCACCATCGGGCATGAAATGCGCGAAGAAACGCAGACCCTGCGACTTGAGCGACACCACCACGCTCAGCACGAACACCATCAGCGCCAGAGCGAAGGTAACCGCAATATGGCTGGTGAAGGTGAAGGAGAAAGGCAGAAGGCCGATATAGTTACCCGCCAGGATGAAGAAGAACAGCGTAAACACGAAGGGGAAGAAAGCTGCCCCTTCAGCGCCGATCGTATCGACCGCCATGGTATGGATAAACTCGTAGCACACTTCCGCCGCTGCCTGCAGGCGACCGGGCACCACGGCAGCAGGACGCATACCCAGATACAGGAAAGCCAGCACAAGGCAGACAGCCACCACCATGTATACAGGAGACTGGCTCAGACGCAGCGCATCGCCCAGACCCCCGAGAATGGGATGAAGCTCAAACTGCTCAAGTACGTTGATGCTGGAACCGCCCGCCACAACCGCTCTCCCAAACCCGGCCCCGAATCGCCTGCGCCCGCGCGCATGGCCGATACCGGGCCTTCAGCTTCCTATGTTCTGTCCATCGGCTTAACGAGCCGCCAGACATTGAGTACGCCCGCACCACCACCGAGCAACGCGAAGAGAACCAGAAAAAGTGCCCGCGTACCAAGCCAGCGATCCAGCCCCCACCCGATAGCAACACCCACGACCAGAGCCGAGAGCATTTCGGTGCCAGCCCGCAGGGCCAGCGAGGACAGGGCCTTGTCTGCCCCTTCAAGGGCAACCTGATCCGCTGTTTTTTCCTCTACCACCATACCGTTGCGGCGCTCTGCCGCATTCAGTCTGCTGGAAAAGGAATCGTCTTTTTTCCCATTCATTCTCCGCACCTCCCGAAGGTGCAGGCGCTTGCTAACGGGGCAGGCATATCCTGTCAAGAAAGCATGACAGACCAGAACGCCAAAATATTGCCTTATCCCCAGCTACGCCGCATTCCGCGTCATTTCCGCCACGCACGCACCATGCGGCGTGATCGCTTATTCTCCCGCGTTTTCGGCTGGAGCAGGCAGAACGCCCACCAGACCGCGCGCATAATCCGCCGCCTCGAACGGGCGCAGATCCTCCGCCTGCTCGCCCACACCCACGGCATGAACCGGCAGGCCAAACGTATCGGCCAGCGCCACGACAATACCTCCGCGCGCCGAGCCGTCGAGCTTGGTCACCACAAGCCCGGTTACATTCACAAGTTCGCGAAACACCCGCACCTGCTCCACCGCGTTCTGCCCGGTGGTGGCATCCAGCACCAGCAGCACGGAATGGGGGGCCGTTTCATCGAACTTACGCATGACGCGGATGATCTTGGCCAGTTCCTCCATCAGCGCGCTTTTATTGTGCAGCCGCCCCGCCGTATCGACAAACAGCAGGTCCGCCCCTTCGGTTGTGGCGCGTTGCAGCCCCTCGAACGCCAGCCCGGCCGCATCGGCTCCCGGTGGCCCGGCCATAACGGGGCAGCCCGTACGCTGGCCCCAGACCTGCAACTGCTCCACCGCCGCGGCGCGGAACGTATCGCCCGCCACCAGCATGACCTTGCGGCCCTTATCAGTGAAAAAACGTGCCATCTTGCCAATGGTTGTGGTTTTACCCACACCATTCACCCCCACCACCAGCACCACATGCGGCCGGTGCGCAGGATCGGGTTCGAACGGTTTGGCCACGGGCTCGAGAATTCGGGCGATTTCATCGGCCAGTGTGGTGCGGATTTCCTCATCCGTCACTTCCGCGCCAAAGCGGCTGGCGCGGAAGGATTCAATCACCCGCTCCGCCACCGCCGGGCCCAGATCAGCCGTAATCAGCAGGTCTTCCAGGTCTTCCAGCGCCGCGTCATCGAGCTTGCGGCGCGTGAACAGCCCGCTCAGCCCATCGCCCAGCTTCTGGGTAGAGCGCGAGAGCCCCTGCTTGAGACGAGAGAAAAAACCAAGCGCCATCTCAGATCCTTTCGGCCACCAGCCCCACGCCGTCCACCGCCACGGGCATGAGGGTCACAATCTCTCCCACCTCGGCCTCGCCATGGGCAAGCCGCACGGGCGCGAACTGCTCGCTATGCCCGGTGGTGGGGGTTTCCATCAGCACACGCAGGGGCTGGCCCAGCAGCCCGGCATGATAGCGGGCAGCAGCC
>NZ_BAIN01000056.1 GCF_000613285.1 Acetobacter papayae JCM 25143 | reverse complement strand
TCTTATCGGATGTTCAGCGTGCAATCGTGAGTGTGCCATCATCAAACTGATGGAAGATTTCTTCCCATTTGCGGCAGACGGCCTCGGCATCCTTCTTCCTGCCAGTGTTGTAGAACCATTGCGGATGATTGAGGTTTTTGATGGTCAACCGTATGCCGCTGTTTTTGATGGCTTTGACGGTCGGAGCCACATTGGCGAATGAATCATTCACAAATCCCTGAAAGGCGGTGCCAGGGGTGTTCCCGGTCGTGATCTGCTTTTGTGGCGTGATAATGGCCCATTCCCATTGACGGACATCACTCCATTTCAATGTGACCATCCTGTTTTTCTCAATGATGTAGAGAAACGCGCCATCGTAACAGATGGCTGTGAGGTAACCATCCAGATCAAGCTGATAGTTGATCTGGACGGGGCGATGGGCAAACAGATCTCCATACATCTTTGGGAACGCGATCAGGAGATCGCCCTCAATGTGTCTGGCAACCCTGCTGGCAAGCCATCCGCCTCCCAGCATCAGGAACAGCAGGAGAAGGAAACCGACTGGAAGTGCTTCCTGCAGCCCAAGGATAAGGCTGAGAAACAGGACGATAAAAACCGCACCTCCAAAGACTGCGATATAGCCTTTTGTTGTGTTGAATTTCAGATTCACATCTCTGACAGTCATCGGTCCAATATCCCCTCTTGAAATTTCGGAATAAAAAAACCTATTCTTCGTACTGGCCCCATTTTCCTTCGATCTTGACGAAATCAAGTTTCTGCTTCTGTGGATCTTCTCCCACCTTGAACGTGACGTCGCAGCGGAAGATTGGCAGCTTTTCTCCGTGCACCTCATAGGTGCCCCGCGCCTGACAGGTCAGTTCAGTGACCTGTACGACCGGGGGTGCCGGGTGACGGTGATCAAGAATGTCTCCAAATGACCTGTTGCCTTCAGCGGCATCAGCATAATTCTGGGAAATAATGCTCTGAATTTCTGCCTTGGAAGGGCCACTCTCACCGCAGCCTGCCAAAGGAAGCAGAGCGATAAGCCCGAATAAAGGAGCGGCAATTCGGGAGACAGTGATTCTGGACTGTGTGTTCATGGTTCTCTCAACGGATTTCAGTTGGGGTGTGCTCAGGTTGTCTGCAGGACAAAAGTCGGTCATCCCTGACAGACGCCGTTTTCCAGCCTGCAGGTGGAGGGGATGCTTTTGCCGTTCTTTGTCAGTGTTCCGGTGGCCAGATCGTATGTGTCGGTTTCCGCCGGGGTATTGACGTATCGCCCGATGATCTGGGGAAACGTCATGGTGATCCTGCTGCCTGAGATCGTCGGCCTGGCACTTGCGCAATTGCCGAAGAAGGTGGTGGGTGACTTGCTTCCCTGCGGTGTGACCTGAACGATCGCATACTGGGCACCGCATGCCTGTCCGCCAGCGGACGTTAGAAGAAGGATGTCCGTCTCGCCGGCTTCCGCGATTTTTCTCACGAAAAGAGCACTATTCCCGGCAATCCCCGGGGTCGTGGGGCGTCCGTTAATGAGCAGGGTATTGAGAGGGCCGGTTCCCGAGGCCAGGCCGTAACGCGTCTGATCTTCGCGTGGTGAGTCCGCCCATGCGGAAGTCAAAGCTACGCCGCCCACAGTCAAAAGGGACAGGGCTGCAATAGAAAAGCAGGATCGACGCAATCGTTTTTGATCTTGGCTCATGGTTTTCCGACCTTCATCAAATATCTCAAAGTGGCATGTCAGGTTCCGGAAATATGAAATCTGTCTCGCGCCACACTACACTGACTGGTGTGAGCAGAATTCGTGGTTTCTGAACATCTCTCAGGTCGTGCCGAAGATGTGGGAAATGCCGCGTTAAAAAAGGGGTTTTTGGGTAATGAGACGCTATGGGTATGTCAGGGTGTCAACAGAGCATCAGACCAACGATCCGCAGATCCTGGCTTTGCGGCAGGAAGGCCTTGCTGACGGACAGATTACGCAGGACGTTATTTCTGGTGGCGTGCCCGCCCTGCAGCGTCCTGGTCTTTCTACCTTCTGAGAAGCCTCAGGTCAGGAGACTGTCTGATTGCTGCCAGACTGGATCGCCTTGGCCGCGATACGCTGGATGTGATCGGCCTGATCCGGATCCTGAATGAACGGGATATCAAGCTGAGGATTATCAATATTGGCGTTGAAACGGATACCCCGAACGGGCGGCTGTTCCTGACCATTCTTGCCGGGTTTTCGGAGTTTGAGAAGGAGATTATCAGGGAAAGAACCATTGCTGGTCTGGCGGCTGCCCGCGAGGCCGGGGTGAGGCTGGGGCGTAAACCCAAGCTGACGGCAGTCCAGAAATCGCATGTCAGGATGCTGGCAGCGACTGGCCAGACCAATGGTCAGATTGCACAGGTCATGGGGGTGTCTGTCTCAACCATCCAGCGTCTGACAGCGACAAAGGACTCATCAAAAAGCCGCATTTTGGGTATGTCATGATGAGCGACAAAGATGGGCGCTTGACGGCGACCCGGAAACCACCGTTTGTGACTCTTACCTGTTCTGAAACGAGGTCGGTCCGAACGGGTTTCAGAAACCTGATGATCTGTCGATATCACGGGCTTGTGTGTTTCGCACAGCATCAGGCGGTCAGGCTCTGCGGCGCTCCTTGTGGAAACGGCCGTCCTTTATCCTTGCAAAGCGCCATAGACGCGGGCCTGTTCATATTGAACGTGGGGCTCATGTTCAATATGAACAGGGGGGCTCTGTCATCATGATGCCCGATGTTGAAAGGCTGCGAAAAATCTGGGCGCTTGTAGAGCGTGGTGGTTCAGCCGGGGAATGTGCGGCGGCAAGAGAACGGGCGCGCGTCATTGCCGAGCGATATGGTTATGTTCTGGATGATATTCCGGTGCTGCTGGCAGGAGGGGATGTCTATAAGGCCCGCGAAATCCGCGAGCGCCAACAACGCGAAAGGGAGGCCCGGAGGCGGGAGGCGGAACAGGCCTCAGCCAGGAAGGCAGCACTTAAGGCACACCGTCAGACGCTGCGAGATCAGTCTGATGAGATTACTGGACGATATGAGGGAAGGTTGTTCTGCGTGATGCCTGACGAGAGTATTCTTGTCGACGCTGTGCAGAGCCATGCCTTGCCGGGATGGCGCGCAGGATATGATTGGTCACCAGGTGCGCTGGAGGCGTTGCGGACCGCTCTTCCATTACCGAAGACAATGGATGAAGCTCTTGCGGAACTGAAGCGGTGGACTACGCTTCGCGATGACCGACAGTTTGTAAGGCGTGCCTACAGGCAGGCCAGTCAGCACGAGGATGTCATGCCAGAGCCTGTTTTGCAGCGTATGAAGATTCTGGCCGATCTTGTTCAATTTGAACTGGTGCTCACAAACATCGAAGATCTGATGAAGCGTGTGAGTTTCCAGATGGCCGCTGGGAAAGGCCAGCAGGTATCTGGCGCCATTGGGCTGGAAGCGATCCTGCGTGATCTGGACGCTATCCGGCAGGAGCGCGAGATTGAGACCGAAGACCTGAAAACGCACATCAGGCAGTCAACGGCAGACAGGCTCCTGATCAGGCTCAGGGGACAGGCTCCAAAAAATGGCGGACAGAGCACGGCCACAGAGCGAAGGACGGCGGTTGAGGCTATCCTGAGATCTTCTGAAAGCCAGAAAATGACGCTCCGTGAGATCGCCAGTAGGGTTGGTGTCTCGCCGGCAACGGTTCTGAACATTAGACGCAGGATGAAAACGACACGTTCAATTTGAACATTGGATCAATAAATGTCCACTGGCTCTGGACATGCCCTGATAGCCCGACTTCATGACTTATATGCGGATGGATATATTGTCGGCTAGGGGCGGGTAAACGGACTGTCCGGTTTCGGATGGAAATTTGAAAAACCGGACATCCATTTGGTAGTTCTATTTATAATTCCCACTCTATTATTAATGAAGTAAATTTCCTCATATATACCAGAAACTTAAAAATTCCCTATGCATGGATGCCATGGAAAATACCATTTATCTGCGACAGCCCCTCTTAAAACTCAATCTTGAGCATCCGGTCTCATAGGGTTTCTCCCTTAGTTTTCTGGGCTGACCTCAAACCGTTTCATGCCCGACAATATCCATAAGTTGCTCATAGCTAGTGACAACATCATACTTGACTCGATCATGACTAACATGACGCTCAATCTCATCAAAAAACTTCCGCGCACAAGCTATTTTGGTCTTCTCGATCTCTCGGAGCTTCATTGAGGACATTGTGCCTTTGGTTTCCGCGACGAAGTAAACGTGCTTGACATGGCCTTCCTTGAAAGCAATTGCCCAATCAGGGTTATAGTCGCCGACAGGTGTCGGGATCAGGAAACCACGCGGCAACTTGGCGTAGACTACCACCTCTCTAGCAGTATCAAGTTTCTCAACGAATTTGCGTTCGATTCCGGAATCGGTAACGACATAGTCATAGATATGATGTTTAAGTTTGGCTGAAGCTTGGAGAAATCTTGGCCTGTCTGGTTTGCGGTAAAGATATCCACATCATACCGCTCGGACAGACCGTCGTAGGCAAGCCGTTCGATGATCATCGTGGCCTTTTGTTCGGCAATGATCCGAGAAGCTCCGCAATGAAGTGCTCGGGATTCTCCTTGAACTGGCCAAACACACTGACCTGAATCCGAGTGAGAATGTCGGCCACAGTCTTGCGCGTTAGCTCTGTGTTTTCGGCGACCTTACCAAGAAGATCGTATTTCACGAGGGAATGAATGGAGCCACCGCGTTCAGTTGTTGAGTCCGTAAGAGCGAAGCCGTCACCAGCTTTTAATTGTTCATCGGTCAGTTCGTCACCTTGGATGCCGATCTGCACAGTGTATTGAAGCGGTGTGACCCGAAGCTGGCTGTCGAGCGCGTTCACGCATTTGCCAACCAGTTCGTTGGAATCGAATTCGACGCGATAGACAGCCTTCTGGTTGATTCGCCCCCAGAGTTCCTGGAACTCTTTCTTATCGAAATTGTCGTTCAGCGGATTGATCTTGGATTTCCGACCATCATCTACCTTCGGCAACTCGGCATCGCTGAATACGCTGTCGATAATCTGGAAAATCTGATCGGCGTAAGGCTTCAGGTCGTCCGGTAAAGCTGTCAACGTTCCAGCCTCTTTGGCCTCGTGGTAGGCTGGAGTTATCTGATCTGCTTCGTCCGAATAGTCGTTTTTCAACAAATAACGATAGATCTGCTTCGCCATCGCTGGCGTGATCTCGATTGGGCCCGCATCGGTCGCAATGATTTTCCCGGTGAAATAAGCCTCGGTCGCCTTCCGGGGGCGGGATGTTAGTGTGTCGGCAATCTCTTTCTGGAGGCCACTGACAAAAGCCGTATAGCTTTCGCTAGCTACAACTGTCAGCATATTGATGTCGTGGACTACAGCGGGGTTGTCCATACGGTCGCCGTGCTTATCCACTGACAGGCGCAGTCCACGGCCAACTTCCTGGCGACGCGAGATCGTGTTGTCGCTGTGCTTGAGCATACACATGACGAACACGTTGGGATTGTCCCACCCTTCTCGAAGAGCCGAGTGCGAGAAGATAAAACGGGTTGGCTCGCTGAAGGATAGCAGTCGTTCCTTGTCCTTCAGAATCAGATCATAGGCATCCACATCGTCGGATTGTCCTTTGCTAGCGCCAGTCTTGGTGATTGCGGGATCTTTCAGATGCTTGGTTTTCTTGTCTATCGAGAAATAGCCTTATGCGTCTTGGCCACATCGATACCCGCCAAGTACTTCCTATAATGCCGGTTATCGATCTCCAGCTCTCCCAAATATTCCGCCTTGAGAAGCTCATATTCTTCCTCAAACACGCGGGCATACTCGCCCTTCTCATCGGATCTCTTGTAGTCACGATACTTCACCACCTCGTCGATGAAGAACAGTGACAGCACTTTGATTCCTTGGGCGAAGAGCTGGTGCTCCTTGTCGAGGTGCGCCCTGATTGTCTCGCGGATCTGGATGCGCCTTATGTCGCGCTCGGACACGTCTCCGGTCGCCTCGCCTGCATTGAGCACCAGTCCGTTGGTGAACTCCACCGTGTCGTTGCGGGCGTCGATCTGCGAGATGACGAAGCCATCCCGATACTGGTCCAGCTCCCCGGACTCGGCAAAAAGATCGTCCCGACGCTCCAGCCGCCTGAGCTGCCGCTTGATCTTGCCGGACTTCAGCTTGACTTCGATTTCGATGCGCGCCACCGGCGCCTTTTTCGAAATGTCGATGCCTTCGAGGTACAGATAGGCGTTCGTGCCGGCGAGACCGCGTGTCTGAATGCCTCGCACGGCGATCTTCTTCACCAGCTTCTGGTTATAAGCGTCGAGCGCATCAAGCCGATGAACGCGATTGTGCTCGGTCCGGTGCGTCGCCGAGTAGCGGAGGATCATCAGCGGCTTGAATTTGGGAAGCGCCTCCATCGTGGCGGCGCCTTCCATCTTCTGAGGCTCATCGAGGATCAGGATCGGCCGGTTGCTGGCGATCACATCGATGGGCTTGCGCGACTGGAAATCGTCCATTTCGTCGTAAATGCGCCGGTTATCGGCACCCCGGGCGTTAAACGCTTGGATGTTGATCACCATGACGTTAATGCCAGCGTCCGACGAAAAGCCCTCCAACTCATGTAGCCGCCTGGAGTTGTAAATGAAGAAGCGCGCCTTCTTGCCATAACTCTCGGTGAAATGGTCAGCGGTGATCTGAAGCGATTTATAGACGCCCTCGCGGATGGCGATGCTGGGCACCATGATGATGAACTTCGACCAGCCGTAACGCTTGTTCATCTCGAACATGGTCTTGATATAGCAATAGGTCTTGCCGGTGCCAGTCTCCATCTCAATATCGAGGTTGAACCTGCATCCGGCGCTGGAGGCCAGCTTGTCGGAGATCGGCAGGTTCTGCTGCCGCTGGACGGCCTTCATATTGGCCAGCACCTGAAGATCGGTTAGGACCAGGTCGGCGTTCTTAAAGCCCTCCTCGAAGGCGCTGGCCTGCGCCTTGCAGCCGGGATCGATGCGGTAGGCGATGCCGTTCACCAGCGGCTGACCGGCAAAGCAATTCACTACCGAGTCCACAGCCTGGGTCTGATAGGGCTGGACCTTGAATTTCAGCTTCATTCCCGCCTCCCTCAGATCGACTTGACGTCAGTGCCGGGGGAAAGCTGGCGGAAGACCTGCTCGACGTTGATCTTCACGGCGTCCGACACGAAGCCGTTATCACGGAAGACGACGCGCAACGGTTCGCGACCGGCAAGCTCCTTCACCAGCTCCTCGGTCACGCCAGTGTCGAAGCAGGCGACCAACGCATTGTCGTCCACCAAGAAGACGGTCTTGCCTTGTATCGTCTCGCGCCGGATCGGCAGGGTCAGGTCCACGCCCCAATCGACCAACACCTGGAACAGCAAGTCTTCTGGATTCCTGTCCGGCTTGATGTTGTCGACGGCTGCGAGGAGGTCCTGCTGATCAATCTGGTCCGGGCGATAATAGACGTCCTGCATGTTGGACGTATCTACTTTCATCACGCGGAAGCCAAAGTCTAACTCTTTGGCGTTTGGAAAAAGCTCAACGACATTACTGGCTGACCGGCGAAGTCGTTCTTTTCCAATATCTGCAATTGTTTTGAAACCTGATTTTACGGCCCCGGTTTCCTCGCCTAGCGGCTCAGGCAACTGGATCATTATGAAACGCCGCTGAATCTTATCTTCGGCATTTAACTGCATAATTGCGTGCGCTGTACTACATGAACCCGCAAAAAAATCGAGAAATATGTCCCCATCTTTCACAGATTTCGACGAAAGAAGCGCTCGCATCAATGTTGTTGTTTTAGGATAAGAAAAGAAATTTTTCTCGCCGAAAAGCTCTTCAACTTCAAGCCCTCCGTCGCTCTTAAAAGATAGAATTGATCGAAGTAAAAACTGATTAACTTCATCTAGATAAGTTATCGAGCTCGGCTGTTGATTTTCGTCTTTGGCAAACCAGATTTGTCCGCATCGAAACGACCCATCGTGAAGTTTTTGAATATCTTTGTAAGAGCCACCAACTCGACCGGCCGCCTCGTTGAATGTCTCTTCTTTCCAACGCCAACCACGATCTGGAATTTTGACCGGCTTGTTGCTTTTTGGGTGCAATACCTCATAGCGCGGGCCAAACGTATTTGCGTTTGGCCAACTCATATTGATTTTACCCCACAGGCGGTATTCGGCGTCGAACGAATTGTAGAGCGTAATTCCCCTATCGTATCCTTGCTTCTTATAAAGTTTTTTGATTTCCCTTTCTGCTTCGGCTAGCGGGACGCTTTTCTTTCTCATTGCGCTAACAAGGTCATAGATTTCATCAAGTCCATCTTTACGCATATAAAATTCATGACGAACAGCAACGTTCTTGACATAAATCAAGACAAAATCGTGTATATTGCCAACACCTTTATCGTTTTTTGGAATTCTTTTATTCCACGTAATACACTCTACGAAATTCTTCTCTCCTAAGACCTCGTCACATAGTTTGCGGAGATTATGAACTTCATGATTTGCAATTGATATAAAAATCACCCCATCGTCGCTCAGAAGATTCTTCGCAAGCTTTAGCCTTGAATACATCATACTGAGCCAGTCCGAATGAAAACGGCCATTTGCTTCATTATTTGCGACAAGGCGGTTACCTGCGTCATCTCTTTGGTTGGATTTGATAAGAAAATCCTCGCCAAATTCGGAAAAGTCATCTTCGTAAATAAGATCACTACCTGTATTGTATGGGGGATCGATATAAATAACCTTAATCTGCCCAAGATACATTTCTTGTATCAGTTTAAGGGCGTCAAGGTTGTCGCCCTCGATAAACAAATTTCTAGTATCGTCGAATGACGCACTTTCAGCGGGCACTGGCCGCAGGGTTTTCGCGACTGGAGTATTGGCAAGAGCCAACGCTTCCCGCTTTCCGGGCCAGTCGAGCCGATATCTTTCCTGAGGCCCTTCAACAACTTCGTTGCTCAACTCCTGACGCAGCTGATCAAAATCCACGGCCAGACCTAGCTGACCAGTAGCCTCATCACGCACCTCGGTCACGCAGCCGGGGAAAAGGTCGCGAATCTTCGCGATGTTCTCTTGACTCAAGTCAGGAGAGTGCATTTTTAGCTTGTCCATCGTCTGTCCCTTAGTCATTCGTCACCGCAGTGGCTGGGGCGTCCCTGTAAAGTCTCTCCAGCTCCTGCTTCGCCGCGCGCAACTCGGCATTGATCGCCACGCGCTTGTTGAACTGTTTCTCTCGCGAAAGGTGAGCCTTGATCCGTTCCGCCTCCAGTGTCTTAGCCCGGATCGTTTCCATACGCGCCACGCGCATATGGATATCTTCGCCTGCCGCCGCTGACACCGGCATCAAGGCCGTGAGAATGGCGTCGTAGAGCCCCCCGAGATTAAGTGCTATCGGCAGGGCTTGGCGCGGCGCGGCGTCTGACACCCATTCGGTCGCAAAGTAATCACTGACCACCCACTTGGCCGCATCCGCCTCGCTCGGCCGTTTGAAGGCGGCAACCGCTTTCCGCTTACCCGACCAGGTGAGCTCGAAAATCAACGGAAAGGGGATGGCGCGATCAATGGCGCGCAGCACCTCGTCGTCCAGCTTGTTGGTCCGTAGGCTGATCCCGAACACCTGAATTTCGCTCACCGCCTGCGTGGCGGCGAGGTTAATGGTCTCGGGCGCCAGTTTGAATTTCCAGACGATCTGATCGATCTGGGTAACGAACAGGTCCTTCAGCGCCGTATTCGCGCCAGCGTGCTCATAGATTCTCGTCTTGGGCACGACGCGGCCGAAGGCGGCCGCCCGGGGATAGTCGAAGAAGGCAGCAGTCATGCGGGGGCCTCTTCCACCACTAGGAAGGCGATCAGTTCGAAATCATCGAGGCCAGCGATCGTGTGGACCAACGCAGTGGTCCGCCCGCCGCTGAACAGGCTGTCAAGGTCTTTCTCCTCTTTCCCCTCGATCATCGAGCGGATGGCCGCGCTCAGAAGCGCGGAGCATTGCTCCATCTTCCGGCCATCCTGCGTCCGCTCGTTGAACAGACGACAAACAGCCTGGATCGGCTCTGGTCGACCTCTGCAACTCGTGCGGATCAGATCAAGCAGCCGCTTTACCTCGGCATGGTCAACGACGATCTCCCCGTCGCTACCGACATAGACGAGGTAATAGGGATGCAGGCGGTTCTGCTGATTGATGTTTACGCTGTCGTGGATGTTCTTCAGCGCGAAGATCACGCCCGGCAGGAGCCCGAGCGCCGGCTGCGCCAGCACGACCGCGTGCATGCCGTTGGGCAGATGCTCAAGGTCGCCGTTATCCTTGGTGTGGTTCAGGAGGTCCATGCGGAAATCATTGAGACCGAGATCAGTAATAGAGATCCCCGTCCGAACGTCCTCCAGCTCAATCACCTCTTCCTGCAGTCGCTTGAGCTGCTCCTTCCGGTAGGCGATGTCGCTGCTCTTGGCCGTCAGCACGTTATCGTCGCCGGTCGCCGTGACGTCGGCGATCATCATGCGGTTTTCGACACGCTCCTTGAGGTTGATGTAATCGTCGAGTGAGATGTCAGGCCAGTAGTTAACGAGCTGAATTTGCGAGTTCGGCGATCCGATACGGTCGATACGTCCGAAGCGCTGGATGATCCTTACTGGGTTCCAATGGATGTCGTAGTTGATCAGATAGTCACAGTCTTGAAGGTTTTGGCCTTCGGAGATGCAGTCCGTGCCAATCAGGATGTCGATCTCGTTGGTCTCGTGCGGCAGGACCAGGTGCTTCTCCTTCGAGCGCGGGGAGAACAGCGTCAGGACCGACTGGAAATCGTAGCTTTTCTTGAACGTGGTCTTCGGCGCGTCAGAGCCCGTCACCAGGCCGGAATTGAGCCCGTGGGATTCCAGGAAGGCTGGCGTCAGGTTGTTGTAGAGATACTTCGCCGTGTCGGCGAACGCCGTGAAGATGAGGACCTTGCGATTGCGGGGGTTTAGCGGCTCGTCCACCTTGCGGGTGATGATGTCCCTGAGGTGCTGAAGCTTGGCGTCGTCATCGGGACCGACCTTGTCCATCGACGCAATCAGGTCGCGGATCAAGCGAGATCGGCGCCCAAATCATACTTCCACGACGGCAAGTCCATGTCCGCAAGGTTGATCTTGATCTTCCTGCCAACCGTGAACTCGTCGAGCCCGCTCAGGTCCTCGTCGTCGGCATCGAAGCCAGGATCGCCGAGATGATCGGTGACACTCGCCGAGCCACCAGTCCGTTCGAAGGTTGAGATCGCATCGAGTGTCCGGGAAATATTCCGGCCGAGCGCCCGCAAGGTGAGCCGGAACGCTTCAACGGAGCTTTCCAGCCGCTTGAGCAGGTTGGTGGTCATAAGAGCCTGAAGGCTCCGCTCGCGATCAACCTGACGCAGCTTGCCACGCCCGCCCTCGACTTGGGTGTCGTAGATCTCTTCGTATTTGCGCAGCCGACTCGGCAGGATGTAGCTGATCGGGGCATAGACAGCGAGCTTGAGCACCGACAGGTGATTGAAGATGTCATTGAGCCCGAGCACGTCGGGCCGATAGGTGATCGGGCATTGATAGGACAGCGGCTTTCGGCGTTGCGGGAACTTGCCGATGTCCTTCGTGTCGTAGAACGTCTCGATATGCTTGCGTGACCGGGCGATCGTCACCGCGTCGAGCAGTTCGAAGAAATCAAAGTCGAGCGCCTTGAGAATGGCAGCAGCCGTTCTATCCTGCGGCGGAAGCTCGGACCAAGCATTGAACGCCTTCTGGGCACGCCGAAATATCTCCTCGACCCCAGTCTTGGTCTTGAGGTGCCGGCTCAGATTTTCAGACTCGCCTTCGTAGGCAAGGGCAAGCTGATTGCGCAGGTCATTGAACCGATTATTCACCGGAGTTGCCGAGAGCATCAGAACCTTGGTCTTCACACCGGAGCGAATGACCTTGTTCATAAGCTTCTGATAGCGCGTCTCCCGGTCCTTGAAGACGTCGTTGTTCCGGAAATTATGCGACTCGTCGATGACAACGAGATCGTAGTTACCCCAATTCACGCGGTTGAGCGGGATACCGAACGACTCCCCCGAGGTACGAGACAGATCGGTGTGACACAGAACGTCGTAGTTGAAGCGGTCCTTGGAGAAAATGTTGGTCGTCAGATTGGTGTTGTAGTTCCGCCAGTTGTCCGCGAGCTTCTTTGGGCAAAGCACCAGAACCGAGCGATTGCGCAACTCATAGTATTTGATCACAGCGAGCGCGGTGAAGGTTTTTCCAAGGCCGACGCTGTCTGCCAGAATGCAGCCGTTGTGCATCTCCAGCTTGTTAATGATGCCGGTCGCCGCGTCGCGCTGGTAGTTGAACAGCTTGTTCCAGACGAGGCTGTCTTTATAGCCGGTCAGGTCGTTCGGCAGCGCGTCTTGACCGACCTCTTCGAGGAAGTCCTGAAAGATGTTGTAGAGGATGTGGAAGTATATCCGCTCCGGTGAGTTCTCCTGGTAGACGGACTCGATATGGTCGCAGATAGTGGCCGTTACATCGCTAACCTTCTCCTCGTCGTTCCATATCTGGTTGAAGAGCTGAAGATAGACTTGGGTGTGGGCCGTATCGTCTATACGGGTCACGAGATTCGAGATCGCATCACCCTTTTGGTAGCCCAAGTCGACGGCTGTGAAGCCGCTGATCGGCATATAGGCAACGTCACCGGTTTCCGAACCCGCATGGATGAACTGCTGCATGGGCGCCTTGGTCGTGTTCGACTTGAAGCGCGCCTTCTTTCGAATCCATTCGGCGCATTCGCGGGCAACCGCGCGCTGTGTCAGCTTGTTGCGCAACTGAATCTCGAAATCGGTTCCGTAAAGCCCCCGCTCGCGCGCCGTCTTGGGGATGAAGAACTCTCGCCGCTCCTTACGCAGACGATCGGTCATTTCCATTGGCACAAATGTCGGCGCGGTGAAGATGAACTGGAAGCTTTCGACCTTCGACAACTCCGATTTGAGAGCCTCGAAGGCGTAGATCGAGAAGCATGACGCCGCAATCTTCACCCGCGAGCCGCGCCCGGTTGTCGCCTTCAGGTCGTCACCGAGGAGTAGCGAGGTGTTATCGACAAGTTTCATTACGCTTTATCCGTGTCGATCACGGAACTGCTCCGAGGGGCAACAACTCCAACGTGCTTGTAAAGCGTAGTGCGGGACACACCGTAGCGTCGGGCTACGTCGGCAACCTGGATGGCTGGATCACGAAGGAGTGCCTTAATCTCTCGCACCTGCTTCTCTCCCAGCTTCGGTTTGCGACCACCGGCGCGCCCTCGGGCGCGCGCTGCCGCCAAGCCGGCACAGGTCCGCTCGCGGATTAAGTTGCGTTCGAACTCCGCAAGGGCCGCAAAAACATGGAAGACAAGTTTGCCTGCCGCACTGACCGTTTCGATTTTCTCAGTCACGCTTTCGAAGCTGATGCCGCTACGTTCGAGATCGGCTACGATTTGCACCAGGTCGTGGAGGCTGCGCCCCAACCGATCCAGGCGCCATACCACGAGCGTATCCCCTGCCCGCAGCGCCTTGCGATACTGCTCAAGCTCGGGCCTTATAGCGTTCTTGCCGCTTGCCGAATCTTCGTAGATGACACGGCAACCGGCGAGCTGAAGCGCATCGCGCTGCAGATCAAGGTGTTGGTCCTCCGTGGAGACCCGAGCATATCCGATACGCTGATTCATTAACAGAACCAAGACATTGAAAACTTAACAGGTATATTAACCCACTGAGCCATTTAGGGCCAGCCTGCAGCATCACTTTTCTACATGTTCAGGAAATGACCGTTTTCTGGACAACACGCGCAATTTATAAATAATCTAACCGAACAACTATGAACAGTTTATCCTCTCGATTGAGTAATGCGCCATCTGGCTATCACCGGACAGAAATGACGCCTGTTCACTCAGTGCCTGCGCCATAAGCAGGTGATCAAAGGGATCACGGTGATGGATAGGCAGCCCCATCAGGATCTTCAGGTGCTCGGTGGAAATCGGCAGAAGCGTAAAACCCTCTGCCGGAATAGCATCCGTGATCTCGATGAGATCTGCATCCAGCTTCCCGATCCGGATTTTGATTGCGATCTCCCAGAGCGAGACAATACTAACCAGGATGTCGTGGGCCGGATCTGCAATGATCTCACGTGCTGTGGGCCCCAGTTTCTCAGAATCTGACAACCACCACAGCAACGCATGTGTATCGAGCAGAACCTTCACAGGGGCCCATCCATACTGTCGAGCATGTCCTGCGGCGTCTGATCGAAATCATCACTCAGCTTGATCCGCCCGCGCAGCGTACCCGGCTGGCGACGGGGACGATAGGAGGGGGATGGTGGCCGCAGCTCGGCCACGATCTCATCATGGGATGTGACCAGGATCGTATTGCCTTGCCGTGCCTGGCGAAGGTAGGCGGTCAGGTTGCCACGGAACTCCCGCACTCCGATTTTCAGTGGCGCGCTCTGGCTACCAAAAAGCTGTTCGCTCATGTGATCCTCCCTATGTGTCATCATATCATGTACACATAGGGAGAGAGCAAGCGGCAAACGTAGGAGACGTCACAGGTCCGTCGCCTCTGACAAGGC
>NZ_BAIN01000057.1 GCF_000613285.1 Acetobacter papayae JCM 25143 | reverse complement strand
CAAGGCAGGCAGCACGGCGGCCAGTGCCGCTCCCCAGCCGGTTTTTGTAAAGGGCCGCAGGGTTGCGGTTGCGACACCAGCCGGTGTGACGGATCGCCCGGCTTCGGTGCCGATGCTCGCACGCGGACTGTTTCTGATGCAGATGCGCTATGGCAGCGTGGACTTTGCTGACCTGATTGCCCCCGCACGCGATATGGCCGCACGGGGTGTGGTGGTGAGCGGCCTGCTGGCATCAGACCTCAAGGTGGTGCGCTCTGCTCTGCTGGCAGATGAAAAGGCCCGTGACATTTTCGGTAATGGCTCGGGCGATGTGCTGGGCATGAACGACATACTGGTGCAGACCCGGCTTGGCGGCGCGCTGGAGCGCCTGCGCATTGCCGGTGTGGGCGACCTGTATAACGGTGCGCTGGGCCAGACCTTTATTGAAGGCGCGCAGGAAGCCGGTGCGGGGCTGACAGCAGCCGACCTGCGCACGAGTGTTGCCACAGCGCTCAAGCCGCTGACGATCCATGTGGATGGGGTTGATATCAGCACCCTGCCGCCGCCAGCCGATGGCGGGCTGGGTATGGCTGCGGCCTATCTGGCCGGTGGGCAGGGTATCCATGCCGAGCAGGTTGTAGCGGGCTTGCGCGCGCGCGCGGGTGGCGCGGGTGCGGCTGTCAGCACTGCCGATGCACAGGCCCTGCTCAATTCCGGCGCATTGCCTTCGGGCGGGTCTTTGCCGCCGCTGCCCGCATCCACCACGTTTGTGGTGACAGATCGGCAGGGCCTGTCGGTGGGTTGCGCCCTGACCATGGATAACCTGTTCGGCACTGGTCGCGTGGCGGGCTCGACCGGTATCGTGCTGGGGGCTTCACCCGCGCGCAGGCCGCTGCCGCTGCTGCCTGTGGGCATTGCCCATGCGGGTGGGCAGTTCCGGGCCGTTGCTGCGGCTTCGGGGCAGAATGTGGCGGCGGATACGGCTGCCATTGCCCTGCGTTCTGCTGTGGCCGGGGTTGTTCCGCAGGTGGTGGATGGTGTGGGCCGGGCCAATTTTGTGTCCTGCCCGGCGGGTCTGCCGGGTGCGGGTGCGTGCTTTGGCTGGACAGACCCGCGTGGTTCAGGCCTTGCGGTGCCTTCCCGCTCTGTTCACTAACGTGACGGTTTGACAATGCGCACCCTCCGGTTTGCAGGCCTCAGGCTTACGGATTGGGGGGCGTGTGCCGCTTGGGCGGTGGGGTTGGCTTTCTCTCTTGCAAATGTTTCCTTTTGTTCTAAAAGAACAAAAGGAGATCAAATTCTTAATGTGGTGCGCAGGCGGTAGCCCGCGCGCGTTGCGGCGCGATCACGGCGGAGGATGACAGGTATGGACAAGGCAAAAGCTCTTGAAGGCGCTCTGGGGCAGATCGAACGGGCGTTCGGCAAGGGGTCCGTCATGCGGCTGGGCCAGCGCCCGAAAGAACAGACCGATGTGATCTCGACCGGGTCTCTGGGGCTGGATATTGCACTGGGTATCGGCGGTCTGCCGCGTGGCCGTGTGGTGGAAATTTACGGGCCGGAAAGCTCGGGCAAGACCACGCTGGCCCTGCACGCCATTGCCGAAGCCCAGAAAAAAGGCGGCACCTGCGCCTTTATCGATGCCGAGCACGCGCTCGACCCCGGCTATGCCCGCAAGCTGGGTGTGGATATCGACAACCTGCTGATCAGCCAGCCCGATGCAGGTGAGCAGGCGCTGGAAATTGCCGATACGCTGGTGCGCTCCGGCGCGATTGACGTGCTGGTGGTGGACAGTGTTGCCGCACTCGTGCCCCGTGCCGAGCTTGAGGGCGATATGGGCGACAGCCATGTGGGCCTGCATGCCCGTCTGATGAGCCAGGCCCTGCGCAAGCTCACCGGCACGGTCGCGCGCTCCAACACGCTGATGATCTTCCTCAACCAGATCCGCCTCAAGATCGGGGTCATGTTCGGTAACCCCGAAACCACCACGGGTGGCAACGCGCTGAAGTTCTATTCCTCCGTGCGTATGGATATCCGCCGGATTGGCGCGATCAAGGACAAGGACGAGGTCACGGGTAACCAGACACGCGTGAAGGTGGTCAAGAACAAGATGGCCCCGCCCTTCCGGCAGGTTGAATTCGACATCATGTATGGCGAAGGCATCAGCAAGGTGGGCGAGCTGATCGACCTTGGCGTGAAAGCGGGTGTGGTGGAAAAATCGGGGGCGTGGTTCTCCTATGACAGCCAGCGCATCGGGCAGGGGCGTGAAAATGCCAAGCAGTTCCTGCGTGATCATCCCGAAATGGCCGCGGATATTGAAAAGAAAGTGCGTGAACACGCAGGCGTGGTGGCCGAAGCCATGATGGTCGCCCCGGATGCAGATGCGCACGAAGACGACGAATAAGATCAACACCACTCAAGGCCGGCCCTGAAACGGGGCCGGGGTTACAGGGCCGGGGGTTTCAGCCTCGGCTCACGGCCTGCTATCAAGCCTCACCCTCAGGCGGGATAGGGCAGGAAAGCAGTTGCGCCTGTGGGTCGTAGGAAGCGAGGATTGCCCGTTCCTCGGCTGTGGGCTGTTCTTCCACAAAGCCCTGCGCCAGCCAGAATGTGCGGGCCGGGCCGGTGGAGGTCAGGGTCAGCCAGCGCAGCCCGTTTTGACGGGCAAGGCCGCGTGCGTGTTCAACGGCCTCGCGGGCATGGCCGCCGCCCCGCACCGTGGGGGCCAGCGCGATATCATGCAGGTACCATCGGTCGGCAGGCTGGGGCAGGGTCTCCAGCAGCGTATTGAGCGGCGGGCAGACAAGCCCCCGCCACGGGTGGCTTATCAGATAGCCGCTCAGTTTTCCCTCATGTTCAAGCACAAGGCAGCCTTCGGGGGCCAGCCGCAGCCTTTCGGCAAAAATGGCGGTATCCTCCGGGTAGTCGGCATGAATGGTGTCGGCCAGTGTTGTGACGGCTTCAAGATCGTCTGGCGTCATGCCGCGCCAGATGGTATTTGCACAAAAAGCGGTCATACAGGGGTTCCGTTACGGCTGAAGGTGGCGCGGGATGTGCCCTGACCGATAGGCGGCAGTAAGAAGCGGACGGCATGACACGACGACTGAGGCTGACATTACGGTGGATGCGGACAATGCGCCAGCCCTCGGACATGGCAAGATACGTCTTCTGGAACAGATTGAGCAGACTGGCTCCATTTCAGCAGCGGGGCGGGCTATGGGCATGTCCTATCGTCGCACATGGCTGCTGGTTGATAGCGTCAACCGACTTTTTGCCGAGCCTGTCGTGGCGGCCCGTCCCGGCGGGGGCGGTGGTGCGCGCCTGACGGAAAGCGGGCGCGAGGTTCTGGCCCTGTATCGGCAGGCGGAGGAGCAGGCCACACAGGGTGCGGCAGACACCCTGCGGCGGCTGGAAGACTACCTTGCCCCGGTCGCTTCTTCATAGTTCTTCAGAAACTGCCAAGAAAAAACCCTATAAGGCTGTCACAGTGTAGGGCATGATGAATAACCCTGCCGGAACGGGCGGGCACAGTGCGGGAGAAAAACGTGTCTTCAGAGGTTCAGCGGCGTGATCTTATGCGAGGGGGGGCTGGTCTTGCCCTAGCTGCGTCTGTCGGGGGTGGTATCGGGCGCGCCCGCGCGGAAGATCTGGGCGGCGCAACGGGCACGTTTGACGATAGTACGGTTGTGCAGATCGCGCGCAGGCTGGCGGGTTCGGCCTATCGCGCGCCGGATCAGTCCTTGCCCAAAGTGCTGGACAACCTGAATTTCGACCAGTTCCGCGGCATTGCCTACCGTTCCGACCGCGCCCTGTGGGGGAATGACGGGCTGGCTTTCGACGTGGAATTTTTCCCGCGTGGCTTTCTCTACCGCCCCCGGATCGAGATTTACGAGGTCAAGGACGGTCAGTCCACGCCGGTGCCGTATTCTCCCGACCTGTTCACCTATGCGGACCCCGCCCTGCGCGTGGGGATTCCCTCGGCTTTGCCGGGCTGCGCCTGCGCAATGCCATCAATACCCCCGGGGTGATGGAGGAATTCTGCGTCTTTTTGGGTGCATCCTATTTCCGCGCCGTGGCCAAGGGGCAGACATACGGCCTGTCAGCCCGTGGTTTTGCAGATGGCACGGGCGACCCCAAGGGCGAGGAATTCGCGCTGTTCCGGGCCTTCTGGCTGGAAAAACCCCAGCCCGGCGTGCAGTCAGTGGTTATTCATGCGCTGCTCGACAGCCCTTCGCTGGCCGGAGCGTTCCGCTTTACCATCCGCCCGGGGGATGCCACGGTTTTTGACGTGCAGAGCACGCTGTTCCCCCGCACCACCATTGCCCAAGGCGGTATCGCCCCGCAGACGGGCATGTTCTATTTCGATGCCAATGATCGCAATCATGTGGATGACTGGCGCCCTGCGGCCCATGATAGCGAAGCCCTACAGATGTGGACCGGCGCGGACCAGCAGTTGTTCCGCCCGCTGCGCAACCCGTTGGACCTGCAGGTTTCCACGTTCTCGGATGTTGCGCCGCGTGGCTTCGGGCTGATGCAGCGCCGCCGCGCTTTCCATGATTTTGAAGATCTGGCCCTGCATTACGAAAAACGGCCTTCGCTCTGGGTGGAACCCATTGGCGACTGGGGGGCTGGCTGGGTCGATCTGGTGGAAATTCCCACCCCTAACGAGGTGAACGACAATATCGTCTCGTTCTGGCGGCCCAAGGAGCCGCTGCGCGCTGGCAAGGAATACAGCTACACGTACCGCATGTACTGGGGGTGGGATGTGCCCTTCCCCACACCGATGGCGCGTGTGGGGGCAACCCGCGTGGGCGGCGTGACGGACGACCCGGATGCCCGCTTTTTCGCGCTGGATTTTGCCGGAGCACCGTTCGACCATCTGCCCAAGGATACGCATTTCCATGCCGTGCCCAAGACATCGGCCGGAACCGTGCGCAACGTGGTGGTAGAACCCAATCCCGAGATCAACGGCGTCCGCGTGACGTTCTCCTTCGCGCCGGGCGATGCCAAGGTGGCTGACCTGTCCTGCGTGCTGGAAACCGATTCAGGCCCGATTTCCGAGCAGTGGCTCTACCGATGGACACCATGAGCGGTACCACGGAGCAGGAAACTTCGTTCCACGCCCTGCCGCCTGAAGCGCCTCTGGCCATGCCGGTGCAGGATCTGCATGCCCGGCCTGACCGTGAAGGGCGTGGGCGCAGGCCTGCGACCTCTCCACGCAGCATTGCCCTGCGGCGGTTGGCGGTAATCGGCTCCGCCCTGCTTATGACCGCCTATGGTGCATGGCGCACGCATAAGGTGATGGATGACGGGGGCGGCATGTCCACGCTGGGCGTCATCATGCTGGTGCTGTTCGTCGCCCTGTTCATGTGGATTGCGCTGGCGTTTACGTCTTCCGTGGCCGGGTTCTGTTCGCTGGTGCTGCGGGGCGGTCTGGGGCTGGGTATCAGCCGTTCCGGCCCCCTGCCCCGGCTTGAGCGGCGCACCGCTCTGCTGCTGCCAACCTATAATGAGCCGCCTGAGCGTGTCATGGCGGGCTGAAGGCCATTTACACAAGCCTTGAGCAGACAGGCCAGCTTGCCGCGTTCGACCTGTTCATTCTTTCCGATACGACCAACCCGGATGTGTGGGTGCAGGAAGAGGCCGCTTTTCTGGCCCTGCGCGCCAGCACGGGTGGGACGCAGCGTATTTTCTACCGCCGCCGCCATGCCAATACCGAGCGCAAGGCGGGGAATGTGGGCGACTGGGTGCGCCGCTTCGGTGGTGCCTACGACCATATGGTCACGCTGGATGCGGACTCCGTCATGTCGGGCGATACGCTGGTGCGTATGGCCGCCGCCATGGAGCGTAACCCCGGTGTAGCTGATCCAGACCCTGCCCGTTATTGTTGGTGGCACAACCCTTTTTGCGCGGATGCAGCAGTTCGCCGGGCGGGTTTATGGGCCGGTCATTGCCTATGGCATTGCCTGGTGGCATGGCGCCGAAGGCAATTACTGGGGCCATAACGCGATTATCCGCACCCGTGCTTTCGCCAGTCAGGCGGGGCTGCCGCATGTGCCGGGCAAGCCGCCCTTTGGCGGGCATATTCTCAGCCATGACTTTGTTGAAGCCGCCTGATGCGCCGTGGCGGCTGGGCCATTCACATGGTGCCTGCCCTCGATGGCTCATACGAGGAAAGCCCCCCCACCCTGACTGACGTGGCCATTCGTGACCGGCGCTGGTGTCAGGGCAACCTGCAGCACGTCAAGGTGCTGCCCACACGCGGGCTGCACTGGATCAGCCGCATGCATATGGTGGTGGGGATTGGCGCTTATGTGACATCGCCGCTGTGGCTGGTGTTCCTGCTCACGGGTATTCTTATTTCCCTGCAGGCACATTTTCAGCGGCCTGAATATTTTGGCGATACCAAAACGCTGTATCCGCACTGGCCGCATGTTGACCCGGTGCAGGCCAAATACGTGTTTATCGGCACCATGCTGGTTCTGCTCGCTCCCAAGATGCTGGCTTATGTCGCGCTGGTGCTCGACCCCGCCGCACGGCGGGGCTGCGGTGGCGCGGTGCGGGCTGCTTTTTCCGTGCTGGCGGAAACGCTCATTGGCGGGCTGGTAGCGCCTATCGCCATGCTGATCCAGACCAGTGGTGTGCTGTCTATCCTGAGTGGGCATGATTCGGGCTGGAACACCCAGCGGCGTGATGATGGCGGTATTCCGCTGATGGATATCGTGCGGCAGTACGGGCGTTTTACCCTGTTTGGTCTGGCGCTCGGGGCCGGAGCCTGGGTGGTTTCGCCCTCGCTGTTTTTCTGGATGATGCCCGTGTTGCTCGGGCTGGTGTTTTCCATCCCGCTTGTGGCGCTAACCAGCAGCCGTGCCGTGGGGCTGGATTTCCGCCGTGCGGGCCTGCTGCTGGTGCCTGAGGAAACGGCTCCCCCGCCCGTGCTGAACCTGCTGGAAAAAGCACAGAGCGATGAGCAGGCGCAGGAAAACACCTCCCCCGCCCTGCCTGATGACGGCGTGAAAGCCCTGCGTGCCGATGCCACTCTGGCACGCGCGCATCTGGCCATGCTGCCGCCGCCCCGCAAGGCGGGAGACGCCATCAACCCCGATCAGCTCGTGGGTCTGGTAAAGCTGGGCGAGGCTGCGACACTTACCAACGCCCTGCGCGTCCTTAGCCCCAAGGAAAAAGCCGCCGTGCTGGGTACGGCTCAGGGTGTTGAAACCATTTTGCACCTGCCGGACTAAACCGCCTTCGGGCGGTTTTTTCCCGATCTGTTGACAGGGTGCCTGCCTCGGTGCAGGTATTATCGAATTATCGATAATACAAGAATGCAGGCCCATGTCAGACACGCCTTCCCTGCACGACCGCGCCCTGCCGGTTGCCGATTTGCTGAAAACCCTTGCCCACCCTGCACGTCTGGTCATTGCCTGCGCGCTGGCTGAGCAGGCGCGTTCGGTGGGTGAGCTGGAACAGGCGCTGGATATTCACCAGCCCGGCCTGTCGCGGCACTTGGCATCGCTCCGGGCGGCGCGGGTGGTATCCTGCCGCAGGGAGGGGCAAAGCATGATCTACCATCTGGCCAATGACAAAGCCGGGCAGCTTATCATGACCCTGCATACGATTTTCTGCGCATCGGAGGCACACGCGTCCCCCGCCCTCAAGCCGGAGGCTGTGTGATGCTGGCCCAGTACTGGCCCAGCCTTGCGGGGGGTGTGTTGATTGGTCTGGCCTGTGCCGGGTACCTGCTGCTTAACGGGCGGATTGCCGGAATAAGCGGCATTATGGGCCGTGTGCTTGCCGGGCGGCCCTTTTTGCCGGGGGCAGCGCTGCTGGCTGGGCTGGTGGCAGGGCCGGGTGTCTGGCGGGTGGTGGCTGGTGTGTGGCCCGTTGTGCATGTTCAGGCCCCATGGCCGGTGCTGGTGGTGGCGGGGTTTTTGGTCGGGTTCGGCACCCGTATGGGGAGTGGCTGCACCAGCGGGCATGGTGTGATGGGTCTAGCGCGGCTTTCGCCCCGTTCCTTGGTGGCGGTGTGCTGTTTTCTGGGAACGGGCGTGCTGGTCGCGAGCCTGTTCCATCTGGCGGGCTGGAGGTAGCGGCATGATGGTTTTGCGCTCTATCGCGGCATTTGCCTGCGGGCTGGTGTTCAGCCTTGGCCTGATCCTTGGCGGTATGCTGGACCCTGCGCGGGTTCTGGCTTTTCTCGATCTGGCCGGGGTGTGGAATCCTTCCTTGCTGTTTGTGCTGGGCGGTGCGGTCTGTGTGGCGTTTGCGGGGGTCAGGCTGGCGCGGCATTTAAAGCGGCCCGTGCTGGATCAGGCATTTGCCCTGCCCGTGGCCCGGCAGATCGATGCGCCACTGGTGGTGGGGAGCTGCCTGTTCGGCCTTGGCTGGGGTATGGCGGGGTTCTGTCCCGGCCCGGCGGTGGCTTCTGTTGGGGCGGGGGTGTGGCAGGGCTGTGTTTTTACTGCCGCCATGCTCGCGG
This sequence comes from Acetobacter papayae JCM 25143, assembly GCF_000613285.1. Lineage (GTDB taxonomy): Bacteria > Pseudomonadota > Alphaproteobacteria > Acetobacterales > Acetobacteraceae > Acetobacter > Acetobacter papayae. The sequence goes on along the minus strand of NZ_BAIN01000057.1, from coordinate 6,043 downwards.
GCATGCTGCTTTTCGAGCGTGTTAAACCGGCCCGTTAGGGGCTGGTGTGGTTTAATTGCAAAGTATTCTCATTTGTATATAAACCCGGATATGCCTCCTCTCCCCGCCCGCCAGCAAAGACAAAAACATGCCGATGTCTTTGAACGGCGCTACGGGCACCTGCTTTCCTATGCCAGCAAGCTGACAGGAGACCGGGCCGAGGCGGAAGATCTGGTGCAGGAGGCGTGGTGCCTGACCGATGGCAGCCCGCCCGAGAGCGTGGCTTCTCCCTTTCATTACCTGCGTGCCGTTATCCGTAATCTGTTTGTCAGCAACATACGGCGGCGCAGGCGGCAGGCCGAGTCCACCCTGAATACGGATGGTTTTGAACAAAGACTGCCAGCCGATCAGCCTTCGCCCGAAGAAGTGGTGATGGCCCGGCTTGAAATGGAGCATCTTGAAAGGCTGATCAACGCCATGCCACCCCGGCAGGCAACAGCGGTGCGGATGTATCATTTCGAGAACAGGAAGCTAAAGGATATTGCAGCCCATCTTGATATTTCGGTCTCTTTTGCTCAGGCCCTCATTGCCAGTGGGCTGGCTGACTGCGCGGAGGACCTTGACCGTGCCTGCCCACGCTGAAAATCTGTTGTCCATGGTTGAGTATGGTGCTGGCATGGTTCGGGCTTTTTCTGATGAGTGCTGTGGCGCAGCCCGGCTGATTTTTTCCGGTCTGGCCTGAATGACACAGGCGCACTCCCCCCGGCTGGCGGCATCCGTCTGGTTTATCCAACTGCGCGAAAACCCGCAGGATGAGAGCCTGAAAGCCGGGTTTGAGGCATGGCTGGCGCAGGCCCCCGAACATGCTCAGGCCTGGGCCAGCATCAATCGCGCGGCCGGGGTCATGAACCGTATGGCGGGTGAAACCAGCCCCGTGCCCCATGCCGTGCCACTCCCCGCGTTCAGGTCTGTCAGGCCGGGTTGGGCGCGTGGGCGCAAGGCAGGTGCGGTGCTGGCTGTTGGCATGGCGGCCTGTGTGGCGGGGCTGGTTTTCGGTTTTGACCTGCCGTTACGCTGGCAGGCGGATCAGTACGCCCCGGCAGCACAGATGCGCACCGTGCAACTGGCTGACGGGTCTTCAATCCTGCTCGCTCCACTCAGCGCCATGCGGGTTGAGGCTTCCGGCGGTGGGCGCACCATTACCCTGCTGCGCGGTGAGGCCCTGTTTACCGTAAAGCACGACCCGGCCCGGCCTTTCAGCGTGAAAGCGGGGGCCGTAACGGCGACTGATATCGGCACAGTGTTTGATGTCGCGCGCACAGCGCAGGGGGAAAATGTTGCCGTGCGCGAGGGGGCAAGCCGGGTTGAAACTGCAGGCCCTGCGCCCGAGACGCTGGAACTTGGCCCCGGCGCATGGGTGCGGGTAGCCGGGCCGTCTGTCCAACGCGGAACGGAGCCGCCCGGCCATGTCGGCCTGTGGAGTGAAGGGCTGCTGATGGTTGAAAATACCACCATTGCGGCACTGGCCGAGTCCATGCGCCCGTGGCAGCCGGGCTATATTGTGGTGCTGGACAAGGATCTGGCGCGGCAGACTGTCAGCGGGGTTTATGACCTGCACCACCCGGTGGAGGCGCTGCAACTGGCTGTCAGGCAGCATGGTGGGCATGTGCACCGTCTTTCACGCTGGCTGACGGTTATCAGCCGGTCCTGAGGCATCGGTTTTTGAGTTTCGAAAAAAAATTTCATCACCTGACAGGAAAAGCCAGCGCGGAAAGCGTCTGGGTTTCATGCAACTGCGATCCATTCGCACACATGACCCGAAACAGGATGATTTTCTCGCAATGCGTGTGACAGCTTTCCATAAAAACCGGCTTCCCTGCGCGTTGCAGGTGCTGGGCCTTGCCACTGCCCTGACAACGTCTTGCCTGTACGGAGCGGGGCAGGCCGCCGCACAGCAGGCCGGGCAGGGTGTTGAAACCTTCCATATTCCGCCGGGGGCTTTGGCCGATACGCTGTTTGAGTTCAGCCGTCAGGCGCATGTTCAGATCGCATCGGGGGGTGCGGCGCTCGCGCACCGGCTGTCGCCCGGCGTTACTGGCACAATGTCGCGCCAGCAGGCCCTTGAGCGGCTTCTGTCCGGCAGTGGGCTGACATTCCAGCCTGCCGGAGCCGCCGCCTATGAACTGGTTGCAGCCCCCACTGCCCCTCCTGCCGTGCCCCGCCCGCAGGCGGTGGCCCCTGCGCGGGATATGGGCATTGAATCTCGTGAGCAGGAGCATATTCTTGTACAGGGCGATGTTATCGGCAATGCCAGCCGTTACGGGCAGCGCCATTATGCGGGGAGCCGCACGGTTATCAGCAGTGTGGATCTGCATGAACATGCCGTGCGCTCGATAGACGATGCCTTGCAGCGCATTCCCGGTGTCAAGATTTTTGACGAAACCGGAACGGGCGCACTCCCCCAGATCCAGATGCGGGGTCTTTACGAAAGCCGCAGTGGGCGTGTGCAGATTCTTGAAGACGGCATTCCCCTCTCTCTCGCCCCGTACGGGCAGACTAGCGTGTCCATGTTCCCTATGACCATGGATATGGTGGATCATATCGACGTGGTGCGCGGTGGTGCGGCCCTGCAATATGGCCCTAACAATATGGGGGGTGTGATCAATATCGTCAGTCGTCCCATTCCTGAAAAATGGACGACAAGCATTGGCGAACGCTTGCAGATTGCGGGCAATAACGGCCATGTGCTTGCTAATACCGATTTCAGCACCGGCGGTCGGCTGAGCCGCCGCTTTGGTGTGCAGCTTGATGCCAATTTCCAGAATGGTCACCAGTTCCGCGACAGCCATAGTGCGGCCAATGTGCGCAACCTGCGCCTGCGTACCGAATACGCCATAACGGATAATGACCGGATCAGAACCGATTTTGCCGATTACGAGGCGGATATAGACATGCCCGGTGCGCTGTCTCCTACCGATTATCGTAAAAATCCTTTCCAAAGCACACGGAATTATGACTCCATGTCGGGCTACACCTATCGTGGCAGCCTTGTAGCCCAGCATGACATGCGCCGCTGGAAAGGCATTACGGGTGGACAGGCCACATTGACCTTCTTTGCCAATGAGGCCAGTCGCAGTTTTACCAACGGCATGCGTCTGTCTTCCGCCGAAACATGGCGATCGGACCTGCCTGCACAACGGCTGCAGAACTCCCCTCGTGATTTCACGGTTTATGGCGTGCAGCCGCAAATGACCCTGCGCACGAAAGCATGGGGTGTTTCGCATGAATTCGCTTTTGGGGCACGGTATGTCAGTGAAGATATTCACTACATGGTCAACCGCCAGACCCTGCCTGCCGGGGCATGGACATCCTTTCGTGACTGGCAGTTCAATACAGCGGCGTGGTCAACATTCATTAGCGATAAAATGGGTTTCCTGAATGACCGTCTGACGTTTACTCCCGGTTTCAGGTTCGAGCATGTGGATCAGAGCTACGTTAATACCGCCACCGGCCAGAGGGAGGGTAATGGCACGCGCGATATCCTGCCCGGTGTAACAATCGGCTATTCCATTGGAAAAACGGGTTATGTGTTCTTTGATGCACAGAAATCCATGCGGCCGGCCCAGTCTACGGAAATTATTTACGGCAACAGGCTGAATGCGGAAAAAGCATGGAATTACGAATTCGGGGGGCGGTGGTTCCCCAACCGTTACACTACACTTGCGCTGACATTCTACCGGATCGATTTCGGGAATCAGATTGAATATGATAGCACGATCATAAGCCCGACACTGGGCACGCCCGGCGGTTATATCAATCTGGGGGGCACGCGGTATCAGGGCATTGAGTTCTCGGGTGACTGGGCGCTGAAAAGCCTGCCTGCGCTGTCCTTCAATGCCGCGTATTCCTTTCTGGATGCCCGGCAGCTTAATGGTGCCTATAAGGGCAATCTTGTGCCCTATACGTCAAAACATCAGATTTCAGCCGGTGCGACCTATAAATGGGGGCAGACGCGCTTCAACCTCAACGGGTTCTGGTTTTCGCGCTCCTATACCGATGCCGCCAATACGAAGGATGAAAACGCAACCGGCTCGGTCGGCCGGGTGCCGGGTTATGTCGTTTTCAATGCGCAGGTTACGCATACCATCCCCCTGAGGGCCGATGGTACAAAGCTGGACCTATCACTGGCAATCATGAACTTTGGTGATGAGCGTTATTATTTCCGGGGCATGGACACCAGCCCATGGGGGCGTGAGGTGGCACCGGCAGAACCTTCCAGCTTGGAACCCGGGTTACGTTCTGAGCGCGGGGGCAGTGGGTTTTGCGGGACCGGGCTGCCGCCTAGGCAATGCGCTGTCCGCCTACCCAGACCTGTTCAACATGCAGTTCGGCTGACAGCACCACCAGATCAGCCCGTAGGCCCGGCTGGAGAGCGCCCCGGTCGTTCAGGCCCAGATAGCGTGCCGGGTTGGCGCTGAGCAGGGCGGTGGCCTCAACCAGCCCGGTGCCTGCCTGCACGGCATTTCGCAGGGCTGCATCCAGTGTCAGCACACTGCCTGCCAGCGCGCCGTCAGGCAGGCGGGCCGTGCCATCACGCACCATAACGGCCTGCCCGCCAAGCTGGCTCGGCCCATCGGGCAGGCCCGCCGCGCGCATGGCGTCGGTTACAAATACCAGCCGCTCCGGCATGATTTTTTGTGCCAGCCGATAGGTGCCGGGGTGGACATGGTGGGTATCAAAAATCATTTCGGCATAGGCGTCGCTGCACATCAGGGCGGCCACGGGGCCGGGGCGACGGCTTTCTATGCCCGGCATGGCGTTGAACAGATGCGTGCCCCCGGCCGTGCCCCCCGCCGCACAGATCAGGCATAATGCGCTGCTGGCCTGCTCGTAACTGGCGGTGGTGTGGCCAAGGCTGACCCGCACGCCCGCACGGGCAAAGCTGGCCATGGCCTCTGCTGCGTGGGGCAGCTCGGGGGCCAGAGTGACCACCCGCACGCAGCCGGGGGCTAGTGCTTCGGCCACACGCTCGGGGGTGGGCTCAAGCGTATGGGGTGGCTGCGCGCCCAGCCGGTGCGGGCTGACAAACGGCCCTTCCAGATGGGCTCCGGCAATAAACGGGCCGTTTTCAATGGTCCGGCCCGTAACTTCGGCAATGGCGCTTAGGGCGGAAAGCACCTCGGCCCATGGGCGGGTAATGGTGGTGGGCAGCAGGGTGGTGGTGCCATGGCGGGCATGAAACCGGGCAAGCGTGCCAATGGCGGCCACACCATCCATGGTGTCTGCGCCGTCACCCCCATGAATATGCCCGTCAATGAAACCGGGCAGGATGTAGCGCTCGGGGGCCTGCGCACAGGGGGTTATGTCTGCCAGCCGGTCGGTAAAGGTCAGGCGGCCGGGCAGGATACGGTCAGGCAGGACAAGCTGGCCGGAAAGGTCTGTCATGAGGGGGCCTGTTCCATAAGGGCGATGGGCTGCGGGCGCGAAAAATACCAGCCATAGACTGCAATCAGCAGATAGGAGGGCAGGCTTACCAGCACCAGTGCCGGATGAAAGCCAATGCGTGTTGCAAGGTGGATGAAAACCTGCGGCATGATCCCCCCTCCGCTATAGGCCATGACCAGCAGGGCCGATATGCGTGCGCTGTCAGCCGCATTGCCCCGCAGTGTTATGGGGAAAAGAGACGGAAAAATCATGGCGTTTGCGAAGCCGAACAGGCTAAGGCAGATGACCGAGCATAGCCCTGCGTGGCGCAGGCCAGCAAGGCCAGCCCCGCCCCTGCGGCGCAGCAGAGCAGCAGGTAGCGTTCCTGAGAGATGCGGCGGGGAATGAGGGCAAGCCCACATAGATACCCCGCCAGCATGCAGCTTAGCGTTAAGGCTGTAAAAAACCCTGACTGGTTCAGGGGTAAACCGCTTGCGCGCGCATAGGTGCCTATGGCGTCGCCCGCCAGAACCTCAACCCCTACGTAAAGAAACATGGCCCCTGCACCCAGTAGGGCACGGGGCGGTAGAGGGCGCGGGGTCTGCGTGGCGCGGGGCTGGTTGGAGGGGCTGGGCCGTAG
>NZ_BAIN01000058.1 GCF_000613285.1 Acetobacter papayae JCM 25143 | reverse complement strand
GCCCCTACCCTGCCCACACCCGCGCCGCCTGTGCTCCCGCGCGCCACAGGCGTTATTATTCCCGCTCTCAAAGCGCTGGTTTTTCTGCCCACCCCTGAAGCACTCCGGGCTTCCGGCCTGCCTGCGGGCACGGCGGGTGTGCAGTGCGCGGGCCTGCCCCTACTTGCACAACCGGGCTTCAGCCGCACAATGCACGCTTATCTGGGCAAAAGCCTGCGGCTGGCTGACCTGAATACCATCGCCCGGACCACCAGCGCCTTTTACCGCGCGCATGGGCACCCTTTTGTGTATGTCACCATCCCGCCGCAGAACATCAGCACCGGCGTGGTGCAGGTTATCGTCACGGAATACCGGCTTGGCACCATGACCATCAGCGGCAACCGCTGGTTTTCCACCGGCCTGCTCCAGCGCGAAAGCGGGTTGAAACCGGGTGAAGCTCTGGTTCTGTCGCACGTGCAGGCCGGGCTGGACAGGCTGAACGCAAACCCGTTCCGCACGGTCAATGCCGTGTTCTCTCCCGGTCAGACACGGGGCACAACCGATGTCACCCTCCACGCAAATGACCGCCTGCCTGTGCATGTTTACGGGTCGTTCGATACCGTGGGCGCGCCCGCACTGGGCCGGGGAGAGCTGGCCATTGGCGGCACATGGGGCAATGTTGCGGGCATAGGGCATATTGTCTCCTACCAGTTCACTCACAGCATCAACGATCGCTACAGCGGCCACGCCATAAGCTGGCTCGCCCCCCTGCCATGGCATGACCGGATACAGGTTTTTGGCTCCTATACGCGCGAAATCCCCACCATTCAGGACAGCAGCGCCTATCTGCATGACACCGGGCACAGCGCGCAGGCCAGCATGCGCTATATCCATGACCTGCCCTCCATCACCTTCAGCCCCGACCTGCACCTGAGTGAAGACATACAGCTTGGCTTTGATTTCAAAACCACCAACAACACGCTTGAATTCGGTGGGTTGAGCGTTTTCAAAAACCGTGCGGAGGTCGATCAGTTTCCTATTATCTATAACGCCACTCTGGACGACCCTTACGGCAAGACCATTTTTCAGAACCAGCTTGTGCTCAGTCCCGGCGGGTTAAGTGGTGCCAACCACAACCTGAACTTCCAGACACTCGTGCCCGGTTCAAGCGACCGTTATGTGTATGACACCCTCAGCCTGAGCCGCACGACAGACCTGCCCGCCGGTTTTTCATGGGCTATGCAGGCTGTTGGTCAGTTGGCCAACACCAACCTGATGTATAATGACCAGCTCGGGCTGGGTGGTCTGTCTACCGCGCGCGGCTATTTTTCCGATAGTGCGCTGGGTAGCGAAGGCGTGAGCATTACCAACGAACTCTACGGCCCCAGTTTCAGTATCATGCAGTTTCTTATGCCCGGCAGGGCCGTGCAGGATACCGAGCAGCTCGGCGTGTTTTATGATTACGGGCATACCGCGCAGGTGCATGTCATGCCCAACGCCAATAACGAGGCCGATCTGGCCAGCATCGGGCTGGACCTGCAAAGCAGCGTGGGGCGTTACGTCAATCTGGTTTTCAATATGGGGTGGCGCCTGCGCACGCTGGCCATCAGCCGGGAGGAAAGCGGTTATGGCAATAAAGGCGCTTACGGTAACATGGCCCTTACTATCGGGTTTTAAGCCACCGCTGTCTTACAGCCAGACTTCCTCATTATCCTCACAATACTGATCCATGCCAATCGCGCGGATACGTCTGATATCCGCATGAGGGGGCAGGCCAAGGAGCTTTTTATATTCGCGGTTGAACTGCGAGGGACTGTCATACCCAACATTAAAACCGGCCTCGGCCACGCGCTGGCCTTCATGCAACATCAGACGCCGGGCCTCCTGCACGCGCAGGCGCAGCCTGTACTGCACCGGGGTGAGATGCGTGGCATCATGAAAGCGCTGATAGAACTTGGACTGGCTCATGCCTGCACACTCAGACAGCACGGATATTTCAAAATTTTCCCTGAAATGCTGGCGTAAATACAAAATAGCACGATTGATACCAGACAGGTCGCTACGGTAATTGGCAATTTCACATAAGGTGCTGCCCTGCGCGCCATGCAGCATGCGGTAAATGATTTCCTGCTTGATACGGGGGGCCAGAAAGCTCCGGGCGGACGGCTCGGGCAGGCAGTTGAGCAACCGCCACACAGCATCGAGCAGATCTTGCGTAAGCGCGCTCAACCCCATGCCAAACCGGGGAGAAAGCGCGGTATCAGGAGGGCCGCCAATGGCTGAAATGATTTCGAAAATTTCAAGCGGTGAAAAAGAAAGACACATAGCCAGATAGGGTCTCTCGGCCGATGCCTCAGTAATCATGCCCGAGACGGGAATATCGATGGTGGAGACCAGATACTGCGTTTCGTTATACACGTAGCGCCGGTCCAGAACCGAAATTTCCTTCTGACCCTGTATAACAATATAAATGCGCGGCTCATACACGAACAGCACCGGGTCTGTTTTGCGGGTTGTTTTATAAAGCGTGAGAAAGTCGATCTCTGTCCTGTGGCTTTTTGTCTCGCACAGGCCCGCCAGTCTGGTCTGGATTTTTGACAGGATCGCTTTTCTTGACATGCCGAAATTATCCACTTTCAGACCTGTTATGGAAAATAAGACAATTTTTATGGAAGATCATTCTACCTGTTCCGCCCGCTCCCAGTCCAGAAAAGACAGACATTACAAGGCTTTTCAGCCGGGTATGGCAGGGAGCCGGCCATAAGGGCGCAGGCTCTCCTTTTCTATAAAGCTGCAATAACGGACAGAACAGACATGACAGAACACGTCGCCCTTGTAACAGGCGGAAGCCGTGGCATTGGAGCTGCTGTTGCAGAACACCTTGCGGCTCAGGGTTTTGATATTGCCATCTCCTACGCCCGCAATGCGGCACGGGCAGAAGAACTGGCGGCCAAAATCCGCCAAATGGGCCGCCGTGTCCTGACAATTCAGGCTGACGGCGCCACCATTGAAAGCAACCGCAAGGTCGTGGCTGACACAGTGGCGCATTTCGGGCGGCTGGATGTGCTGGTCTGCAATGCGGGCACCTACCCGCACAACACCATCGACAAAACCAGCATCGAAGACATCGAATACACGCTTAACCTCAACCTGCGCGCCATAATGGTCGAAACGCATGAGGCGGTTCAGCACATGCAAAAAGGTGGGCGCATCATTCTTATGGGCTCCGCCTTTGCCGGGCGCGCACCCTTTCCCGGCCTGTCGCTTTATACCGCCACCAAGGCGGGGCTGCGCGGCTTTGCACAGGGTGTGGCGCGCGATATCGGGCAGCGGGGTATCACCATCAACGTGATCGAGCCGGGGCCAATCGATACGGAAATGAACCCCGCCGATACGGAAGGGGCTGCGGCACTCGCCGGGTTTGTCGCCACAGGCTCGTACGGTGTGGTTGAGGATATTGCCCATATGGCTGCTTTCCTCGCCAGCCCGGCTGCCAGCTACATCACAGGGGCGGCCATTGCCGTCGATGGCGGCCTGCTCGCCTGACCAGCCATGGATGCACGGCGGCCCCGCACGGGCGTGTAACAGGGCTGCCGGATCGCGGGGGTGTTTCTCCCCTACCCCTTTGGGGTCGGGAGCGGTTTTGCACCGTTTTTGGTGAATTCTTCCACCAGCAGGGCCGAAGCAAGGTGGAAGGCGCGCTTGGCATGGGAATAGGGAATCCACTGGCCCATCATGTTCCAGGGCATGCCGTTATTATAGGTTGCAATGGCCACAAGCGTCTCTCCGGTAGCGCCATCCACGGCTATCAGTTCCTCGCTCGCTCCACCCGGCGCGGGCGGGGGAATGGGCGGCATGCCGCCACCTGCCGCACCGGCGGCAAAACCGGCCACAACCGGTATGGCGTTATAATACCACTTGCTCCGGCGGATATTGGTAATGGCCGCGCGGATATGCACCGCCTCCGTGCAGGCCCCACACTCGGAGGCATCAACAACCCGGTAGATTTTACCAACCTGTTTTTTTATTTCCGTGTTGAAGGCATCGGTCATCCGGGTTTCAACTTCCGGCTTGAGATGCGGCGCTTGGCAATAGGGTGCCACGCGACCGGATCAATCACCGCCAGAGTGTATCTTGAAGCATCAAGGCCCGGTTTTACATAAATATGGTCATCGACATGACTTTCTGCGGTGTCATCTCTCCATAGGTTTCCTCGGGCAGAAACCCTGAATGTGTGACTTTCTGGCCTGCGCAGCCCGTCATCATCAAAAGCGCAAGCACGCAACCGCCATGGCGCGTAGTCAAGCCGGAAATCCTGAGCATTATTGGAAATCTTTCTTTAAATTCCTGCACGCATGCAGGCTGGATTGGCATATCCCGGCAGGCACGCTCCAGAAAACAGAACGTGCCGGGCATTATGAGCGCCCGCGCGCAGGCTGGAGGCAGGCAGGATCAGGCGTTTGCAGCACGGCAGACGACATGAGGCGTAACGCCCCCATAACTTTATCGCGCAGCACAGGCAGCAAATGGGGCCTGCGGGCTGTCAGGCCGGGCATTATGGCTGCCTGCCAGTCCAGCATCGTCTGTCCCTCAACGGGGCTGATCACCAGCCGGGCCAGCATACCCTCACCGGGATCAGGCATTCTGCTGACTGTCACTTTCCCGAAAGCGCTCAGGTCTTTCAGGTCGCGCACCCGCTGCGTGCGAATGGAGCCAAGCCCCCAGCCATCGTCCGACACATCAATGCACAGGCTGGCAGGGTTCGGGTTTGTAACCCGCACCGTAATCCGCCCCGAAGAGCGCTCATAAAAGCTGTGCGAAATCGCATCGGAAACCATGACAGCAACCGCCATGCGGATCAGGTCTGGTGCCAGCGCTAGGCTGGCGCTCTCCGCGACAACAAAAAGCGTGATCGTGACATCTGAATTGCGCACGCTGCTGATTGTCGCCTGACAGACCGATTTGACAAACTGCTCAAGCGACTGACGCCCTACCGTCTGGCCCGGCGTGCTGCGGGCCGCGTGTAGCGATAGCCCGGCAGGGCGCGATGGCACCATGCGGTAATACACACCTGACCGGCTGCCTGTCTGGAAACATGATACGGAAGATAACGACATTGTTCCGACCCTCGCGAAAAGAAAACCACTGATGCAAAAAGCCCCTTGCACAACAATAGGAACGGGCAACCGCATGAATGTGGTCTAGCGCATGGGAATGTCGGGAATATCTCGCTATTATGTCCGTGTTGAAATGTTGTGACGGCCTGTATTCATACCCGATACGGGCTATCACATCGCCTTAAGGTGTCTCGTCATGCCGGGGCAGATCAACCCGCACTTCCAGCCCGCCTTCAGGGCGATTGCGCACTGTAATGGTGCCGCCATGCGCCTGAACAGTGGCGAGAGCCGAGGTCAGGCCAAGCCCCACCCCCCCGGTTTCGCGGTTTCTTGAACTATCCCCCCGGAAATAAGGCTCGAAAACACGCCCGATCAGGCTGTCTGGAATACCCGGCCCCGCATCACTTATGGCAATGGTGTAGTGCTCTGGCGTGCAGCTCAGAACAATGGAGGGCGGGGTAGCATATTTGACGGCGTTTTCAACAAGGTTGGTAAAGACCCGCTTGAGCGCGAACGGACGCCCCTGATAAATGACGCGGGCGGGGCCGGAATACTCAATGATGATATTCTGGTCGGCAAAATCGTTGATGATCGTGCGCAGGATACCCGGCAGATCGAATGTCGTAATGTCCTCGCAGCTCGCATCGTCACGGAAAAAAGACAGCGCGCCATCAATCATGGCCTGCATTTCATCAACATCGCGAAACAGGCGGGCCTGCTGTTCGGCATCTTCGATAAATTCACCCCGCAGGCGGATGCGCGTCAGCGGAGTGCGCAGGTCGTGAGAAATGGCCGCGAGCATGGTTGTACGGTCGGTAATGAATTTGCGTATCTGCGCCTGCATGGCGTTGATCGTGCGCACAACCAGCCGCAACTCGCGCGGGCCGGTTTCCCTTATCGGCGGCGAGCTTGGTTTCATGCCTGAACGCCGCACACCTTCGGCAAGGGTTTCAATAGGGCGCGACATCTGCCGCGAGGCAATGAGCGACACCACAACAACCCATGCCACCAGTGCCACCAGCTCCAGTATCAGTCTTTCCGAGGTAAAAAAGCCCCAGCTCCGGACCAGTGCCGCACAGACAAGCCAGCTTCCATCAGCAAGCTGGAGTGCCAGAAAGGTTGCTCCGGGGTATTTTTTCCTGTCAACATGAATACCCGGTTCTGCCGCAACGGGGTTTTCCACACTGAACGGATCCAGACGTATGGCCGTATCGCCTATGAATGCCCCTATGACCTGCCGACCGCGCCGCACTTCTTCCGGTTTGTAATGCGCTGTTTCCAGCACTCTGGCGGTTGCACTCCCCGCTTCAAACCATGAAAACATGATTTTTTCAGTCGAGGCTGCCTGAGCAAGGGGCGTGCGCACCATTGGCGGTGCAACACTAATCATGCGGCTGACAGCCGCGACCTCCTGCAACAATCCCGTCTGTTCAATATTGGGGGCCGCCCAGTACCCACCAAAAGTGGCAAGAAGCTGTAACAGCCCGGCCGTGGTCGCAGCCGCCAGCGCAACGGTGGTAATGAGCCGCCGTGTTATGGTGTCCTCAAACCACGCCCGCCGCTGTGTCACAGCCGTTTGACCGTGGGTGAGAACAGATACCCGCCATTGCGCACGGTGCGAATAACCGAGGGGTTTTTAGGGTCATCCTCCAGCTTGTGTCGCAGGCGGCTGATCTGCACATCAATACTGCGGTCATACGCCGCATGGTTGCGCCCGCGCGCCAGATCAAGCAGTTGGTCGCGCGTCAGCACACGCTGCGGGTGCTCGGCAAACGCCAGCAGCAGCTCGAACTCCCCACCGGACAGAAGCACAAGGGCATTGTCCTGCGCCCGTAACTCGCGCCGCGCGACATCAAGCCGCCAGCCTGAAAACGACAGGATAGGGCGTGTATCCGCGCCATCGGGCCTGTCTGCCTTCTCGGCTGTGCGGCGCAGCACGGCCTTGACGCGGGCCAGAAGTTCCCTCTGGTCGAACGGCTTTGTCAGGTAATCATCCGCCCCGATTTCAAGCCCCACGATCCGGTCTGTATGTTCAGCCATGGCCGAGAGCATGATCACGGGTATGTTGGACGATGTCCTGAGCCTGCGGCACAGGCTGAATCCATCTTCATTACGCAGCATGATATCGAGAATAACGAGATCAATAGAGCCGGTTTCCAAAGCCGAAAACATGGCAACACCATCTTCCGCCACCGACACATCGTAAGCGTGTTTACCAAGAAACCGGGTGAGAAGGGAGAGAATGTCCCTGTCATCATCGACAATGAGAAGGTGAGGCATAACAGTCATGGCTCCACCATAACACAGCCTTTCGGCGTGCTGATTTCTCTAATGTAAGCGCAATATTTCAACATGGAAACATAACACCACCCAAGTGCCTGATCGCGGGCATATTTCATGATGGATATATTTGCGACATCACCCGGAAAGAAACACCCCCCAGAAAGAGGGCATCGGGAAACCAGACGGCTTCCCGGACAGGCAGCGGCACAGGCCGAAGCCTTGCTTTTCCGAGGAGACAGACAATGCGCAGCAATATGGGGCATGGTGTTATCGCCACGCGCAAGACCCCACAAAACGATCATCCGCCTATTCTCTGGGTGCGGTTTTCCCTTTTCGCTCTCTGTATCATGGAGCCTTTCGGGGCTGTACATATCGGCGCGTATCTGTGGCGCAGTGCGCGCGCACGTATCCAGGCCAGCCTTGCACGCAGCCAAAGCCGCACCGCACTGGGCCACGCAGGCCATGACAGTATCCGGTTTCAGTAACGCACCGAAAGCGAGGGCAGACCCCATGCCTGACAAAGCCCCTTTTGCGCCGCCCCCCGAACAGGCACACCCGGCAGGCGATCCGTTACACCACAGGCCCTATCACAGCATCGGCACATTACTACGCGGCGCCAATACTGCGCTGCACGTTATCCTGCCTTACTCCATATGGATAATCATCATATCCTATATAGTATTGTGTATTTCTATATCTTTACTCTACGGGCTGTAGTGCCTTGTGCCCGTGAATACCTGCGCACCATCCCTTGCTGAATACCCGGACCCTATCATGAAAATCCTGCATTCACTGCTGAAGAGCGTGGTCTGGTATGGCGTTGTGCTTTACCTGTTTATCGACAGTCGCAGGCGGCCAAAACCAGACACCGCAACAGAGAACGGGCGGTCATCCCTTTCAGGAACAACCGCCGCACTCACCCGCGCTGACTGACGGCGCGCCCTAGCTCCGGCGCGCCGTTACCCCCTCGCGCACACGCTGGCCGATTGTGGCATCGATTTTCGTCCAGTATTCAAATACGCGCGACAGCACGGGCTCTTCCACGCCCTGCAACACATGCCCCACAATGTTATTGACCAGACGCGTGCGCGCCGCTTCATCCATAACGCGGTTGATCAGCACATTGGCCTGACTGAAATCATCATCATCCGGGCGGAGCGTATAGGCTTCGCGCACGAATGCACCATCAGCCGACCAGACCGCATTTTCGGGAAAACGCTGCGGATCAGCCGTTGGCCCGCCTTTGGAATTGGGCACATAAACAGGGTCACGCGCCTCGCGCACGCGCATAGCCCCCCCTTTGACATAGCCACGCACCGGGCATTGCGGTGCATTAACCGGGATCTGCTTATAATTGACGCCCAACCGCGCCCGGTGGGCATCCGCATAGGCAAAGGACCGCCCCAGCAGCATCTTGTCGGGCGAAAGGCCAGTGCCCGGCACAAAATTGTTCGGCTCAAAGGCAAGCTGCTCGATCTGGGTATGGAAATCCGTCGGGTTGCGGTCAAGCGTCAGCTTACCAACCTCAATCAGCGGATATTCCCCCTGTGGCCAAACCTTGGTCAGATCAAACGGGTTGATACGATAGGCTCTGGCCTCCTCATACGGCATGATCTGCATCTTGAGCGTCCAGCTCGGATATTCGCCCCTCTTGATCGCCTGATGCAGGTCGCGCCGGTGATAATCCGCATCCTCGCCCGCAATCCGGCCCGCCTGCTCCTGTGTCAGGCACCGGATGCCCTGATCGGTTTTGAAGTGATACTTCACCCAGAACCGCTCACCCTCGGCATTCACCCACAGATAGGTATGGCTGGAAAAACCATCCATATGCCGCCAGCTTGCAGGAATACCCCTGTCCCCCATCAGCATGTGACCTGATGGGCGGTTTCGGGGCTGAGTGTCCAGAAATCCCACTGCATGTCGTTGTCACGCAGGCCGTTATCGACACGGCGTTTCTGCGAGTGAATGAAATGCTGGAACTTCAGCGGATCACGGATAAAGAAGATTGGCGTGTTATTGCCAACCATGTCGAAATTACCGTCTTCGGTATAGAATTTCAGCGCAAAGCCACGCGGGTCGCGCCATGTGTCCGGGCTACCGGCCTCACCCGCCACGGTGGAAAACCGCGCCGCGACTTCGGTTTTCACGCCCGGTTGCAGAAACTTCGCCGCCGTATAGCGGCTGACATCCTGCGTGGTTTCGAAAGTTCCAAACGCCCCGCTACCCTTGGCATGCGGCTGGCGGTCAGGAATCATTTCGCGGTTGAAAGCGGCCATCTGCTCGATCAGGTAGTGATCATGCAAAAGAATCGGGCCATCAGCCCCAACGCTGAGAGAATGCTCATCGCTGGAAACCGGAATGCCGGACTCCGTTGTTTGCGTCCAACCCTGCTGGTCAGCCGTTTTTTCACTCATGATACCTCGTTCCCCCCCATGATTATGCTGCATCATGAGAGAAACGCTTTAACGGCTTTTTCTGTTCCCGCGGCTGGCACACGTTTTTGCCAGCCCGCGGGACTGTGCTTATGCCCTTTCAAGATCCGCGCGGGTAAAATCAACATCGCGCTCCATACCATCCAGAACAACCCAGCTCTTGCGCGGCGTGGCACTGGCAATAACCGCACCACGGCGAATGACATAAAGGCGTTCTGCCCGCAGCCTTATGGCCTCGGCCTCATCAGCCGCCTGCAGCACCACAAGACTGGCCTCGGCCCCCGGACTGATCCCGTAATGCTCAAGGCCCAGAATACGGCTGGTTCGGTCGTTACCGCCTGAAAACACGCTTTTATCTCGTGCTGGCCGGTCATCTGGGCAACATGCAGGCCCATGCTGGCGACCTCCAACATATCGTGGCTGCCAAGCCCGTACCACGGTCCATAACGCAGTCATGGCCAAATGCTACGGCAATACCCGCCTCCTGCAGCTCCTTAACCCGGAGCAGGCCACGCCGCTTGGGATAGGTATCGTGCCGGGCTTGCAGGGTGATGTTAACAAGCGGATTGGCAATGGCCCCTATCCCTGCCTCCGCCATGAGCGGAATGAGCTTGCTGACATAGTAATTGTCCATCGAGTGCATGGATGTCAGATGCGACCCGGCTACACGCCCCTGCAAGCCAAGCCGAACTGTTTCCGCCGTGAGCGTTTCGATATGGCGTGAGTTCGGGTCATCCACCTCATCACAATGCATATCAACCCGCAGGCCCCTATCGGCTGCCAGACGCATAAGCTGCCGGATACTCTGCGTGCCGTCTTCGTAAGTTCGCTCAAAATGCGGAATGCCGCCAATAACATCCACGCCCATATCCAGCGCACGCAGCAGATTACGCTGGGCATTGGGGGAACGCAGAAAGCCATCCTGTGGAAAGGCAACAAGCTGGATATCAAGCCAGGGCTTCATGTCCTCGCGCAACTGGGTGAGGGCCTGCACGCCCAGCAGCCTGTCATCGCAGATATCAACATGCGAGCGGATCATGAGCGTGCCACGGGCAATGGACCACAGGCAGAGCTTTTTGGCGTAATCGTAAATGGACTGCGTGCTCAGTTCTGGCCGGAGTTCACCCCAAAGGGCAATCCCTTCAAGCAACGTGCCGGTTTCATTGGGGCGTGGTTGCCCGGCGCGCAGGGCGTAATCCATGTGCATATGGGCATCAACAAAAGGAGGCGTGACAAGGCAGCCCGTCACATCAATCTCCTCAAGGGCCTCTCCCTCAAGGCCGGGCGATACCGCAGCAATCCGCCCATGCGCTATCCCGATATCGACACCACGCTGCCCACCCGGCAGCGTTGCTCCGCGCAACAGCAGATCAAACATTATAAACCCTCGTTTTCAGAAAAATGACCGTGTTCGGGAAAAGTCTATGCCGTGGTGGCTGTATTCACGCGCCCTCTGGCCAGCACCCAGTAAATCAGGCCTGCGGACAGAATGCCGGTTTCAAAACCCAGATCACCCCACCCCAGAGCATGCGTCATCAACGGGCTTGCGAATGTTTCAGAGTTTGAAAAAACGACGGAAAAACCGATACCGATAAGAAAAGCAATCATACCGGGCCAGAATATACCCTGCTGATACCAGTAAAGCCCCCCACGCCACTGCATGATAGCAGCCGGGCTGTAGCGGCCGCCGCGCAGGAAGTAATCAACAATCATGATTGCTGCCCAAGGGCCAGTCCAGAACACCATAGCGCTCAGGAAATTCTGATAGACATTGAAAAAATCGCCTGAATAAACAACAGCAATCCGCATGCAGATTGTAAACAGGGTAATAACTGCCAGCGAGGCAATACGGCTCAACGGCAGGCGCAAAGCCAGCAGACCCAGACTGGCCGTATAACCATTGGGCACATTAGCCGCCACACCACCAAAAATAACCGCCACCAGCAGCGGCACGACAAACCATGTGGGCACAAAATGACCGAGCTGGCTCACAGGATCATTCCCCAGACTGCCGCCCACCGCAACCGCCAGAAAAAGCCCTATAACCTCGCACAGCCCAAGCGCTGCAAACTGCCCCAAACCCGCAGCAAGCGCGATGCGCTTCCAGCTCATGGATTCAGGAAAATAGCGGCTGTAATCAGATGCAAAATTGGTCCAGCCAATAGGGTACGAAGCCACAACACCCAGAGCAAGCAGCCACGCGCTGAACGATCCCTGCTGCTGATTGACTGTAGAAAGCGCATGCAGGGAAACATGCGGCACAACAAAACAGGCCAGCCCTACAAACAACAGGCCCAGCACAACAGCACTGACACCCTCTGCCGCGATAATGGTCGCATGGCCGTAAACCGCAATGGCCACTTCCGCCACCAGCACCAGAACCAGAGCCAGCCATTCATAAGCTGAACCACTCAGCCCCACGATTCTGAACAGTTCCTCAAGCGCCTGTGTGGCAATAATCGAATTGATTGAAAACCAGCTCAACGCGGAAACAACACTCACCGCCTTGGGAAGCATGGCCCCCAGTTGGCCAAAGGCCGCGCCTGCACTCATCATGCTGGAAGTGCCCGTTTTCGGCCCGTGGAGCGAGGTCAGCCCCACCATGGTGCAGCCGATCAGGTTTCCTATGACAATCGCCCATAGCGCCTGAAAAAAAGTAACGCCCATAGCAAGCGTGAAAGCCCCGGTGACAATGACAACATAATTGACATTGGCCCCAACCCAGAGCCTGAACAGTTCAAAAGCCGAGCCATGCCGCTCAGCCGGGGGGATAGGTTCAATCCCGTGGCGCTCGATCGAACCGATCTTGTCGGTCGTGTCAGTCATGGCGGTTATTGTGCGGGTCACCACACGACCTTTCATTTTGATATCAAAATATTATATGCCCTGCACAAACAAGAACCGTGCCCGATATGCCCGGAACCCGTATTGTTCATTCAGCAGAGAAGAAAGGGTGAAAGTCACCCGTTAATGTTGAGTTATATTCACCAGTAATTTATTGTCAAAAGACAAAAATTCACTATAATAATGAAATTAATTCATCATCAGGATTGCCAATGCGAGCCCTGCCGCTTAATGCGCTTCGCGTGTTCGATGCTGTTTTCCGGCACAGAAGCTTCCATGCTGCCGCCACGGAACTGAACGTCACACCCTCAGCCATCAGCCACCAGATTCGCGCACTCGAAGACTGGCTGGGCCTGCGCCTGATCGAGCGCAACAACAAACATCTGAAGTTCGATGCCGATGCCGTTGCTCTGGCCAGCACGGTGCATCTTGCATTTTCTGATATCGCCACGGCATGTGAGGCCCTGCGTGCCAGAACCGTAAAACCACAACTGAGGATCGCCGTTATTCCCTCTGTGGCTATCTGCTGGCTAATCCCCCGCCTGCAGGTATTCCGCAATCAGTCGCCCAACATAGAACTCAAGATTATGTATGCGATTTTTGGGCAGGAACTGCATTTTGACGAAATAGATCTGGCTATCGTCTATGCTCAGAAACCGCCTGTTATCCAGGATTTTGAAACAGTCACATTCCTGTCTGCCGCCAGTGTGCCTGTATGCAGCCAGAGCTTCGTGCAGAACCTGCCAGATCCATCTAGCCTGCAAGGTGTTACCCAAACCATGCTTTTGCATGATACTGACACATCCGGCTGGAAAGAATGGCTCGGCAAAACCTACCCCGAAACAACGACTGATAATGCAGAAATCGTTTTCGAAGACTTCAACCTGCTTCGTGTCGCAACACTAGCCGGTCAGGGCATAGCCCTGTGCCCGCCCGATCTCATTCAGGATGATCTTCAGAGCGGCCGTCTTATCAAATTATCGGATCGCGTGGTTAATACGGATTTCGATTACTTTATCGTCTATCGAAAAGGCTCCGACACCGCGCCATCAGTTACATTTTTCAAATGGCTCATGCAGATGTCACAGCTACCGGCCTGATTGTTCAGGTAAGGTGCCTGAGTGCTGAGTTCATGAGATTCAGAAGACAATATTCAGCGAAATACTGGCTTTCAGCTCCGCTGC